>DATBIC010000129.1:0-4616 GCA_036557145.1 Gaiellaceae bacterium
TGCCCGCGTGGAAGCCACGCGCCGCGCGACGTTCCTCGGTTTTCAGCCGCCCGCCGTCGGCGAGGACGAGATTGCAGCGGTGAGCGAAACCCTGCGGTCGGGTTGGCTCACGACCGGCCCGCGGACGGCCGAGCTCGAGGCGCGGATGCGCGACTACCTCGACGCGACTCACGTGCTCGCCGTCTCGTCGTGCACCGCGGCGCTCCATCTGTCGCTGGTGGCGCTCGGCGTCGGCCCCGGCGACGAGGTGATCACGAGCTCGCTGACGTGGCCGGCGACCGCGAACGTGATCGTGCACTGCGGCGCGATCCCGGTCTTCGCCGACGTCGACGAGGAGACGCTGAACATCGATCCCGCGCGGGTGGCCGAGCTGATCGGCGAGCGGACGAAGGCGATCCTGCCGGTCGACCTCTACGGGCAGCCGGCCGATCTCGACGCGTTGCTCGTTCACGGTGTCCCGCTGGTCGAGGACGCCGCGCACGCGGCCGAGGCGCGCTACCGCGGCCGCAAGGTCGGTTCGATCGCGGATGCGACGTGCTTCTCGCTCTACGCGACGAAGAACATCACCGCGGGTGAGGGCGGCCTGATCGCGACGTCGCGCGACGATCTCGCGGCGGCGCTCGACGACCTGCGTGTCATGCGCCGCGGCCACGGCTCGCGCTACGACATCGCCGTCCCCGGCTACAAGGCGAACCTCTCCGACGTCCTCGCCGCGATCGCGCTCGTGCAGCTCGACAAGGTCGAACGGCACGGCGAGATCCGCCGCCGCCATCACACGCTCTACAGCGAAGGCGTCGGCGGCCTCGACGGCATCACCGTCGTCGGCCGCGACCCGCGCGACACCCACGCGAACCACCTCTTCGTGATCAGGATCGACGCGGAAACTGCAGGCGCCACGCGCGACGAGTACCAGCAGGCGCTCGCCGACGAGAACATCGGCACGTCGATCCACTTCCTGCCCGTGCACCTGCTCAGCGCCTACCGCGGGCACGCATCTCGGCGGCAGCCGCCGCTTCCCGTCACCGAGCGTGCGGGGTCCGAAGTGCTGTCGCTGCCGTTCTCGCCGGCGCACTCGGACGACGACGTCCGCGATGCGATCGCCGCCCTGCGGCGCGTCCACGCGCGTTTCTGCGGATGAGCCCGAGGCTGCGCCTCGCCGCGACGCTCGCCGTCTCGGCGCTGGCGATCGGCTACATCGTCTTCAAGATCAACATCGGCCAGACGCTGCACATTCTCGGCAGCGCCGACCCGGGCTGGGTCGCCGTCTCCGCGTTCCTGATCCTCGTGACGATCGCGCCGATGGCGTGGCGATGGCAGCAGCTGCTCGGCGCACGCGGTATCCACGAGGGCTTCGCGTGGCTGACGCGCGCGTACTTCGTCTCCTACGCGGTCGGGCAGGTGCTGCCGACGTCCGTCGGCGGAGACGCGTCGAGGATCTACGAGACGTCGCGGCGTCACCCGGGGCAGATCACGCCGATCACGGGCTCCGTGCTGCTCGAGCGTGCCCTCGGCGGCGCGATCACGCTGCTTCTCGCCGGCGTCGGGTTCCTGCTCGCCATCGGCCGCTACGACATCGGCGCCTATCTCTGGATCGAGCTGCTGTTCGTGGTGGGGACGCTGATCGCCGGCGTCGTCTTCTTCTCGCGCACCGTTCGCCGCCACCTCGTGTTCGCCGTGCCGCTCGCGCGCCGGCTGCGCGTCGAGCGCATCGCGCGCGCCGTCTACGAGGGCATCCACGGCTATCGCGACCACGTCGGCACGCTCGCGGTCGTCTGCGCTGCGACCCTCGTCGTCCAGATCGGGCGGATCCTGGCGATCTACGCGGCGGGGAGAGCGGTCGGCATCGGCCTCTCGCCGCTGCCGTACATCGTGCTCGGGCCGCTGCTGTTCCTCGTCATGCTCGTGCCGTTCACGATCAACGGCCTCGCCGTCCGCGAGGCGTTCTTCGTGAGCTTCCTCGGCAAGCTCGGCGTCGACGCGGACCAGGCCTTCGCCTGCGGGTTCCTCTTCTTCCTGCTGACGCTCGTGCTCTCGCTTCCCGGGCTGGGTGTCATCCTCTGGGAGAACGTGCGGCGCCGCCCATCGGTCGTGTCGGATGGCCCCGCAGCCTGACGTCTCCGTCGTCGTCGTCACCCTCGACGCGCTGCCGTGGGTCGAGCGCTGCCTCGAGTCGGTCGGCGGTCACGACGTCACCGTCGTCGACCACGGCTCGCGCGACGGGACGCTCGAGCTCGTGCACGACCGTTTTCCGGACGTGCGCATCGTCGAGCAGGAGAACCGGGGCATGGGCGGCGGCAACAACGCCGGCATGCGCGTCGCGACCGGCCGGTACGCCTTCCTGCTCAACTCGGATGCGTGGGTGGTCGGCGACGCGCTCGACCGGCTCGTCGCGTTCGCCGACGCGCACCCGGAAGCGGCCGTGCTCGGGCCGCGCCTCTCGAACACCGACGGGACGCTGCAGCGCTCGGCTCGTGCGGAGCCGACCGTGTGGCGGCTCACGACCGAGTACGCGGGCGTGCGCAAGCTCGCGCCCGGCTCGTCGCTCCTCAACCCGCTCTACCTCGGCGGCTTCGACCACGCGTCGGTCCGGGAGGTCGACTGGCTCTCCGGTGCGGCGCTGCTCGTGCGGCGCGCCGCCGCAGAGGAGGTCGGGCTCTTCGACGAGTCGTTCTTCATGTTCAGCGAGGAGGTCGACTGGCTGACGCGATTCCGGCGCGCCGGGTGGGGGGTGCTCTTCTACCCGCAGGCCGAGGTCGTCCACGTCGGCGGGGCGACACACGGCGGCCGTCTGTACGTCGAGAACTTGCGCGGCCAGCTTCGCTTCCTCGACAAGCATCGCGGGCGCGGGCAGGCGGAGCGCGCCCGCCGCGTGCTGCTGTGGTCGCTGCGCGTCCGCGGGCTCGTCTTCCGCGGCGCGCGCGGTGCGACGTATCGCGAAGGCGCCCGGTTCCTCGCGTCGGGCGACGTCGGCGCACTGCTCGCATGACCGAGTATCTCCGGCTCGCCTTCGGCACGATCGTCGTGCTGGCGCCGGGGGCTGCGGTCGCTGCCGCGCTCGGCCGCCGCTCGGCGGCGTCGCTGCTCGCGTGGGCCGCGGCCGCGGTCTTCGTCGCCTGGGCGGTCGTGTTCACGGTGCACGGGACGGTCCGGCTCGCGGCGGCCGTGCTCGGAGTGGTCTTCGTCGCCGCCGTCGTTACGGGGCTCGCGCGCCGCCGCCGTCTCTCTGCCGACGAGCTCTCCGTGCGCGCCGGCTGGCCGTGGCTGTTCGGCGTCGTCCTCGGCTGGCTGCTCTGGCCCGCCGCGAGCGCCGTCACCGGCGACGGCCTCTTCCACGAGGCGCGTGTGCGCAAGCTCGTCGTGCTCGGCGACCTGCACCTTCGCACCGTCGACGAGTTCAAGGACGGCGGGCTCCACCCGGGTTACGCCTTCCCGCTCTGGCACGGCTTTCTCGCGCTCGTCGCGTGGGCCTCCGGGGTCGATCCCGGGGAGGTCGTGCGCCACGAGCCCTCGCTGCTCGCTCCGCTCGCCTGCGCCCTCGCCTGGGAGGCCGGCGCCGTCGTCTTCGGCGAGCGCTGGGCCGGTGCGTCCGTGCTGCTTGCGACGCTGGCGATGTTCGTCTTCGGGCCGGCGCACGGCGGCGCCTATGCAGCGCTCGCTCAGCCCGCGACGGCCGCGCGCCAGCTCTTCGTTCCCGCGGTGATCGTGCTCTTCTTCTCCGCGCCCTCGTGGCGCGCGCGCGCCGAGCTGGCGATCGTGTTCGGCGCGCTCGCGCTCGTCCATCCGACGTATGCGCTCTTCGTGTTGATTCCCCTTGCCGCGTACGCGGTGCTCCGGCCGCGGACGTGGCGCGAGTGGTTGCCGGCGCTGACGGCCGCCGTCGTGCCGGTCGGCCTGGCGCTGCTGTGGCTCCGGCCGATCGTCGAGGAGACGGTGTCGCACGACCCGAGGGCCGTCGAGCAGGCGCGGGCGCTGCGGCAGTACGCCGACCAGCTCGTCGTGACGAGCGACCATCACTATCGCGTGGCGCCCGAGCTCTTCGGGCGGAGCGGCGCCGTCGCGGTCGCGGCGCTGCTCCTGCTGCCGTTCACGGCGCTCGCGTGGCCGCGGAGGTGGGTGGCGTTCGTGCTCGGCGGCACGCTGCTCGTCCTCGTGCTGCTCGAGGTGCCGTGGCTGTTCGTGCACCTCTCCGACGCGGTGTCGCTCTCGCAGTCGCGCCGAGCGGCCGGCTTCGCGCCGCTGCCGTTCGCGCTCGCCGGTGCGTTCGCGCTCCTCGCGCGGTCGGTCCTGGTGCTCCCCGTTGCCTTCGCCGGCGGGGTCGTGCTGCAGCGGCTCTGGCCGGGCGACTTCGAATACGGGCTCACGCACGGCGGTCCCGCGTTCGCGACGTGGGTCGCACTCTTCGGCGGCGCGGCTGCGCTGATCGCCGCGATCGTCTTCCGGAAGCGCCCGCTCGGCGAGCACCACCGGCTGGGGGCCTTCGCCGTCCTCTGCTTCGCCGTCCCGATCGCCGCGCACGGTGCCTGGCACTGGAGCGCGCAGACGCCGACCGATCGGCAGGCGCTTCCGCCGCGGCTCGTTCACGCCCTGCGGACGAAGGTCCCGCACGGCGCGGTCGT
>DATBIC010000130.1:0-1759 GCA_036557145.1 Gaiellaceae bacterium
AGCGGATGATGGGACTCGAACCCACGACCTTCTGCATGGCAAGCAGACGCTCTAGCCAACTGAGCTACATCCGCGAAGCGGCCGAAGTATAGCCGCGGCCGTTCGGCGCCCTACGGGGCGAGCCGCGCCGCCACGGCAGCAGCCAGCGCCTGCAGCCCGGACAGCGGCCGCACCATCACGGTGAACCGCTCGACCAGCCCGTCCTCGCTGTGCTCGAGGATGTCGACGCCCTGGAGGTCGCGGTCGCCGACCGACGCCTCGAAGAAGAGGATCGTCGTGTCGCCGTCGCGCCACTCGTTCGTGTAGCGGAAGTTCTCGAACGTCTGCCCGACGACCCCGAGGAGTGCAGCGACGACGTCGCGGCCTTCGTACGGCTTATGGACTGCGGGGCTGCGGAAGACGACGTCCGGCGACAGCGTCGCGACGGCGGCCGCGTCGTCGCCGGCCTCGACCGCAGCACGGAACGGATGCACGCTCATGCGGCATCGAGCGCTTCGTTGACGAGACGGTCGGCGAGCTCGTTGTGCGCGCGGGGCACGTGCGTGTACGTGACCTCCCCCACCTCGCGCGCGCGACGCGCCGCCCGGCGCTGCAGCTCGCGGAGCGCATCGTTCTTCACGCGGTACTCGCCGCGCATCTGCTTCACCATCAGCTCCGAGTCGGAGACGACCTCGACGTGAGCAAGTCCGAGCTCGGCCGCACGCACGAGCCCCTCGATCAGCGCGCGGTACTCGGCGACGTTGTTCGTCGCGACGCCGATCGTCTCGCCGCGCTGCGCGAGCACGACGCCGTCCTCGTCCTCGATCACGTAGGCGTAGGCCGCCGGTCCCGGATTCCCGCGCGCGCCGCCGTCCGTGAACAGCCGCACGGTCACGCGACGAGCTGGTAGACGTCGAAGGCCGGCTTTTCGTACGGGTGCGCCGCCCGCAGCGCCGCGACGACCCGCTCGTGTGCGTCGTCGGGATAGACGGTCTCGAGCCGCAGCTCCACAACGCGCTCCTCGCGGCCGGCCTCACCGATCACGGGGCTCGTGCCCTCGCCGCCGCGGAACGTCCCGACGCCTTCCGTGTACCAGGAGCACCGCTCGTAGCCGCCGATCCGCCCGGCGCCGGCTGCGAACAAGGCGTCGCGCACCGCGTCGAGCGCCGACGGCGGCACGAACACGACGAGCTTGCGCGTCACTCGACGTTGTCGATCTGCGCGCGCTGCAGCTTGCCGCTGTAGTCGACGTACACCGACTTCCACTCGGTGAACACGTCGAGCGCCGCCTGCCCGGCCTCGCGGTGGCCGTTCCCGGTCTGCTTCATCCCGCCGAACGGCAGATGCACCTCGGCGCCGGTCGTGCCCGCGTTGATGTACGTGATCCCGGTCTGGAGATCGCGCATCGCCCGGAACGCCTTGTTGACGTCGCGCGTGAAGATCGAGGACGACAGGCCGAACTCGACGCTGTTCGCCGCGCGAAGCGCGTCGTCGAACGAGTCGACGGGGATCAGCGCTGTCGTCGGCCCGAAGATCTCCTCCTGGGCGATCCGCATCTGCGGCTCGACCTCCGCGAAGACGGTCGGGCGGTAGTAGAAGCCGTGGCCCTCGACCCGCTCGCCGCCGGTGAGCAGCTTCGCGCCCTCGTCGACGCCGATCTCCGTGTACGAATGGATCTTGTCGACGGCCGCCTCGTTGATCACGGGGCCGATCTCGGTGTCGTCCTCCCAGGGCGCGCCGATCCGCAGCTGCTCGGCACGGGCGACGAGCTTCTGCTGCA
>DATBIC010000131.1:0-5779 GCA_036557145.1 Gaiellaceae bacterium
AGGCCGCCGATCCACAGCGAGGCCGCCGACAGGTGCACCCAGTCGGCGATCTCCGTCTTCCACGACGAGCCAGGATCGACGGCGTCGTGGCCGGAGAACGAGAGCCCCGCGACGAACGCGAGCGAGAGGACGAACGCCGGCACGAGGAAGACGACGCGGTCGAGCAGCCACGCGAGGTAGACGAGCGCGAGCACCAGCGCGAACCCGAGCGTCATCGTCACGAACGCCTCGCCGAAGCGCGTCTGCGCCATCGGCGACAGGTCGCCGTACAGGAACTTGCCGAACGGCAGCTGCAGCGCGTCCTCGGCGCGGAGCGAGAACGCGGCGATGCCCGCCTGCAGGCTGACGACGCAGCCGAGCCCGGCGGCAACCGCGATCTTCCGGTCGAGCGCCCGCGGCACGTCGAGGCCGCGCAGGCAGACGAGCCGGAACCCGAGCGCGCCGATCGTCAGCGCGAGCCCCAGGAACCAGATCCAGCGGACGACAGCCTCCGTGTCGGTTGGCCCCTGTGCCCCGTAGGCCTCGGTCACCGGCGGCGCGGGAACGCGCACGCCGAACGTCCACACGCCGGAGACGACGTGCGAGTCGGCCGAGATCGCCTGCCAGCGAACCGTGTACGCACCCGTCGGGAGACGCTGCACCGGCGCGGCCACGGTGGTGCCGTCGACGCGCGCCGGGCCGGCAAAGTCGCGTCCCTTCGTGTTCAGCACCTTGATCGCGTTCGGGAGGATGTCGACCTCCTGGTCGAAGCGCAGCACGATCGTCGCCGGGCCGCGCTGGAGCTCCCGGGCGAAGTGCGGCTGCGTCGATCGCAGCGTCGCGTGCGCGGAGGCCGCGGCGGGGAACGCGAGTACGACCAGCGCGATGACGGCAACGCGTCTCATCGGTGCGGCGCCCCTGCAAGCGGCGACAGGTGGCCGAACACCGGTGCGACGTCACGGTCGCAGAACAGCATCACCGAGACGACGACGATCGACAGCGCGAAGCACGACTGCAGCACGGCCGAGCGCGGCCGCCACACGAGCGCGAGCGGAACGAGCGCCGCGAGCAGGAACGTCCAGCCGAGTAGGTGGTGCAGGAACGCGGAGCGCGCGAAGAACCACGGGTTCTGCTCGTGGACGATGAAGGCGATCCCCGTCACAGCGAACGCGAGCGGCCAGGTGAGCCGCCAGAGCGGCGACTTGAGCCGCCCGCGCACGAGCCCGAGCTCGGCGCCGCCCGCGAGCATCAGCACCTCCGCCCACGAGCCGTGCGCGTACATGTGCATCGACGAGTTGGTGAAGAACGCCATCACCGGCCAGAGCAGGACGCCGAGCGAGAACGCGAGCCCGGGCCAGAGGTAGCGCCGCCACGGCCGGCTGCGCCAGACCTCCCTGCCGACGATCGCCTCCGAGAGCAGGCACAGGCCGACCAGGAGGATCCCCGTGGCGAACAGCCAGTGCACCATCTCAGCCCGTGGAAGCATCGTGCGCCTCCAGATCGGCGAGGAGCGGCCGCGCGACGACCACGGTGAAGACGATGCCGGCGAGCACGACGAGCAGCGGCGGCTCGACAACGAGCCACCAGAAGCCCTGCCCGTGCGGGTGCAGCAATGTCAAGCGGTACGGCTGGATCACGGCCCAGATCACGCCGCCGGCGGCGGTGAACGGGCCGAGCAGCGAGATGACCTGCGCGCGCGGGCTGCGGCGCCGGGTGCGCGAGGCCGGAAGACGATGTGCGTACGAACCCTGCATTTTTCCTCCGCGAAAGGTCGGGAACGACACCGGTCGCCCGCGGACGGTGGGATGTGCCCGCGGGTCAGGCGGTCAGCGGAGGCGGGCGGCACTCGAACGCCAGCCCGAAACGGCGGCGCGGCGCGGCGTCACCCGCCGCGCGCACGCGGCGCAGGGGCAGGACGAGCGGAGCGGTGAGGAGGCGGCGGGCCCGGGCGAGGGTCCGGCACGCGTAGTCCTCGACCTCGTGGAGCCAACGGGCGAAGCGCCACGCAACGGCGACGAGGACCGACACGCCCGCGAACACCGGCAGCGCGTAGCTGTGCAGCCACGGGGCGAAAACGGCCCAGCGGCCGGCGGCGGCGTTGTCGGCATCGGAATGGACGAGGTAGAGGAGCGACGTCGCCGAGAACGACGCGAGCCAGATGCGCGGCGACAATCCTGGGCGCAAACGCGGCGAGCTCGGACGGTGCCGATGCCCGATCGCGTCGAGCAGCCGCTCGCCCGCCTCGGCAGCGGCGCGGGCGCGAACCAGGCGCGCGAGCAGTCCCGCCAGCGCGAGCGCGGCGACCGCCTTCAGCCCGACGAGCAGGAACGGGTAGTAGTTGGTGTCGGTGGGCGCAAGCGGCGCCACGTGAAGCGCGCGGTCGACGCGGGCGGTCAGACTGCGCCCGACGACTTCCGCGACCAGCACGAGCAGGGCAAACGTGGCGGTGCCCCTGCGGCGAAGCATGTACAGATTCTACGCCGGAGCGGCCGGCCGGGCGGCTCAGGGAGCCCAGAAGTTGAGACGCGTGGGCGGCCAGTAGGAGAGCACGACCGGCCCGACGAGGCTCGAGCGCGGCACCGCTCCCCACATGCGCGAGTCGCAGGAGCTGCCGCGGTTGTCGCCCATCATGAAGTACTCGCCCTTGGGCACGCGCCACGTGCGGTCGCGGAACGAGACGTCCTGCGCCCGCGCGGCAGCCATGACGTACGGCTCGTGCAGCTCCTTCCCGTCGATCCAGATGTGGCCGCTTCCGTCCTCGTGCACCGTCTCGCCGGGAAGCCCGATCAGCCGCTTCACGTACGTTCCCGCGGCGCCGCACTTCTCGGCGGCCGCCTCCGGAGCGTCGAACACGACGATCTGCCCGCGCTCTGGATCGCCGAAGCGATAACACAGCTCGCACGCGATCACGCGGTCGGAGAAGCGCGCCTCGCATCCGACGGCCGGGCGCGCGCAGTGGAGCGTCGGCTCCATCGACTCCGACGGGATCCGATACGGCTTCGCTACTTCCGCCTCGAAGACGAGCACGATCGCAACCGCAACCGCAATCGTGATCACCCAGTCGAGCACCCGCCGCCACGGCGCGGGGATCCGCGAGCGCATCTTCGCTCCGAGCACTGCGCCACGATAGCGCCCACCTTGCCGCGGTTCGCGAATCCCGGGTAAACGTTTCGGGACGGCCGCGCGTCATACGGGAGAAAAGCGTCGTGGTGACGATCGAGGAGCTCGAAGCGGTGTACCGGCAGCGCTATCAACGGTTTGCGCGCGTTGCGCGTGCGCTCGTGGGCGACCCCGAGCGCGCGCACGACGCCGTCCAGGAGTCGTTCGCGCGCGCGATTCGAGGGCGCGCGGGCTTTCGCGGCGAGGGCAGCGTCGAGGGTTGGCTGTGGCGGACGCTCGTGAACGTGTGCGCGGACGAGCGCAGGCGTGGCGCTCACGTCGCCCCGCTCGACGCCGCACCCGAGGGCTCAGGGAACGGACACGCCGAGGAGTGGCCCGAGCTGCGCGCCGCCGTCGCGTCGCTGCCGGAGCGGCAGCGGCTGATGCTGTTCCTGCGCCACTACGCCGACCTCGACTACCGCGCGATCGCGGAGGCGACGGCCGTCGACCGCGGCACGGTCGCGGCGACGCTGCACAAGGCGCACGCCTCGCTCCGTCGCTCGCTCGTGGAGGCGCCGCGATGAGTGAGCTTCTCCTCGGAGAGGGGCTCGACCGGCTCGTGCCGCCGGTCGACGAGCGCGCCGACTGGGACGACGTGCTTCGTCGGTCGGGTGTCGTCGCGCGCCGCCGCCGCCCGCGCCGTCGGGCCCTGCTCGCGCTCGCCGCCGTGCTCGTACTGACAATCGGCGTGCTCGCCACGCCCGCCTTCGGTGTGCAGCGGCTGCTTCTCGACCTGCTCGGCAGGAAGAACGTCTCGTTCGCGAACAGCGCGTCGGCGCCGAACGTGGTGAAGAAGCAGTTCCTCGACCTGTCGCTCGGTGCCCCGCCGAGCCTGTCGCCCGAGGTGATCGCGTCGCAGGCGCGGGTCGTCGCGACGTTCTCGGTCGCCGGCCATCCACGCAAGCTCTGGGTCGCTCCGACGCGGCGCGGCGGCTACTGCTACACGTTCGAGCACGCGTTCGGGGGCTGCCGGCAGACCGCAGCCCAGCGACGGCGAGCGCGGTTCGGCGTGACGTGGATGGGAAAGTCGGCCAACGTCCCCGCGTCGATGCTCGTGATCCGCGTCGGCGGCGACATCACCGCGCCGCAGGCGACGAAGATCGTCGCGAGCTACGCCGACGGCACGTCGGCGGACGTCCCGTTCGTCTGGGTGAGCAAGCCGATCGCGGCGGGCTTCTACAGCTACGACATCCCGGTCGCGCACTGGACGAAGGCGCACCGGCTGCTACGGCTCCGCCTCTACGACGCGCACGGACGGATGCTCGGCGGCCAGAGCTTCCCCTTCGCCCATGCTCCACTGCCGCATCCGCGCCTCCCGCCGCACATCAGCACGCCCGCGGCCCGCGTTCTGCCCACGCAACCACCCGTGCCGCCGGCGCAGCCGGTCCAACGCGGCAGCGCTGCCGGCTTCGCCGTCGTCGTCGGCCGCAACGGCTCGGTGCAGTTCACGCAGACGGGGACGACGCCGGTCCTGCGGCGGCTCGACGGGCACAGCGCCGGCTACTCGTGCTTCCGCCTGACCCGTGAGTTCGGGATCTTCACGGTGCGCGGCGACGGCGAAGGCGGCCGCTTCGCGCCGTCGGTCGGCTTCGCGCTGAGCGGCGTCGGCAGGCCGCTCGACGGGTGCGAGGTGCAGGCGTCGTTCGGCCGGAGATGGCCTGACCCGATCGGCGACCATGCCGCCGTCGAGATCCCGCTGTCCGCTGCCGGCCGCCGTTACTTCGCCGACCGCGCGGCCGCACGGGACCTCGCGCTCTTCGTCCGCTCACGCCGCATGCACACGCTTCGGCGCGAGCACGGGAACGCGCTGCTTCGCGACGTGCGCGCCGCCTATCCGGCGCTCGCACACAGCCGCATCCGCATCGCACCGACGTCGACGGGCGCGGTCTACAGCGAGACGAGCCCCACCGGACGCAGGTTCTCGGTGACCGTCTCGCACGGCCGCATCGCGAAGCAGAACCTGAAGCCGTACGGCTTCGTCTTCTGACGGCGCCTCGTCGCGTGTACCGTCGCGCGTATGCCTGTCCGACGCATGGAGCACGTCGGCATCGTGGTCGACGACCTCGCAGCGGCGACGGCGTTCTTCCTCGAGCTCGGGCTCGAGCTGCAGGGCGAAGGGCCGGTCGAGGGCGACTGGGTCGACCGGATCGTGGGGCTCGAGGGGGTCCGCGCCGACATCGCGATGATGGAAACCCCGGACGGCCACGGACGGCTCGAGCTGGTGAAGTTCCACGCCCCGCCGGGCCCGGGCGGCGACCCGCACGCTCCGGCGAATGCCCCCGGCATCCGCCACGTCTCGTTCGCAGTCGACGACATCGACGCCGCCGTGGCTCGCCTGCGGGCGGCCTGCGACACCGAGCTCGTCGGCCGCGTGGAGCGCTACGAGGACAGCTATCGCCTCTGCTACCTCCGCGGCCCGGAGGGGATCATCGTCGAGCTGGCCCAGCAGATCGGCTGAGGGCCGACCCGCCGGAGCAACCGGATGCCCGACGACTCGTTCCGGGTTCGCCCGGCGGAGGAGGCCGACCGCGTCCCGCTTGCCGAGGTGTTCGCGGCCGTCGCCGAGGAGCGGGACGGGATCGCCACCGAGCCGCCCGTGGACGTTGCCGCTCGGGCCGAGAGCTGGACGCTCCCCGGCACG
>DATBIC010000132.1:0-20902 GCA_036557145.1 Gaiellaceae bacterium
TAGTGGATCGTGATCGCGCCGAGCGGCGCCTGCGCGAGCGTGCCGACGAAGATCACGACCGCGACGAGCCGGATGCTCCTCGACAGGCCGGCGAGCCACGCGCCGGCCATCGTCGCCAGGGTGACGAGGATGGTGAAGAACGCGACGACGCGGTTCCCGAACTCGATGTCGCTGTGGAAGCTCCGCGGCTCGAAGTGGTGCGGCTGGCAGCCCGGCCAGTGCTCGCACCCGAGCCCGGAGCCGGTCAGCCTGACCGTCGCACCGGTCGCGACGATCACCACCAGCATCACCACGTTGGCGAGCGCCAAGCGCCGGAACGCGGTCTCGGACAGCGCCAGGCTGCGCGCACGACGGAGCGACTGCGCGCCGACGCTCATGACTGCCACTGTATCCGTGGCCGCCGGGCAAGTGCCTGGCACCAAGGTGCCAGGCACTGGACGTCGATCAGGCGAGCGCCACGCCGGACCCGGCCTCGACCCTGCCGATCCGCGCGAGGAACAGTCCGGCGCGGGCGAACTCCGCCTCGAGCGACGGCCCGCGCTCGGCGGCGAGCGAGACGAGCAGGCCGCCCGCCGTCTGCGGGTCGTAGGCGAGCTCGACGAGCTCCGGCGCGACCTCGCCGAGCTCGAGCGGCGCGTACTCGCGGTTCGCGCGCGTCCCCGCCGTCGACACCCCGTCGCGTGCGGCAGCGAGCGCGCCTGGAAGCGACGGCAGCCGCGACGCGTGGAGGCGCACGCGGACCCCGCTGCGCACGGCGAGCTCGTGCGCGTGCCCGGCCAGCCCGAAGCCGGTGACGTCGGTGACCGCGCTCGGCCCCACACGGCGGACGAGGTCGGCGGCGGCGCCGTTCAGCGTTCGCATCCAGCCGATCGCGTCGTCGAGCGACGCGATGCCACGGCGCGCGCCGCCGAGCACGAGCGCCGTTCCGAGCGGCTTCGTGAGATAGAGCGCGTCGCCGGGCCGCGCCGAGCTCTTCGTCCACACGCCGTCCGGGCTGACGGTGCCGACGACCGCGAGCCCGTACTTCGGCTCCGCATCGCGAATCGTGTGACCGCCGGCGAGCACCGCGCCCGCGGCCCGCACCTGCACGTCGGCGCCGTCGAAGATCGCGCGGACCGTCTCGAGCGGCAGCTCCTCGGGCAGCGCGGCGACGGAGAGCGCCAGCAGCGGCGATCCGCCCATGGCGAACACGTCGTTGAGCGCGTTCGTCGCGGCAATCGCCCCGAAGGCTTCCGGGTCGTCGACGATCGGCGGGAAGAAGTCGATCGTGAAGACGAGCGCGCGGTCGTCGTCGAGCCGGTAGACGGCGGCATCGTCGCTCGGGTCGAGCCCGACGAGCAGGTTCTCGGCCTCGGCCGGGACGAATCCCCGCAGCAGCTCTTCGAGCCGCGCCGCCGAGTACTTCGCCGCGCAGCCGCCGGCGGTCGCGAGGTCGGTGAGCTTCATGTCTCACCAAACTGTAGAGAGAGAAAAGTGCGGCGACGACCGGAGGGAGGCCGTCGCCGCGAGGGGGAGAGGAACGACGTACGCCTGCTGCTTTCGCACCCGGCGCCGGATCTCCTTTAGGGTCGGCAACCGGTGCGCAGCGCACTCGTCACCGGCGGCTCGTCCGGCATCGGCCTCGCGATCGCGCGCATGCTGCGCGACGAGGGCTTCGAGGTGACGCTCGCCTCGCGAACGCGCGAGAAGGTGGAGGCGGCCGCGGCCGCGCTCGGCGCCACCGGCATCCAGGCCGATCTGTCGCGCGAGGAGGACTGCATCCGGATCGTCGCGGAGCACCACGAGCGCTGCGGCGGGCTCGACGTGCTGGTCAACTCGGGCGGCATCGGGATCGCTGGCACGAGCGAGTCGCTCGTCACGAAGCACGTCGACCTGCAGCTCGGCGTGAACCTGCGCGGGCTGCTGCTGGTCACGCGGGAGGCGATCCCGCTGCTGAAGGCGAGCCGCGGCTGGGTCGTCAACGTCGCCTCGATCGCAGGCACCACCGCCACGCCCGGCCTCACCGTCTACGGGGCGACGAAGGCGGCGGTGATCGCGCTGACGCGCTCGCTGAACGCCGAGCTCGACGGGGCCGGCGTGCGGGCGATCGCGCTCTGCCCGGGCTTCGTGGACACGCCGATGGCGCAGTGGTCGGGCCTCTCGGGCGAGGAGATGATCCAGCCCGAGGACTGTGCCGAGGTCGTGCGCATGTGCCTGCGGCTGTCGCCGCGCGCGCGGATCCCGTCCGTCGTGATCGAACGGGTCGGGTCGAGCGACCGCGTCGCCTGACGACGGCTCGGACCGGGCCGGTCGACGGATGGAGTTCGAATCGACGAGGGCTGCTCGCCGGGCTCACGGCACCGAAAGGCCGTGACGGACGCTGCCCTACGTGAAGGTCGGTGCCGGCTCCCCAACTGGCACGACGTCGGATGGGAGGGGCGCACTTCCTACGCTGGCCCATCCCAGAAGCCGAAGCCGCCGGCGTGGACGTTCGTTGCATGAACGGTCCCGAGGACGGCAGCCAGCACCACCAGCGCGAACACGAGCGTGCCGCGACGGCGGAGCAGCAAGGCCAGCTTGGTTGCCACAGAGAACACCTCCTTCCTCTAAAACCGGAAGTCCTGGAGCGCCTCGGCCGCGCGGCGATAGAGCACCGCCGCCCGCCGTTCGTCGCCCCTGGTCGTCGCCAGGTCGCCCTGAGCGATCCATGCCGCGGCCCGGTGGGACGCGGACGAGAGCTGGGAGAGCAGGTCTTCGGCCCCGGCGAGGGCGGACTCCGCTTCGTCGAGGCGGCCCTGGTCGAGCAGCGCGCGCCCGAGGACGAGCTGGGCGTTGCCGGCCTCGTCGAGCATGTCCTTCCGCTCGGAGAGGAGCTGCAGCGCGTGGCGCGCCTGCTCCTCGGCGCGCACGGCGTCGCCGGTGCGCAGGTGCACCTGCGCCAGTGAGGACACCGCCTTCGCGGCGTCGTCGTCGTGGCCCGTCTCGAGCGCCACCGAGAACGCGTGCTTCAGGTGCTCGACCGCCTGCTCGGGCCTCCCGAGCAGGAAATTGAGCCCGCCGAGGTTGTTGAGGAGGCGGCCGACGTTCTGACGGTCGGCGAGCTCCTCGTACTGGGCCTTCGCCTTCTCCGCGTAGGTGCGGGCGAGCACCCAGTGACCGTCGCGCTCGGCGAGGACCGACGCCTGGAAGTACGCCTGCCCGAGCGCACGGCTGTCCTGCATCGCGTCGGCGAGCTCGAGCGCGCGCTCGACATCCTCGCGCGCAGCCTCGAAGTCGCGCTGGCGGCGGTAGCAGCGGGAGCGCCACGCGAAGATCGCAAGCCGCAGCTGGTCGCAGGGGAGCCCCGACTTGTCGGCCAGCGACAGCGCCTCGTCGAAGAGCGCCACCGCGGTGGCGATGCTCTGGAGCAGGGTGCGGCAGACACCGATGCGGTAGAGCACCTCGGCGCGGTCGACGTCCGAGAACTCCGGGCGCTCGACGAGCGCGCGCGCCTCCGCCAGCTGGGCGAGGCCGCCCTTGACGTCGCCGGTCTGCGCGAGGGCGATGCCCTCGCCGTTCAGCACGCGCACGTGCAGTTCGACCGCGCCCGTCCCGAGCACGGCGGGAAGCGCCTTGCCGTACTCGGCCAGCGCGTCCTCGTACCTGCGCTCGTCGAGGAGCGCGTCGGCCCGGGCGAGGATCGTCTCCGCCCGCGCGCGCTCGTCCGCCGAGACGCCGCTCTCGAGGAACGAGCTGTCGACCCCGAGGCGGAGCGCGAGCCACTCGATCGTCTCGGTGGTGGGCCGGGTCTTCCCGCGCTCGATCTGCGAGATGTACTCCTTCGAGAAGCGGTCGCCCGCGAGCTGGCCCTGCGTCAGGCCGGCGCCGATCCGCAGCTGCCGCAGCCGCTCGCCGAGCCGCGGGACGCGCGGCGCGCCGGGACGGGCGGTCTGGGTCGACTTGGCGGTCATGGGCGGGCGCTCAGTGTCACCAACACTTCACTCGGCCGCAATCCCCACTTTGGGACATCCCTCAAAAGGGGCATAGCGACGACAGTCACAGGTCAAGTAAAGCAGGTCCGAATCACTTGACCAAGGTACTTGACAGATCGCCTCGGGCCTCGTACAGTGAGGCCACCTTGCACCGAAGCCGACGCCAGGTCGACGTGCAGGGGGAGCGCCAGCAGGGCGAGATCCGAACAGACGTCTGGGCCGCAGAGCCGTAGGTTCGGAATCGCGTCCGAAGCGGGCGCACCGCCTGACCAGGAGGGCCCCGGGTGCCGCAGCCGGGGCTCTTCCTCTTTTTCCGCTCGGTTTCTAGGCGGTCGCGTCGGGATGCATCCAGCGGCGCCGCTCGCGGCGCACCGCCTCGAGGTCGCCCCCGAGCAGCCCGCCGAGCCGCTGGTCGATCGTCACGAGCAGGCCGCCGGCGACGAAGATCCAGGCCTCCGCGGCCGCGTCCCGGTCGGCGGCGACGGCGCCGCGGGCCTGGCCGTCCTCGATCAGGTTGGTACAGAAGTCGTGCACCTCGCGGATCTGCCGCCGGAGCGCCTTCGCGATCACGGGGTCGTCCGCCTCGTTCAGGCCCTGGATCCAGAGGTCGATCAGGCGAATCTTCGCCCGTTTCGCCATGAACGCATCGGCCACGGCCCCGAGGCACGTCTCTGGGCTCTCGGCGACCGCAGCCTCGGCCAGCTCGCGCAGGTCGGCCCACGCCCGCTCGAGGCACGCGAGGTAGAGGTCGCGCTTCGAGCCGAAGTGGCGGTAGAGGATCGGCTCGGAGATGCCAGCCTCGCGTGCGATCTCCGCCGTCGTCGCGCCGCGGTAGCTCGACACCGAGAACACGCGGCACGCGGTGTCGAGCACCGCCTGCCGCCGCTCACCGGCGGTGAGCCGCTGCCGGGTCTGGGTCATGCAACCTCGATCGCAGGCGCCGGCTCTCCCTCCGCCTCGGGCACGTGCTTGTGCTCGACCTTGCGGATCGCGACGGTTGCAACGGTGGCGCCGGCGAGCGCGAGCACGGCGGCCACGCGCAGCGCGTCGTGGAAGCCGTGCAGGAAGGCGTCCGTCGGGTTGCTCCCCGAGGAGAGCGCCGAGTCGACGCCCGACGCGACGATCGCACCCATCACCGCGATCCCGAGCGAGCCGCCGACCTGCCGCGCCGAGTTCAGCACCGCCGAGCCGACGCCGGCCTTGGCGACCGGGACCGCGCTCATCGCGGCGGCGGTCGTCGGCGTCATCGTCAACCCCATGCCGAGTCCGCCGATGATCAGCCCCGGGAAGATCGACCAGAATCCCTCGCTCGCGCCGAGCGTCGAGTAGTAGAACAGCATCACGGCGAGCAGCGCCATCCCGCCGCCGACGAGCCAGCGCGAGCCGAAGCGGTCGGAGAGCCTCCCCGCCTGCGGCGCGATCACGATGATCAGCAGCGTCATCGGCAGGAACGACGCGCCCGCCTGGACGGGCGAGTAGCCGAGCACGTTCTGCATGTAGAGCGAGACGTAGAAGAACGTCCCGAACATCGCGAGGCCGACGAACAGCATCGCGACGTTGGCACCGCTGAACGTCCGGTTCGCGAACAGGCTCAGCTCGATCATCGGCAGCCGCTGGCGCAGCTCGAGCACGACGAACACCACCAGCGAGACCGCCGCCAGCGCGAACGCGCCGAGGATCTGCCAGGACGTCCAGCCGTAGCTATTGGCCTCGATGAAGGCGAACGTCAGCGCGAAGAGCCCGATCCCGGAGGAGACGAGCCCCGGGACGTCGGGGCGCTGCTCGTGCGAGGTGTCGCGCGTCTCGTCGATCAGGAGCGGCGCGGTGATCAGGCCCGCGATCCCGATCGGGACGTTGATGAAGAAGATCCAGTTCCAGTTGACGTGCTCGGTGAGGACGCCGCCGACGAGCGGCCCGATCGCGAGCGCCATCGCCGACACGCCGGCCCAGATCCCGATCGCGGTCCCCCGCTGGCGCGGCGGGAACGTCGCGGTGATGATCGAGAGGGTCGCGGGGTTCATCATCGCGCCGCCGAAGCCCTGGACGACGCGCGCGCCGATCAGGAAGCCGCCGCTCGGCGCGAGACCGCATGCGAGCGAGGCGCCGGTGAACACGACGAGGCCGGCCATGAAGATGAGGCGGCGGCCGAGGAGGTCGGCGAGCTTGCCGCCGGTGAGCATGAACGCGGCGAACGTGAGCGCGTAGCCTGCGACGACCCACTCGAGCTCGGACAGCGACAGGCCGAGCGACCGGCGGATCGACGGCAGCGCGACGTTCACCACCGTGTTGTCGAGCATGATCATGAACAGGCCCACCGAGACGGCGGCGAGCGTCCACCACTTTTTGTTCTCCGGCGTCACGAAACGCTGCCTCATGCGAGAATCCCCTCCGGTCGCTGAAGTTAGCGGGCACTAAGTTAGCAGACGCTAACCGGCCCGCGTCGAGCGTAGGCTGTCGTCGTGAACGCCTCGAAGTTCGTCTGGCGCCCGGAGGAGGCGACCGTCGAGCATGCGAACGTCACCCGCCTCCTGCGGCACGCGGGCGTCGCCGACTACGACGAGCTCGTGCGCCGTTCGTGGGCCGAGCCGGAGTGGTTCTGGCCGCTGGTCGTCGACGACCTCGGCCTCGAGTTCGAGACGCCGTGGGACCGCGTCGTCGACGAGTCGCGCGGCCCCGAGTGGACGACCTGGTTCGTCGGCGGCCGCGTCTCGATCGCGCACAACTGTGTGCACCGGTGGGCCGCGAGACGTCCCGACGCGGTGGCGGCGGTCGGGCTCGGCGAGGACGGCAGCCGGCGCGGGCTGACGTTCGCCGAGCTCTCACTCGACGTCACGCGGCTCGCGGAGGAGCTGGCCGCGCTCGGCGTCGGCGCCGGCGACCGGGTCGCGATCTTCCTGCCGATGTCGCCCGAGGTCGCCGTCGCGTCGCACGCGATCGCGCACCTCGGGGCGATCCAGGTGCCGGTGTTCTCCGGCTTCGCGGCCCCCGCGGTCGCGCAGCGCCTGCAGGCGAGCGAGGCGAAGGTGGTGATCACACAACGTGAGTCCTCGCGGCGCGGACGTGTCGTGCCGATGCTCGAGATCGTCGAGCAGGCGCGCGCCGAGGCGCCGAGCGTCGAGCACGTCGTGTTGGCGCCGTTCGCGCTCGACCACCGCCCGGGACGGCTGCCGGCGGTGCACGTCGACGCGGAGACGCCGTACCTGCTGACCTACACGTCGGGCACGACCGGGCCGCCGAAGGGCGTCGTCCACGTGCAGGGGGGCTTCCTCGTCTCGATCGCGCGCGAGGCCGCGTATCAGGCGGACGTGCACGAGGGCGACGTCATGCACTTCGCCACCGACATGGGCTGGATCATGGGGCCGTGGACGCTCGTCGGCGCCGGCGCGCTCGGCGGCACGATCGTCTTCGCCGAGGGCGCGCCGGACTGGCCGACCGCGGACCGGCTGTGGCGCACGGTCGAGTCGGAGCGCGTGACGTCGCTCGGGCTCTCCCCCACGCTCGCGCGTGCGCTGCTCCCGCATGGCGTCCCCGACGTCGACCTCGGCAGCCTCCGCACGTTCGTCACAACCGGCGAGCCGTGGAACCCCGAGCCCTACCGCTGGCTGTTCGCCGACGTGGGCCGGTCGCGGGTGCCCGTGATCAACTGCTCCGGGGGCACGGAGGTCGGCGCGTGCTTCCTCTCGCCGACCGTGACGGCGCCGATCAAGGGGTGCTCGGTCGGCGGCCCCGCGCTCGGCATGGCGATGGACATCGTCGGCGAGGACGGGACGTCGCTGGTCGGCACGGGCGAGGTGGGCGAGCTCGTGTGCCGGCGGCCGTTCCCCGGGATGACGCGCGGCTTCTGGCGCGACCCGCAGAAGTTCGTCGACACGTACTGGTCGCGGATCCCCGGCGTCTGGGTGCACGGCGACTGGGCGTCGGCCGACGCCGACGGCTCGTGGTTCCTGCACGGGCGCTCCGACGACACCCTGAACATCGCCGGCAAGCGCATCGGCCCGGCGGAGCTCGAGTCGGCGGCAATCGACCATCCCGCCGTACGCGAGGCGGCGGCGATCGGCGTGCCGCACGAGGTGAAGGGCGAGACGTCGTGGATCTTCTGCTGCCTGCTTCCGGGCGCCGAGCCGAGCGACCGGCTCGCCCGGGAGGTCGCGGACACCGTGGCCGCGCGCCTCGGCAAGGCGTTCGCGCCCGCCCGCGTGATCTTCGTCGAGGCACTGCCGCGGACACGGTCGGCGAAGATCGTGCGCCGCGCGGTGCGCGCGACCGCGCTCGGCGCCGACCCGGGCGACCTCTCGTCGCTCGAGAACCCGGAGTCGCTCGCCGGGATCGCCGAGGCCGTCGCGTGATGCAGTCGTGGCGGCCGAACACGATCCGCTGGGCGCTGATCGCCCTGCTCGCCGTCGCGGCGGTCCTCAGCGTCCTCAGCAACAAGCTCTCGTCGCCGCTCGTCGGCTGGCTGGCGTTCGCATTCTTCCTCGTCGCCGCGTTCCTCTACTTCCAGTGGCGGCGCGCGCTGCACAATGTGCGTAAGGCGAATGAGACTCGCACTCGCGCAGATCAATAGCGTCGTCGGCGACATCGACGGCAACGCCGCCCGGATCGCGGACTGGCTCGAGCGCGCACGGGCGGACGGCGCCGACCTCGTCCTCTTCCCTGAGCTCGCGGTCACCGGCTATCCGGCCGAGGATCTGCTGCTCCGACCCGGCTTCGTGCGGGCGGCGCGGCAGGCGGTCGAGGAGATCGCGCGGCGCACGCACGGGGTGACGGTGCTCGTCGGCGCGCCGCAGCTCGACGCCGACCTGTTCAACGCCTGCTTCGTGCTCGCGCACGGCGAGGTCCGCGGCGTCTACCGCAAGCAGTACCTGCCGAACTACGGCGTCTTCGACGAAGACCGCTACTTCGCCCCGGGCCGCGACCTGACGCTGCTGCGTCTCGGCGACGTCCTCGTCGGGCCGACGATCTGCGAGGACCTCTGGCAGCCCGGCCCGCCCGCGACCGACCTGGCGCTCGCCGGGGCGCAACTCGTCGCGAACATCTCGGCGTCGCCGTTCCACGTCGGCAAGGACCGCGAGCGCGAGGAGATGCTCCAGGTGCGCGCGCGCGACAACACGTGCTTCGTCGTCCTCTGCAACGCGGTCGGCGGCCAGGACGAGCTGATCTTCGACGGCCATTCGGTCGTGATCGACGACGACGGCCGGGTGGTCGCGCGAGCCGCGGGGTTCGAGGAGGAACTGCTTGTCGTCGACGTCGATCCCGTGTCGGCGATCGGACGCCGGCTGCGCGACGTGCGCCGCCGCGCCCTCGCCCGCGGGCGCAGGCCGCGCGACGTGCAGGTGCTCGAGCTCGCGCCGCCCGTGAAGCAGAAGGACGTGCGCCACCCGGAGCCGAAGCCGCAGGTCGACGAGCTCGAACAGATGCGGCTCGCGCTCGAGCTCGGCCTCCACGACTACGTCACCAAGAACGGCTTCGGCGACGTCGTCATCGGCGTCTCGGGCGGGATCGACTCCGCGCTGACCGCGGCGCTGTGCGTCGAGGCGCTCGGCGCGGGCCGCGTGCACTGCGTCTCGATGCCCTCGCGCTACTCGTCCGGCGGGACGCGCAACGACGCCCGCCGGCTCGCCGAGACGCTCGGCACGGACTTTCGCGAGCTCGCGATCGAGCCGATGGTCGAGGCGTTCGAGGTCACCCTCGCCGAGCACTTCGCCGGCCGCCCGAGCGACCTCACCGAGGAGAACCTGCAGGCGCGCATCCGCGGCACGCTGCTGATGGCGCTCTCGAACAAGTTCGGCTGGCTGGTGATCGCGACGGGGAACAAGTCCGAGCTGTCGGTCGGCTACTCGACGTTGTACGGCGATCTCGCCGGCGGCTTCGCACTGATCAAGGACGTCTACAAGACGGACGTCTTCCGGCTCGCGAAGCACCTCAACGAGCGGGCGCGGCGCGAGCTGATCCCCACGTCGATCATCGAGCGCGCGCCGAGCGCCGAGCTCCGCGCCGACCAGCTCGACGAGGACTCGCTACCGCCGTACCCGAAGCTCGACCGGGTGCTCGAGGCGTACGTCGAGCTCGACCGCTCGCGCGAGGAGCTCTCGGAGGACGGCTTCGACCGCGACGTCGTCGAGCGGGCGCTCGCCCTGGTCGACCGCGCCGAGTACAAGCGCCGCCAGGCGCCGCCGGGCGTGAAGCTCCGCCCGAAGGCGTTCGGGCGCGACCGGCGGACGCCGATCACCAACCGCTGGACGAACTAGCCCTCCCGCAGACCCTGATCTATCGTCGGCGGTATGAACCGTCGTGCACTGATGGTTCTGGCGCTCTCCGTGGGCTCTACGGTCGGGTTTGCGGCGGCGACTCAGGCGGCATCGTCGCTCGACAGGCCGATTCCGGCAGACGTGCGCACCTGCGCGACGCGCGGCGATTCGGGTCGTCCTGCGAGGCCGCCGGCGACAGGAGCCGTAACCGTTGGGCCGCTGGTGATCTGGCCGACCGTCCGGTGGCCGACCCAGCACACGACCGACCCCGCGTGGCCGTATGCGACGAAAGCACCGATCCTGCTGCGAGCGCGAGCACGGATCACGCTGGCCATCGCCCCCGAGGCAACCGACCTGGCGGGACTCTGGCGCAACCGAGGAGGCTACGTCTCCGCCGTCCGATTCCTGGCCTGTCGCGAGCGGCAGCCGGTTCGCACGTACAACGGCACGGTGGGCCGATTCACGATGTTCCCGTTCTCGTTCGCGCTCACCGTCCCAGCGGCATGCGTGCCAATGGACGTCTGGATCGACGGGCAGGCCGAGCCACGCCGCATTCTGCTGCCTGTCGGCGAGACGGCCTGCTGAGACACAACGGTGCCTGTGGCGCTCAGCTGACGATGCGCGAGAGCGCGACGCCGAGCACGGGCACGGCAATCGTCAGCGCGTAACTCGTCCAGCCGACGACGACGAGCGTCCGGCGCGAGCGCGCGGGCCGCCCTTCGCGAATCTCGGCCTGCAGGCGCGGACCGATCACGAAGTTGTGCAGGTACGACGCGCCGACCAGGCAGACTGCGAGCGAGACCTTCAGCCAGAAGACGATCTGGAACGCCGGCCCCGTCTCCCACTCGCGTGCAGCGAGGGCGATCCCCGTGAGCGCGGCGACGAGCAGCGCGCCGTAGCCGAGCGGCCGCCAGCGGAGCCCGAGCTCGCGCATCGCGCGGCCCCGCTCGGGCCCTTCGAGCGTGCGCAGCACCGGGACGCCGACGAAGACGAGTGCCGTCGAGCCGCCGACCCAGACCGCGGCGGCGAGCAGGTGCACCGTCACGAGGACGCCGATCACGGGGGCAGGCTAGGGCACACGGCGGGGGGCCCGTGGGCGCCTCCTACCGCTCGGGCGGTCGACCGTCAGCAGACAATCGAGCGCCGGGCGGCGAGGCGGCCCACGCCCCGGCCGTTCTCGTCGCGGTCACCGAGCCGGGCTGCCGACAGCCACCCCAAGGCTGCGGCGGCCTTCTCGAGGCGATCCGCGACTGCTCCGGTCCTCGCCCCACCGAGGCCGAAGCTGCCGATCAACACGTGGTTGAGCGTCATGCCGCGATCCTGCCGCGACCGCGTGCCCGCGTCATCGGCCGCGCGGTCGATCTCGGCGTCCTCCTCAGGGACGACCCGCGGCGATCGCGTCGCGAAGGAGGCGCTGCAGCTCCGGCGGGACGACGACCTCGTCGGTCTGCGCGAGCTCGGCAAGCGTCCACCAGCGCACCTCGGTCACCCCCTCCGGCCGCAGGTCGATCGTCGGGACCGGCTCGTGCGCCTCGACGCGGACAAGGTGGAAGCGCTCGCGCTGCCGGATGATCCGCCGGTCCCAGGGGAACACGTGCTCGCGCTCGTGCACGAGCGGCCCGGGCTCGCCGAGCTCGAGGCCGGCTTCCTCGCGCAGCTCGCGCCGCAGCGCCGCCTCGTCCGTCTCGCCGTCGTCGATACCGCCGCCGGGCGCCGCCCACCAGACGGCGCCGCTGACCGGATGCTCGAAGCGCACGAGCAGCGCGCGGCCCTCGGCGTCCACGACGAGCGCCCGCACGGCCCGTCGCACGAACGGCTCGAGCCAGTCTCGGAGCGCGGTGAACCAGCGCAGGCGCTCCTGATAGGGCACCCCGGCGTTGGCCGGCGACGTCGACGGCAGGACGTAGAGCGCGGTCATCCCGAGCGTGCGCAGTTGCGGGCCGAGCTCCGGGCGCTCGCCGAAGAGGCCGCGGTACGCCTCCTTGCCGACGAACGCAATCGCGCGGGGCCCGAGCTCGACGGCGATCCGCGCGAGCCGCGCGGGGTCGAAGTCGCCGCGACGGAGATCGCCGGAGCCGGGCGTCGTCCGATACGCCGCGTTGGTCACGCCGAGCCCGAGCGGCAGCAGCTCGAACTGCTCGCCCGGCTCGAGGAGCCGCGACGTCAGGCCGGCGTCGTGCAAGAGCCGCCAGAAGTCGTTGCGCGGGTTCGCGAAGTGCGCCGCGGCGGCCGCCGACACGCGGCCCGGGTTGATCCCGCAGAAGATGCAGCGCAGCCCCGGAGCAAGCACGTCCGGCACCGCGGACCGGATGCTGTCGCCGCTCATGCTCAGCCTGGACTAAAGCAGTCGCGGGTCCGCCTGCGTCGACCGACGATCGGGGGCTATGCGCGTTCTATGCGCCGCCATGGTTCGCTGCGGCCGTCGGATGCAGGTGCAACCGGATCTTCGGGCACGGCAACACCACGCCGTCGTTCTCGGGGCTGCCCAAGTCGGGCTGAGACGGCGCTTAACGGCTGCGGCCGCGTGGCTTGCAGCGCGGCACGCGCTGCGTCCACGTGGCGGTGCAGACCCACGAGCTCGGCAGCGGCGGCGCCGGTTTCCGGCGCGCGCCGGCGGTCGCGCGGCGCCGCGTCCACGTACGGCAGACGCGCGTCACGCGGCTTCCTGCTCGGGGCCACGGGCGTCGAGGCGCGATTCGAACAGGCGCCGCAGCTGTTCGCCGGCGAGTGCGGGCCGCGGCGAGGTCGGCTTGATGACGCTCACCTGGTCGCTGCGATGCGCGCCGTAGCACCGGGCGTAGCACTCGGCCTCCGAGAGCGGCCTGAGCCTCATCGGCGACAATCTAGGTCCGCGGTCGGACGGACCCTCCGGAGCGCCCAGCAGGTAGCGTTGGCGCGCCATGAGCGTAGGCTCGACGGAGCTCGGGAAGAGCGGAGGCGCCGGCTCGGCCGGCGCCGGAGCGGAAAAATGAGCGTGCTGACGACGGTCGATGCGGTGCGCGAGCGCTTCTCGGCGCTGCGCCAGCCGCTGGCGTTCTTCGACGGGCCCGGGGGCACGCAGGTGCCGGACTCGGTGATCGACGCGATCGCCGGCTACCTTCGGGAGTCGAACGCGAACATCGGCGCGCCGTACGGGACGTCGAGGCGCACCGACGCGCTCGTCGAGCAGGCGCGCGAGACGGCTGCCGAGTTTCTGAACGCGTCGGTCGAGGAAGTCGTGTTCGGGCCCAACATGAGCACGCTGAACTTCGCGCTCACGCGCGCCGCCGGCCGGGAGTGGTCGGCGGGCGACGAGATCGTCTGCACGCGGCTCGACCACGACGCGAACGTCTCGCCCTGGCTCGAGCTCGCGCGCGACCGGGAGCTCGTCGTCAAGTTCGCGGACATCGACGACGAGTGCCGCCTCGACCTCGACCATCTGCGCTCTCTGCTGACGGAGCGGACGCGCGTCGTGGCGTTCCCGTACGCGTCGAACGCCGTGGGCACGATCACTCCGGTCGCGGAGATCGCGGCGCTCGCGCATGAGGCGGGCGCGCTCGCGTGGGTCGACGCCGTGCACTACGGGCCGCACGGGCCGATCGACGTGCAGGAGATCGGCGCCGACGTGCTCGTCTGCTCGCCGTACAAGTACTACGGCCCGCACATGGGGCTCGCCTTCGGGGGCCGCGAGCTGCTCGAGTCGTGGCGGCCGTACAAGGTGCGCCCGTCCGCGAACGAGCCCGTCGGGCACCGCTTCGAGACGGGGACGTGCCAGCACGAGCTGCTCGCAGGCTTCGTCGCCGCCGTCGACCACATACGCTGGGTGGGCTGGGACTTCATCCTCGACCACGAGCGCACGCTCGGCGAGCGGTTCCTCGCCGGCCTCCCGGACACCTGCCGGCTCTTCGGCGCCAACGGCATGGAGTCGCGCGTCTCGACGTTCGCGTTCAACGTCGACGGGCACACGCCGCAGGCCGTCGCCGAGTACCTCGGCGACGCGGGCTACGCGGTGTGGGCGGGCAACTACTACGCGGTCGAGGTGATGGACCGGCTCGGGCTGCCCGACGGCGCGGTCCGCGTCGGCATCGTGCACTACAACACCGCCGAAGAGGTCGACGGGCTGCTCGACGCGCTCTCGGCGCTCCCCGCGCAGTAATCAGCTGAACGCGTTCACGGCGCGTGCGACGATCAGCCCGAACAGGGCGAGCGCGACCGTCGACTGCACGAGCATCGCGTACTTCGCACGGTGCGTGAGCGGCATCACGTCGGTCGGGCTGAACGCGGTGGCGTTCGTGAAGCCGAGGTGGAGGTAGTCGAGGAAGACCGGCCGCCAGCCGGCGGGCGCGAGCTCCGGGCTCATCTGCTGGGTGAACGCGAAGTCGACGGGCTCCGGACGGCGGGACCGCGCCACGGGCCCGCCGCTGTCGATCAGCCAGTAGAGCAGCGCGAAGGCGAGGTTGTTGCCGAGCCACGTCAGCGCCCCCGCCGCGAGCAGCTCGGCGGGCGAGTTGGTGACGCCGGAGCCGTGGATCAGGTCGTAGACGAGGAGCGCCGTCGCCCAGAGCGCGGCGATCACCAGGACGAGCACGAGGCCGAGCGCGACGCGGTGAAGCCGGTGGGCGCGGCGGGCGAGGCTCGTCGGATCGCTCGCGAGCAGCATCACCAGGAGGAGCGCCTCGATCGCGGGCAGGAGCCACGGGACGCGCACGGCGCCCTCGTTCGGCAGCCAGATCCGCGCGCCGATGTTGAGCGCCATGAACGCGAGCAGCGCGAGCGCGGGAGGCAGGCGCGACTCGCCGAGCCCTACGTCGGCGATGTCCTCGGCGGGGAGGGCTTCGGACGAGGCCACGGCGAGATCGTCGCACACGCCCGGTCGTTGTTCACATCGGTCAGCCCGGCGTGTTGACGACGAGCCGGAGGCCGGCGTCGTACGCGTCCGCGTGGCGCAGGTGCCCGTGGCGCCGGTCCCACTCCCCGGTCTCGAGGTCGCGCTCGACCTCGGCGACGACGCGGCGGACGACGGGCTCGGGCATGCGGGCGAACCCGGAGGTCGCGCGGCGCGCATCGGGGTCGAGCACCCGCTCCGGGTGCGCGAGGAACGAGGCGAGGGTCCAGTCGGGCGAGTCGTGCGCCGTCTCGACGACCTCGACGCACGTCGTGCCGCCGAGCCAGTCGGCGAGCAACGCGGGTGGCGGAAAGATGCCGCTCTCGAGCGCTGCGAGCTCGGGGAAGTACTCGACGACGAGCCATGAGCTGTTGCTGACCTCTGCGTCGAACGTCACGATCACGACGGCGCCGCGCGCGACGCGCCGCAACTCGCGCACGCCGAGCTCCTGCTCGTCGTCCCAGTGGTGAATCGTGAGCACCGCCATCGCCGCGTCGACGCTCCGGTCGCGGAGCGGAAGGTCGCCGGCGGTCGCGCGAATGGCCGGCGCGAGCTCCGGCGGCCGCTGGGCGGCCATCACGTCACTCGGCTCGATCGCCACGACGGTGCGGTCGCGTGGCTCGTACGAGCCGGCGCCTGCACCGACGTTGACGACCGTCCGCGCGTCGCCGAGCGCCGCGTGGATGCGCGCGGCGAGCCGCGGGTCCTCGCGCCGGCTGACGGCGTACCCGTGCCCGATCCGTTCGTACCGCGGCAGCCGCTCGTCGCCGGTGGCGGTCATCTCGCCTCAACGGTAGTGCGCACCCACGTCCACCAGGAACGTGTCCCGCAACCGCGCGGAGACATGTCCAATTGCCAAACGAGGGTGACAAAAGACGCACCGACCATCCGCAACCGTCCGGCTCCAGGGGATCCGCTGTGCCGAGAACTAGCGGCGGGTCCCGGGGAAGGGTGACGGAAGTGCAACGGCGTCAGCCCGGATAGGCCGATCCGGCCGCGTCTGCCCAGGGTGACCCCGGCGTCCGCCGAATCGGGTCGGGATCGACCCCCCGCGCCTCGGCGATCGCCAGGGTGAGGAGATGGAAGCGGACGATGTCGACGGCGGGATGGCGCGTCGGCACGAGCGTCGACTCGCAGCCGAGCGCCTCGAGCGCGCGCACCGCGTCGGCCGCGCGCTCCGCCGCGCGCCCCTCGCCCTCGAGCACGTACGCCCGCACGCCGTCGTCGACCGCCGCCAGATGGCCGTGGAGCAGCTGCTCGGTCTGGTACGCCTCGGCCGGCACCCACGCTCCCTCGCGGAGCTTGAGCGCCGCCTCCTGCGCCGTCGGCCAGTCGCGCCCCGCACCCGCGACGAGGATTCGCTCCTGCGCCGGCGCACTCACCTCCGCGCGAAGCGCCTCCTCGACCTCCTGTGCGATCCAGGACGGGTCGCCGCCGTGAATCGCGTCGAGCGCCGCGACCGCGCACGTGTAGCTCGCGGTGTGGCACCACGACCGCTCGACCTCCGGTGTGCAGACGACGACCTCGCCCGCCAGCTCCGCGAGCGGCGAGTCGGCCCTGCCTGTCACCAGCCACACCTCGCCCGGAAACGCGCGCGCGGCCTCGAGCGTGAGCGCCGTGTCGCCCTCGTGCGAGACGCAGACGAGCACGTCCGCCTCCGGCGGCTGCAGCACCGCCTCGAGCGCCTGCACCGCGGCACCACCAGTCTGCGCCGCGTGGAACGACGTGCCGCAGCCCGTGTGCACGACGCGGGCGCCGAACGGCAGCCGCCGGCCGGTCGGCACCTGCCGCAGCCACTCCGGCTGCGCGAGCACGGCCTCTCGCATGAAGCTCATAGCCGCGTCTATAGCATCGCCGCGTGCCCGACTTCCGCTGGACCCATCGCGAGCGCGTGCGCTTCGGCGACTGCGACCCGATGGGGCACGTCAACAACGCCGCCTACTCGACGTACCTCGAGCAGGCGCGGATCGGCGTCCTCGGCGGGCTCGACCCGTTCATCCTCGCCCGCGTCGAGATCGACTTCCGCTCCGAGCTCCGGCCCGGCGAGGAGGTCGAGGTGCGCACGCGCTGCGCGCGGATCGGCTCGAAGAGCTTCGACCTCGAGCACGAGATCTGGGCGAACGGGCGGCTCGCCGCCGAGGCGAAGAGCGTGCTCGTCGGCTACGACTACGGTACGAGCTCATCCGTCCCGCTCTCGGACGACCTGAGGAGGAAACTCGCCGCATGACGGTCTACCAGCGCAGTGCCCTGTCGAACGGCCTCCGCGTGCTCACCGCGCCGCTCGACCACGCGCGGTCGGTCACCTGCTACATCATGCTCGCGGCGGGCTCGCGCTACGAGCACGCGGGCAACCGCGGGATCGCGCACTTCGCGGAGCACATGTTCTTCAAGGGCACCGAGCGGCGCCCGACGGCGAAGGACATCGCGCTCGAGGTCGACCGCTTCGGCGGCGAGTTCAACGCCTTCACGTCGAAGGAGTACACCGGCTACTACATCCGCTGCGCCGGCGAGCAGCGGGATCAGGCGCTCGACGTGCTCGTCGACATGATCCGCAACTCGAAGTTCGACGGCGAAGAGCTCGAGCGCGAGAAGGGCGTGATCGTCGAGGAGATGAACATGTACTTCGACACGCCGCGCGACTACGTCTCCTCGATCTACGACGAGCTCCTGTTCGGCGACAACCCGCTCGGCTGGGAGACGCTCGGGACGAAGGAGACGATCACGGGCGCGACGCGCGAGACGTTCGTCGACTACCTCTCGAGCTGGTACAAGCCGGCCCGCATGGTCGTCGGCGTCGCGGGCATGACCGGCGACGACCTGATGCCGCGCCTCGAAGGGCTGCTCGGGGACATCGAGCAGGGCGAGACCGGGAAGCCGGCGCCGGCTGCGGTCGAGCGCTCCTCCGAGCCGAGCGTGCGCATCCACCAGAAGGACTCCGACCAGGCGAACGTCTGCCTCGGCCTGCCGAGCTACCCGCTCGATCATCCGGACCGCTACGCGCTGCAGCTGCTCGGCACCGTCCTCGGAACCGGGATGTCGTCGCGCCTCTTCCTCGAGGTTCGCGAACGACGCGGGCTCGCGTACTACGTGTACGCGCTGAACAGCTCGTACACCGACGCCGGCACGCTCGTGTCACAGGCCGGCGTCGACCTGAAGCGCGCGGACGAGGCGGTCGGCGTGATCGCGAAGGAGTTCAAGCGCCTCGCCGAGGAGCCGGTGCCGGCCGACGAGCTCGAGAAGGCGCGCGCGCTCGCGAAGGGCCGCTTCGTCCTGCAGACGGAGAGCCCGAACGGGCTGCTGCTCTTCGGCCTACGGCGCGAGGTGCTCGAGGGACGCGCCGTCGAGCCGTCGGAGCTGCTGGCCGCGCTCGACGCCGTCACCGTCGAGGACGTCCAGCGTGTCGCGCAGGACGTGATCGGCGGGCAGGGTCTGCGCCTGGCGGTGATCGGCCCGTTCGACGACGCCTCGAAGTTCGAGCGGCTGCTTTAGTGGCCCCGTCCACTAGCGACCCGAGACGACCCGCGACGTCCCGAGCACGCGCCCGCGCACGTCGAGCGCGCGCACCTCGACCACCTGCCCGGCAGCGACGCGCGCCCGCACCGCCGTCTCGAGGCCCGCCCACGCGGCGCTTCCGACCGCCTCGAGGTGCGCGCGATCGGGGCCGGCGAGAACCACCCAGCGCGCGATCCCCGTCTCGCCGTTCCAGCTCGCGTAGACGACGCCCCGGCCCGCGACCGCTCTCGGCGGCAGCGACGGCCGCCCAACCCAGACGCTGCGATACGCGCGGTACGTGTCCCCGTAGGGGAGCTCCAGCTGGAAGCGCACCGCACCGCCGGGCGCGAACTCGGTGGCGATCCGCACGCCGCCCCACCCGACGAATGCGCCGCCGTCGGGGAGCAGCTGCAGGTTGCCCTCGAACGGCGTTGCGATCCGCTTCCGCGGCACGAAGACCTTGACCACCCTCGCCCGCTTCGAGGCGAAGTCGAGGCGCAGCTCGAGCGGCCGCGAGTACGGCTCGTAGCGCGGATCGCCGCCGTTGTCGAACAGCGTGAGCAGGTTGCCGGGATGCAGCCGCGCGTCATGCTGGAACGCGAACCTCACTGCGGCGACCGGCCCGAAGTCGCTCCTCGGCCCGCCGAGCCGCCAGAGGATGCGGCCGTCGCGGGCGAGCAGGTAGATCGTGCTCGTGTTGCGCGACGAGACGAGGATCGTCCCGCTGGGCCCGTCGGAGATCGAGTTGACGTGGAAGTAGTCGAGCGGCCGCTGCTTCGTCGCGTCGCGGGCGGGCTCGCGGCCGGCCTCGGTCGACTCCGACAGCGGCACGTGCCGGAGGCTGTGCCACTCGAACACGATGCGGCCGGTGGCGACGTCGATCTCCTCGACGATGCCGTCGTAGACCCAGCCGTGCTTCGGGCCGCCGATGCTCCTCAGATCGGCGGGCACCTCGTGGTAGACGGTGATGTACGCGGTCCCGCGCGGCGTCAGCTGAAACTCGTGGAAGTCGCCGGCGAGGCCGCGACTCGCGTGCACGCGTGCGACCAGGTGGTACGAGGTGTCGTAGATGACGTAGGAGCCGCGGCCGACGCCGGCCTTCGAGATCCGCCCCACCCACCACGTCAGCACCGGCCGCCCGCGGTACCTCTGCACGCGGAAGTCGGTCGCCTGCACCGGCGCGCGCAGCTGCTCGAACCAGACGACGCGGCCGCGGTTGTCGACGATCATCGGACCGCCGGTCGTCTTCGGCGCCTTCTCGGCGACGAAGACGTAGCCCGGCGCCGTGTGCGACGCCGGCTGCGTCACGACCGGCACGGGAACGTGGATCCCCGGCAGCGTGTGGAGCGCGACCGTCGTCGGCGGCGCCGGCGCCGCGTGGGTCGCGCCGGCGCAGATCGCCGCCGCCACGCACGGGGCCAGAAGGCGGCGAAGCACGACGCCGAGGCTATCCGGCGCCGCTCACGACCGCCGACCGGACGAGGAACAGGGGGCGCTCCTCGTCCGGTCGCGGCCGGTCGGGGGGTCACGATTCCTGGGACTGCTCCGTCTGGCCCCGCTCGCGGATCTCTTCGACGACCTTCGGATCGGCGAGGGTCGTCGTGTCGCCGAGCGGGCGGTTCTCCGCGACGTCGCGGAGCAGCCGTCGCATGATCTTGCCGGAGCGTGTCTTCGGCAGCTCCGGCGTGAACACGATGTTGGCAGGCTTGGCGATCGGCCCGATCTTGACCGCCACGTGGTTGCGCAGCTCCTCGAGCTTCTCGACCGAGCCGTCGCCACCGCCCTTCAGCGTCACGAACGCGACGATCGCCTGGCCGGTCTGAGCGTCGTTCCGTGCCGCAACAGCGGCCTCCGCGACGTCCCGGTGATCGACGAGCGCCGACTCGACCTCGATCGTCGAGATGCGGTGGCCCGACACGTTCATCACGTCGTCGACGCGTCCGAGCAGCCAGAAGTCGCCGTCCTCGTCGACCCGCGCGCCGTCGCCCGCGAAGTAGACGTCGCCGTACTTCGACCAGTACGTCTCGCGGTAGCGAGCGTCGTCGCCGTAGATGCCGCGGAGCATGGCCGGCCACGGCCGCTTGAGCACGAGGTAGCCGCCGCCGCCGCCGGGGCCGACCTCCTCGCCGGCCTCGTTGTAGATCGCGGCCTCGACGCCCGGGAACGGCTGCGTCGCCGAGCCCGGCTTCGTCGTGGTGACGCCGGGCAGCGGCGTGATCATGATCATCCCGGTCTCGGTCTGCCACCAGGTGTCGACGATCGGGCAGCGCTCGCCGCCGATGTGCTCCGAGTACCAGATCCAGGCCTCCGGGTTGATCGGCTCGCCGACGGAGCCGAGCAGGCGCAGA
>DATBIC010000133.1:0-1801 GCA_036557145.1 Gaiellaceae bacterium
CGAGGATCGTCGACGCGACGAGGACGCGCAGGAACATCGCCGTCGCCGGGTCGAAGTCGCGGACGGCGACCTTGATGAAGAGGTACGAGGCGCCCCAGATCGCGGAGAGGAAGAGCAGCAGCGGCCAGTACGCGCGGGACATCGAGGATGAGGCTACCGGCCGACCGCGGTCGCGCCGACGCGGCGCCGGGGGAGCCGCGCCCTGCCGCTCCCGAGCGCGACGCCGCCGAGCACGAGGGCGAGCCCGCCGACCGCGGAGACCGTCACCGGCTCGTCCAGGAACACCGCCCCGTAGACGAGCGCGAACGCGGGGACGAGATACGTGACGAGAATCCCGTACGACCCGCCCGCGCCGGTGAGGACGGCGAAGTAGAGGACGTACGCGACGCCGGTGCAGGCGGTGCCGAGCGCGAGCAGCGTGCCGACGACCTCCCAGCTCGGGAAGCTTGAGGGCGCCTGGACGACGGCCGGCGGGACGAGCACGATCGTCGCCCAGACGAGCATCCCGAACGCCGAGACGAGCGGCGAGACCTCGCCGAAGCTGCGCCCCGTGTAGAGCGCCGCGACGGCGTAGCAGAGCGCGGAGAAGAGGACGGCGAACGCGGCGAGGAGGTTGCCGCTCGGCTGCACGCCAACGAGCATGGCCACGCCTCCGAACCCGATCAGGAGCCCGACGAGCCGCGTGCCCGTGACGCGGTCGCTGCGGCTGAACCGGAGCGCCAGCAGCGCCGCGAACAGCGGCGCCGCAGCCTGGAACACGGCCGCGAGCCCGGAGTCGATTCGCGTCTCGGCCCAGGCGAGGCTCGTGATCGGGAGCGACGAGTTGACGAGCGCGGAGAACAGGAGCGGCCAGACGAGCACGCGGAGCTCCCGCGCAACCTGGCGCCCGCCGACCCTGACGAGCGCGACGGGAAGGACCGTCAGCGCGCCGATCGCGAGCCGCAGGCAGATGAGCGTCGTCGGCGCCAGCTCGCGCACGCCGATCTTGATGAACATGAACGACGAGCCCCAGAGCGCCGCGACGGCCAGCAGCAGCAGGAAGTGGCGGCGGCTCACGCCACCTTGTAACGACGGACGACGGCCGGATGTTTGATTGACGCGGGCACTCGACTAGCCTAGATTGTGCTTCGTAGAACGATCTACTAGCGGCAAGAAGGGGTCTTCATGAGCAACAGATTCGACCGCGCGCAGGCGTGGACCGGAGTCGCGGCCGTCGTCCTCTGGATCGTCGGCCTGGTCGTCGCGATCGGTGTGAGCGACTCGATCTCGGACAAGGCCACGGACGCGGAAACGCTCGCGTGGATCAAGGGGAACGCGAACACGGTGCTGCTCGGAAGCTGGATCTTCATGGTCGGCTGTCTCTGCTTCGTCTGGTTCGCGGGTGTCCTGCGAAGCCGGCTCGCGGCGGCCGAGGGCGCCTCGGCGACCGTCTCCACGATCGTCTTCGGCGGTGCGGTCGCCACGGCGGTCTTCGGCATCCTGATGCGTACCGGAGACGTCGCCGCGGCGATCTCCAAGAACGACATCACCGCGGCGAACGCGGGCACCCTCCACCGCACATCCGACATGTTCTTCGTCGGCGCCGAGCTGTCCGCGATCCTCGTGCTCGGCGGCGTCGCGGTGCTCGGCTTTCGCACCGGCGTCGTGCCGCGGTGGTGGGCGATCGTCAGCGCGCTCGTGGCGGTCGTGCTCGTGATCGGGCCGATCGGCTGGGCAGGCCTGCTCTTCGGGATCCCGGTCTGGACGCTCGTGACGAGCGTGATGCTCACGCGCGAGCCGCGTGAAGTGCGGAGCAGAGAAG
>DATBIC010000134.1:0-33377 GCA_036557145.1 Gaiellaceae bacterium
CAAGACGTTCGAGGCGACGGTGTCGCCCGGCAAGACGGTTCGCTTCCCGCTCGTCGACGACGAGCTCGCGTTGCTCTGGATGGTGAACATGGGCTGCATCGACATGAACGCGTGGTACTCGCGCGTCGACCGCCCGGATCGTCCCGACTTCGTGCTCTTCGATCTCGACCCGACGCCGGAAGTGCCGTGGGTGCAGACGATCGAGGTCGCCCTCGTGCTGAGGGAGCTGCTCGACGCGCTCGGGCTGCAGTCGCTGCCGAAGACGTCCGGTGGCAAGGGCTTCCACGTGCTCGTCCCGATCGAGCGTCGCTCGACCTACGCCGACACGCGGCGCTTCGCCGAGGTCGTCGCCGGCGCGATCGTCCGCACGCACCCGAAGCTCGCGACGACCGAGTGGTCGAAGTCGCGGCGCCGCGGCGTTCTCATCGACGCGAACCAGAACGGCGAGGGGAAGACGATCGCGTCTGCCTACTCGGTGCGGCCGCATCCCGGCGCGCCGGTCTCGACGCCGCTCGCGTGGGACGAGGTCACGCCGGAGCTCGATCCACGCGCGTTCACGATGCGCGTCGTCCTCGACCGGGTGCGCGAGCGCGGCGATCTCCACGCCGGTCTGACGACCACGCGCCAGTCGCTCGCGAAGGCGCTCCGTTCGCTTTCCGCCTAACCCGGCTTCACCGGGTGCGTCCGCGCCGCCTCCTTCGCGACGGTCAGCTCCTTGCCGTCGATCGCCGCGTAGCGGAGCGCGATCGCGCTCAGCTCGTCCGACGCCTCTTTCGCAGCGTGGCCGAGCTTCGCGTCGAGCGTTGCCGGATCGTCGAGGTAGAGCAGCCGCGTCCAGAACGTCGTCAGGACGATCGACACCCAAGGCATGAAGATCGCGTTGCGCTCGAGCGCCGCCGATGGACGCTGCACGAAGAACGCGATGAAGATGCCGACCGTGAGCCCGGCCAGCCCGACGGCCGCCGCCGCCTCGCCGAGGCTGCTCGCCTCCATCCCCTTCACGAATGCGGCGACGACGGCGCTCACTCCGAACGCCATCATCGCGACGTAGCCGACGAACACGATCCGGTACGACCTGCGCAGATACGCGGTCGTGCGCGCGAGGGTCTGAACGTCGTCCTGCAGGATCGCCGCCGCGAGCTCGCGCAGCTCGTCGGTCGTCTGCAGAGGATCCCCGTGCCGCGGGCGGGGCAGCCGCATCGTCATGGCGTGCCCTCCTTCCTCGACTACCGGGCGATCATACGGCGTCAGCAGCGGACGCGACTGCTGCGGCGAAAGACCGTAGAGTCATCGCATGCCACGCGTCGCCGCGATCGTGACCGCCTTCCTCGTCCTGGCCCCGGCCGGCTCCGCGGCGCCCCCGGGCGACGCCGTCTACCGCAAGCTCTGCAGGGCGATCGAGGTGCGGCACGTGCGGCCGCTCTTCACCCACCTGCCGGCGCCGATCCAGCTCGGAGGGTCATCGGACTGCGCCTTCGCGCCGCGCGGGGACCCGGCGGACGAGGTGCAGGTGTTCCTCCGGATCGACGACGGTGACCAGACGCTCTGGAAGCACACCGGCGACCGTCCGTACGGCACGTTCCGGCAGTTGACCCTGGCACACGCGCGCGCCAAGTGGGGCTACCAGGGCGGACGGCTCCCGTCGGTCGTCGACGCGCGCCACGGCGCGTTCACGTGCACGCTCGTCCCGCTCCAGGGCGGGCACGGGCTGGCGGTGCCCTCCGGCGCGCCGCTTGCCGCTGCCCGCACGTACGCGCGCCGCCTGCTCGGGCTCTGCGCGGACGTCTTCGCCGCCTACCGCTGAGCGGCCGCGGCGCTGCACTCCCGGATGCGCCGCTCCAGGAAGCGCCGTTCGGGTTCCGCGCTCGCCAGCTCGAGGGCGCGCCCGTACGCCGTCCGCGCCTCGTCGAGCCGCTCGAGGCGGCGGAGGAAGTCGGCGCGCGCGGCGTGGAAGTACTGGTACCCGTCGAGGTCGAGGCGGTCGACGCGTGCGAGCGCAGCCTCCGGACCCTCGATCTCTGCGACCGCCACCGCCCGGTTGAGCTCGACCACCGGTGAGCCCGTCAACGCTGCGAGCTCTGCGTAGACGTCCGCGATCGCGGCCCAGTCGCGCGGCTCGGACGCGTGGAGCGCGGCGATCGACGCCTGCAGCGTGTAGACGCCGCCCCCGAGCGACCGTGCGCGCGCGAGCGCGGCGTTGCCCGCCTCCGTCTCGGCGGCGTCCCACAGTTCGCGGTCCTGTTCGTGCAGCAACACGAGCTCGCCGTCGCGCACTCGCGCAGCACGGCGTGCGTCGTGCAGGAGCATCAAGGCGAGCAGGCCGTGCGTCTCGGGCTCATCCGGCATCAGCTCCGCGAGGGCGCGCCCGAGCCGGATCGACTCGTCTGCGAGCGTGCCGTCGCCGGTGTAGCCCTCGTTGAAGACGAGGTAGACGACCGCGAGCACGGCGGCAAGGCGGTCCGGCAGCAGATGCTCGGGCGGGACGCGGAACGGGATGCCGGCGGTCCGGATCTTCCGCTTCGCCCGCACGAGCCGCTGTGCCATCGTCGCGTTCGGGAGGAGGAACGCCCGCGCGATCTGCTCGGTCGTCAGGCCGCCCAGCGTGCGCAGCGTCAGCGCGACCTGCGCTTCGAGCGCGAGCGCGGGATGGCAGCAGGTGAAGATCAGCTCGAGCCGCTCGTCGGCGATCGGCGCGTCGTCCATCTCAACCTCCTCGGTGGCTTCGGGAACCTCGAGCAGCCGGGTCTTCGCAGCGAGCGTGCGGTCGCGGCGGATCCGGTCGATCGCCCGGTTGCGCGCCGTCGTCACGAGCCATGCGCCCGGGTTGGCCGGGGTGCCGTCGCGCGGCCAGCGTGCGGCCGCGACTCCGAACGCCTCCTGCGCGGCTTCCTCGGCGAGATCGAAGTCGCCGAGGAAGCCGATCAGCGAGGCGAGAACGCGGCCCCACTCGTCGCGAAAGGCCTGCTCGAGCGGGTCGGTCAGCGCTCGACCAGCGGCCGGATCTCGACCGCGCCGCCGAGCCGGGCCGCCGGAATGCGGCCGGCGAGCTCGATCGCGTCGTCGAGGTTGTCCGCCTCGTAGAGGTAGAAGCCGCCGAGTGCCTCCTTCGTCTCGGCGAACGGCCCGTCCGTGGTGAGCGTGCGCCCGTCGTCGACCCGCACCGTCGTCGCGGTCGACTGCGGTTGCAGCTCGGCGCCGCCGTAGACGCCCTTCGTCTCGGAGACGGCGAAGTACTCGCCGTAGATCGCCTTCTGTTCCTGCTCCGAGCGCTGCTCCCACCGCTCGTCGTTCCCGTGGATCAAGAGCACGTACTTCACGGCTGCCTCCTTGGAAGATCGTTGTCGTCTGCACGACGATCGGCGGCGCCGGGAATCGACAGCCGCGTGAGCAATGTCGCGGCGCCGGCCTTGTCGAGCATCTCGTTGAGGTTGCCGCACTTCGGGCTCTGCACGCACGACGGGCAGCCGGAAGGACACGGGCAGTCGCGCACGAGCTGCGCGGTGTCCGCGACCCAGCCCTCGAACCGGTCGAAGCCGCGCTCCGTGATTCCGACGCCGCCCGGGTGCCCGTCGTAGACGAACACGGTCGGGCGAAGCGTCTGCGCGTGCAGGTTGGTCGAGAGGCCGCCGATGTCCCAGCGGTCGCACATCGCCCAGAGCGGGAGCAGCGCGATCAGCGCGTGTTCGGCGGCGTGCAGCGTGCCGAGTAGCCGCGGCATCTGGTCGACGCCCGCGAGCTGCTCGGGCTCTGGACAGAACCAGACCGCCTCTGTCGTGAAGCTCGCCGGCGGCAGCTCGAGCGGCACGAGCTCGATCCGCTCCTGCGACGAGACGGTGCGCCGCTCGTATGCGACGACCTGCTCGGTCACCTCGAGCCGGCCGAACCGGAGCGTGAGCCCGAGCCGCGCCTCGGTGCGGAGCGCCTCGACGATCTCGATCGAGGTCTCCTTCTTCGCCTGCGTGTACCAGTCGGCGGAGAACGGCTCGACGATCGCGTGCATCGCGACGAGGTCGAGCTCGTCGACGAGATACTGGTCGCCCAGGTGCAGGTAGACCGCTCCCGTGTGCACGGTGCCGTAGGCACGGGTGCGCTCGATCTGGCCGAGGATCGACCCGCTGGACGCGTCGACGATCGTGAACACGTCGCCGTCGGCGGACCGCAGGCCGAGGCGCGCCGACGGGCTCTCGCGGCCGCCCCAGACGATCCCGGCCGGCGTCCGCCGGAGCTCGGGATCCGCGGCGGCGAGCTCGAGCGCCTCCGGCCCGAGCAGCGCCCTGTCGTCGTCGGTCAGCGGCGCCTCGTAGGCGGCGGCGCGCACGTGGCCGCCGAGCACACGCGGGTTCGCGTGGTCGAGGATCGCCGCCTCGACGCGGCGGCCGAGCAGCTTGTCCGGGTCGCGCATGAAGAACTGGTCGAGTGCGTCCTCCGAGGCGACGAGCACGGCGAGCCCGGCCGCACGCCGGCCGGCGCGCCCCCACTGCTGGCGCAGCGACGCCACCGTGCCGGGGAAGCCGACCGAGATCACGCAGTCGAGCAGGCCGATGTCGATCCCGAGCTCGAGCGCGTTCGTCGTCGAGACCCCGAGCAGGTCGCCCTCGGCCAGCCGCCGCTCGATCTCGCGCCGCTGCGCGGGCGTGTAGCCCGCGCGGTACGGCGAGAGGAACGTGTCGTCGCCGAGCCGCTCGGCCGTGAAGCGGTGGATCAGCTCGGCCGCCTTGCGGCTCTTCGCGAACGTGAGCGTCCGCAGCCCCTGCTCCACGAAGGTCGCCTGCAGCTTGGCCGCCTCGGCGAGCGCGGAGCCGCGCAGGCCGAGCTCGACGTCGAGCAGCGGCGGGTTCCACAGGACGACCGTGCGCTCCGTTCGCGGAGCGCCGTCGTCGCGCACGACGGTGACGGGATCGCCGAGCAGCGCCTCGCCGAGCCCGCCGGGGTTCGCGATCGTCGCCGACGCGAGCAGAAATTGCGGCTTGCAGCCGTAGCTGCCCGCGAGCCGCCGAAGCCTGCGCAGCACGTTCGCGACGTGCGAGCCGAAGACACCGCGGTACACGTGCGCCTCGTCGACGACGACGAAGCGGAGGTTGGCGAGCAGGTCGCCCCAGCGGTCGTGGTTCGGCAGGACGCCGACGTGGAGCATGTCCGGGTTGGTGAGGATCACGTTCGCCGTCCGGCGCAGCTCGCGGCGGTGCTCGAGCGGTGTGTCGCCGTCGTAGATCGCCGGCCGGAGCCCGCGCACGGCGAGCGCGGTGAGCGCGCGGTACTGGTCCTGCGCCAGCGCCTTGGTCGGGTAGAGGTAGATCGCGCGCAGCTTGGGGTCGCGCGCCAGCGCGTCGAGCACCGGCAAATTGAACGCGAGCGTCTTGCCGGATGCGGTGCCGGTCGCGACGCAGACGTGCTCGCCTCGTGCGGCCGCATCCCAGGCCGCGCGCTGGTGCGAGTAGAGGCGGTCGAGCGCGATCGCCGCGCGCGTGCGCGGCGAGAGGTTGTCCGGCAGCTCCGCGTAGACCGCGTCGCGCTGCGGCTCGACGCCTCGGTAGGCGACCTCCTCGCCGGTCAGCAGCCCGTCGATCAGGTGGGAGACGGCCACCCGGCGATGCTAGCCTCGCCCTACCGGGGTGCCCTGCGGGGCTGAGAACACACCCGTCGAACCTGATCCGGTTCGTACCGGCGAAGGGAGCGTGCGGCGGTCTACACAGCGTTGACGATTGCGGGATCCGATTCGGGCGGCGGCGCAGGGATCCAGGCCGACCTGAAAGCGTTCGCGGCGGCCGGCGTGTTCGGGACGTGCGCGATCGTCGCGCTGACGGCGCAGAACACCGTCGGCGTCACCTCGGTCCATCGTGTCCCCCCAGGATTCGTGGTCGCGCAGCTCGAGGCGGTCTTCTCCGACATCGGGGTCGACGCGGCGAAGACCGGGATGCTCTTCTCGCGCACCGTGATCGACGCGGTCGCGAGGTACCTCGACGGGCGCGGCGTCCCGCTCGTCGTCGACCCGGTCGTCGTCGCCTCGTCGGGCGCGCGGCTGCTCGAGGAGGATGCGGCGGCTGCGCTCGTGACGAGGTTGTTCCCGCTGGCGACGGTGGTGACGCCGAACCTCGCCGAGGCGCAATATCTGACGCGGAGCTCGAAGCGGCTCTCGAAGGGCCGCCTCGCCGAGCGCCTGGTCTCGCTCGGCGCGCCGGCGGCGCTGGTCACCGGCGGCCACGGCGATCCGGTCGACCATCTCTACGACGGCCGCGAGCACGTCGAGATCCCGGTCGAGCGGCTCGATGTCGCGGCGACGCACGGCGCCGGGTGCACGCACTCGGCGACGCTTGCGGCGCTGCTCGCACGCGGGCTGACGCTCGTCGACGCCGCCCGCGGTGCCGCCCGCGCCGCGACCGCCGCGGTGCGCCACGGCCTCGTCGACGTCGGCGCCGGCGACGGGCCGGTCGACGTCCTCCACCTGAAAGGAGCACGATGAATCCCGGCGACTCCCTCCGGCGGCTGCGGGAGCAGCGGCCGCTGATCCACCAGATCACGAACTACGTCGTCATGAACGAGACGGCGAACGCGACCCTGGCGATCGGCGCGCTGCCGGTGATGGCGCACGCGGCCGACGAGGTCGAGGAGATGGCCGCCCTCGCCGGCGCGCTCGTGCTCAACATCGGCACGCTGTCGCCGTCGTGGGTCGAGGCGATGCTGCTCGCGGGACGCGCGGCCAACACCCGCGGTGTACCGGTCGTTCTCGATCCGGTCGGCGCCGGCGCCACGCGCTACCGCACCGACACGGCCAAGCGGATCCTCGACGAGGTCGACGTCGCGGTGCTGCGCGGGAATGCGGGTGAGGTCGCGACGCTCGCAGGCGTCGACGCCGAGGTGCGTGGAGTCGAGTCGATCGGCGCCGCCGGCACGGCCGCCGAGGTCGCGCGCAAGGCCGCCGGCGCGCTCGGCGTCGTCGCGTCGGTCACCGGCAGCGTCGACCACGTGTCGAACGGGAACCGCGTGGTCGCGGTGGAGAACGGCCACCCGCTGCTCGCGTCGATCACCGGCACCGGGTGCATGTCGACGGCGATCACCGGGGCGTTTCTCGCCGTTCGACCCGAGGACCCGCTCGAGGCGGCGGCCGAGGCGCTGGCCGCGTTCGGCGTCGCCGGCGAGAACGCGGCGCCGGGAGCGAAGGGCCCCGGTTCTTTCCACGTCAATCTCTACGACGCGCTGGCGGCGCTCGACCCCGAGCTCCTGGACGAGCGGGCTCGCTTCGCATGAAGGTGCACGCGCTCGTCGAGGACCTCGCGACCGCCGAGCGCGCGGTCGCCGCGGGCGCGACCGTCGTCCAGCTCCGCGTCAAGGCCGCGGAGACGCCGGAGCTCGTCGAGCGGGGCCGCGCTTTCCTGGCGCTCGGCGCCACGTTCGTCGTCAACGACGATGTCGACGCGGCGATCGCGCTCGGCGCGCACGGCGTGCATCTCGGGCGGGGTGACGCGGGAGCCGACGAGGCGCGCGCGGCGTCGCTGCTGCTCGGCCGCTCGGTGGCGTCTGTGGAGGAGGCGCTCACCGCCGCCGCGGACTATCTCGGCGCGGGCCCCGTTTGGGCGACGCCGTCGAAGCTCGACGCCGACCCGCCGATCGGGCTCGATGGCCTCGCGGCGATCTGCTCCGCTGCTGCGGTCCCCGTCGTCGCGATCGGCGGCATCAGCGCCGCGAACGCCGCCGACTGCATCGGCGCCGGAGCCGCCGGCGTCGCCACGATCCGGGCTGCGACCGACCCGCGGCTCAGGCAGGCCGTTGACGAGGCTCTCCGAGCTCGGTGAGCTCGGCCTGCTGGCCGAGCTGGAACGGCGGTCGCTCGTCGTCGGCGTCGAGCACGACGCTGCGCAGCTCGCCGGTCTCGTGCTCACGCAGGACGCGCTCGTCGAGGGCGTGCACTTCACGCTCGACCGCCTGTCGTGGCGGGACCTCGGTTGGCGCGCCGCAGCGGTGAACCTCAGCGATCTCGCTGCGTCCGGCGCCGAGCCCTTGGGTCTGCTCGTGACGCTCGCGCTGCCGCCGGACACCGCTGCGGCCGACGCGGTCGCCGTCTACGAGGGGATCGCGGAGACCGGCGTGCCGGTCGTCGGCGGCGACACGACGTCGTCGGAGCAGGTGGTCCTGTCGGTGACCGCCGTCGGGCGCAGCGACCGGGTGCCGGGCCGGGACGGGGCCGTCCCCGGCGACACGCTCGTGGTGACCGGCCCGCTCGGTGCCGCAGGCGCCGCCTTTCGCGCCGGCGGCTACGTCCGTCCGCCGCTCCGCATCGACGAGGGCCGCCGCCTCGCCGCGTCGGCGCACGCGATGATCGACATCTCGGACGGGCTCGCCGTCGACGCGGGGCACATCGCCCGCCGCTCGGGGACACGCGTCGTCGTCGAGCTGGACGATGTGCCGCTCGCGCCGAGGGCGACCGTCTCCGATCTCGGCTTTGGCGAGGATTTCGAGCTGCTGGCGGCCGTCCCTGACCCCAGCGGGCTGGCGGCGATCGGGCGCGTCGAGGAGGGCGAGGGCGTCGTGCTCCTCCACCGCGGAGCGCCGATCGCGCTGCGCGGCTTCGAGCACTTCTGTCAGAGGTAGTCGGCGAACGCCTTCGCGAAGTGCTTCTTCGGGCGCGCGCCGTGGACGGTCTTCCGCGGCACGCCGTTCGCGAAGAGGATCACCGTCGGCAGCGAGAGCACGTCGAAGCGTGCGGCGGTGGCAGGGCTCTCGTCGACGTCGACGGCCACCAGCCCGAGCTCCGACTCGCGGGCCAGCTCTTCGAGCGCAGGGGCGATCGCCCGGCACGGCGCGCACCACGGCGCCGTGAAGTCGACGATCACCGGCCGGTCGGCGCGCAGCACCTCCTCGTCGAAGCTCGCGTCGTCGACCGCGCGCACGACGACTACCGTAGCCGGAGCCTGAGCAGGGGCACGCGCCAGATCGCCTCGAGCACGATCGCCCTGCTCATCTTCGAGCGGCCGCGCTCGCGGTCGGCGAACCGGATCGGCAGCTCGACCACGCGGAAGCCCGCGCGCTTCGCGCGGTAGGTCATCTCGATCTGGAACGCGTAGCCGTGCGACCCGACCGCGCCGAGGTCGATCGCCTCGAGCACCTGCCGACGGAAGCACTTGAAGCCGCCCGTCGGGTCGTGGACGCCCATGTGCAGGAAGAGCCCGGTGTAGAGCGCGGCGCCCCGCGAGATCGCCCGGCGGATCAAGCCCCAGTCGGCCACCGAGCCGCCCGCGACGTACCGCGACCCGAGCACGAGGTCGGCCCCGCTCTCCGCCGCCGCGATCAGCCTCGGCACGTCGGCCGGGTCATGCGAGAAGTCACAGTCGACTTCGAGCACGAGCTCGGCGCCGTCGGTGAGGGCGCGCTGGAAGCCGGCGAGGTACGCCGGCCCGAGTCCTTCCCGCGTCGGCCGGTGCAGCACGTCGACGAAGTCGAGCTCACGGGCGAGGCGGTCGGCCTCCGCTCCGGTCCCATCCGGCGAGTTGTCGTCGATCACGAGCACGCGGTCGCCGGCGCGCAGGACCCCTGCGAGGGCTCGCAGCATCGGCTCGAGGTTCGGGAGCTCGTTGAAGGTCGGGAGGCAGACGATGGCCCGTATCGGACTGCCTATGATCGCGGAAGTGGCGCCACTTCCGCGAAACGACGAGCTCGCGGAGCAGTTCGACCTGCTCGCCGACCTGATGGAGCTCTCGAACGCCGACTCGTTCCGTATCGGCGCGTACCGCAAGGCGGCGGCGCGCATCCGCGAGACGTCGACGTCGGTCGCCCAGCTCGCGCTCGACGGCAAGGCGACGAAGCTCCAGGGCATCGGCAAGACGATCGAAGGGAAGATCGTCGAGGCGGTCGAGGATGGCGAGGTGCACGCGCTGACGAAGAAGCGCGGCGAAGTCCCCGCGGAGGTCGCCGTGTTCATGCGGCTGCCCGGGCTCGGACCGAAGACGGCACGCCGGATCTGGCAGGAGCTCGGGATCACGACCGTTGACGCGCTGCGCGCGGCCGTCGAGTCGGGCCAGCTGCGCGGCAACGCCGGGATCGGCCCCGGCACCGAGGCGAAGATCGCTGCGGCGCTCGCCGACGCGCCGGCGAAGGCGCCGGACCGCAGCCGCGGGCTCCTCGGCACGGCGCTGCCGCGGCTCATCGCGGCGGTCGAGGAGCTGCGCGGCCATCCCGCGTCCGTGGAAGTCAGCCTCGCCGGGTCGGCGCGGCGGATGCGCGAGACCGTGCGCGACCTCGACATCATCGCGACGGCCACCGATCCGGCGGCGCTCGTCGACCACTTCTGCACGCAGCCGTGGGTGGTCGAGGTCGCGGCGAAGGGGACGACGAAGGCGACCGTCGTGTCGCACGACGGGCTCCGTTACGACCTGCGCGTCGTCCCGCCGGAGAGCTACGGCAACCTGCTGCAGCACTTCACCGGCTCGAAGAACCACAACGTCGCGCTGCGCGAGGACGCCGTCCGCCGCGGTCTGTCGGTGTCCGAGTACGCGGTGACCGAGGTCGAGACCGGCGAGGAGCATCGGTTCGCGACCGAGAACGAGGTGTACCGCTTCCTCGGCTACGACTGGATTCCGCCCGAGCTGCGCGAGGACGGCGGCGAGCTCAAGGCGGCCCGCTCCGGCGAGCTGCCGCCGCTCGTCGAGCTCGGCGACCTTCGCGGCGACCTGCACACCCACACGACCTGGTCCGACGGGAAGGACACGCTCGAGGCGATGGTCGCGGCCGCGCGCGGGCGCGGGTACGCCTACTACGCGATCTGCGACCACTCGCAGCGTGTGCGCGGCGACCTCCTCCACCTGCAGTCGGCGGCGATCGACGCGCTCAACGAACAGGTCGCGCCGCTGCGCATCCTGAAGGGGATCGAGGTGAACATCCGCCCCGACGGCTCGCTCGACGTCTCCGACGAGGAGCTCGCGACCCGCGACTGGGTCGTCGCCTCGGTGCACTCGCGGTTCGACCACGACCCCACGGAACGGGTGCTCGCGGCGATGGAGAGCCCGTACGTCGACTGCATCGGCCACCCGACCAACCGCAAGATCGGGAAGCGATCGCCGGCCGCCGTCGACATCGAGCGCGTGATCGAGAAGGCGCTCGAGACGGGCACCTTCCTCGAGATCAACTCGCAGCCCGACCGGCTCGACCTCACCGACGTGCACGCGCGCGCCGCCCGCGAGGCGGGGCTCAAGCTCGTCATCGACTCGGACGGCCACCAGGTGTCCGCTCTCGACTACGTCGTGCTCGGCGTCGGTCAGGCGCGGCGCGCGTGGCTGCGCAAGGAGGACGTGCTCAACACGCGCACGTGGAAGCAGATCGAGCGCTTGCGGAAGAAGCGCCCGTGAGCGGCTTTCGCGGCGATCTCGGCCGCGCGGCCGACTGGGTCGACGCGTACCTCGACGGGATCGGCGACCGGGCCGTGGCGCCGGCTGCGGAGCCGGGGAGCATTCGCGCGCAGCTGCCCCCGGCGGCGCCCGAGCAGGGCGAGCCGTTCGAGGCGATGCTGCGCGACCTCGACGAGCTGATCGTCCCCGGTCTCGCGCAGTGGAACCACCCGCGCTTCTTCGCCTGGTTCGCGAACACGGGCTCCGAGCCCGGCATCCTCGCCGAGCTGCTGATCGCGGCGCTGAACGTCAACGCGATGACGTGGGCGTCGTCGCCGGCCGCGACCGAGCTCGAGGAGGTGACGATGTCGTGGCTCGCGCAGCTGCTCGGGCTCCCGACGGGCCTGCACGGGCACATCGAGGACACCGCGTCGACCGCGACGGTCGCGGCGCTCGCGGCGGCGCGCATGCTCCGGCCGGGCGGCGCCGTCTACGCGTCGGAGCAGGCGAACTTCAGCGTCGAGAAGGCGGCGCGGCTGGTCGGGCTCGAGTTCCGCACGGTTGGCGTCGACGACGCGTTCCGGATGCGCACCGACTTTCCGCTCGACGACGCGACCGCTGTCGTCGCGACGGTGGGGACGACGGGGACGACGTCGGTCGACCCCGTGCCCGAGCTGCAGCGACGCTGCGAGGAGGCCGGGGTGTGGTTGCACGTCGATGCCGCGTATGCCGGGTCGGCCGCCGTCTGCCCCGAGCTGCGCTGGTGCCTCGACGGCTGCGACCGCGCCGACTCGATCGTCGTCAACCCGCACAAATGGTTGTTCACACCGATGGACTGCTCGACGATGTGGACGCGCCGGTCGGAGGCGTTCTACGACGCGTTCGCGGCGCGTCCCGAGTACCTCGCCGCGACCGACGCGGCGGTCGACCTCAAGGACTACGGGCCTGCGCTCGGGCGCCGCTTTCGTGCGCTGAAGCTGTGGTTCGTCCTGCGCTGGTACGGCGCCGAGGGGCTGCGCGCGCTGATCCGCGAGCACGTGCGGCTCGCGCAACTGTTCGCGTCATGGGTGGACGCCGACCCGGACTGGGAGGTGTCGGCGCCGCACCCGTTCTCGACCGTCTGCTTCCGGCATCGCTCCGCCGACAACGATGCGATCGCGCGCGACGCGACGGCGACGGGCAGGCTGTTCGTCGCGCCGTCGGTGCTGCGCGGCGAGTCGATCATCCGTCTCGCGATCGGCAACGCGCGCACGACGGAGGACGACATCGCGATCGCCTGGGAGGTGCTGCGCGAATGCGCCCGCGCGCAGTGATCTTCGACCTGTGGGAGACGCTGATCGATTGGGACCGCGAGGCGGCAGCTGCGATGGTGGCCGCCGTGGCCGAGCGGGCACCCGACTTCGCGACACGGTGGCCGGGCTCGCAGAACCGGTACACCGGACCGATCCGCGTCGCGCTCAGCGACGCCGGCGTCCCGGCGGCGGTGCTCGAGGAGGTCTGCGCGCTCCGCCTCGACTACGTGGGCAAGTCGCTCGTGCCGCGGCCCGGCGCGATCGAGACGCTCCGCCGCCTGCGCGAGCTCGGCATCCTCGTCGGGTTGATCACCGTCTGCAGCGAGGACGTCGAGGTCCTCTGGCCGACGACCGAGTTCGCCGGCCTGTTCGACGCCGAGGTCTTTTCGTCGTCGTTCGGTTACTCGAAGCCCGACCCGCGGATCTATCTCCGCTGCTGCGAGCTGCTCGGCGTCGAGCCGGGCGAGGCGGTGTTCGTGGGCGACGGCGCCAACGACGAGCTCGCCGGTGCGGAGCGGGTGGGGATGCGCGCGGTCCTGATCCACCGACCGGGCGAGGAGCCGTACTGGGACGGGCTCGCCGCCTTCGCCGGTTCGCGGGTCACGTCGATCCCTCAAGTGCTGGAGGTGCTGGAACTGTGCTGATCACGACGATGAACGACGTGCCGGGCTACACGATCGAGGAGGTCTACGGCGAGGTGTTCGGGCTCACGGTTCGCTCGCGCAACATCGGCTCGCAGTTCGGCGCCGGCCTGAAGTCGATGCTCGGCGGCGAGCTCAAGGGCATGACCAAGGCGCTGGCCGACAGTCGCGCGGAAGTGACCCAGCGGATGGTCGAGGCCGCGGAGGAGAAGGGCGCGAACGCGATCCTCGCCATGCGCTTCGACACCTCGGAGATGGGCGGCACCTGGACCGAGATCTGCGCCTACGGCACGGCGGTGCGCGTCAGGAAGCTGTAAGGCGAGGCGCCTGGTCTTCGAGCGCGCCGAGCGCCGCGTCGTGCAGCGCGACGCGGTAGCGCCACAGCGCCCGGCCCGTCTCGAGCAACCGGCGGCGGATCGGCCCGCGCAGTTCGTCGAGCGTTCCCCAGCGCGTGCCGGCGATCTCCCCGGGGTCGCGCGTCGCCAGCGTCTCGTCGTCCGTGCGGGCCAGGAACACGTGCGTGCGCCAGTCGACCTCGCGCCCGCCGTGCGCGAACCGCGCGCGGGCGTCGACGAGGTAGCGCTCGAGGCGCACTGCGGCGCCGGTCTCCTCGAGCGCCTCGCGCACCGCGCCGGCGACGAAGTCCTCGCCGCGCTTGATGCCGCCGCCCGGCGGCCGCCAGACGCCCGGCGCGAAGTGCGGCTTGCGGATCAGTGCGATCCGGCCGTCCCGCCCGACGATGAAGAGCGTGACGTCATGCGTGCGCGCGGGGTCGTAGGTCGCGAGGGCGAGCTCCTCCTCGGTCACGTCGCCGGTCCACTCGAGCAGCGCGGGCGCGCCGTACGCCTCGCGCAGCGGGGCGAGAACCGCTTCCGTGACGTGCACAATCCGATCATGCCGCGCGTTCGCAGGCCGAGGCGCCGGACGCCGGTGCTGGAACTCCTCGCGGCGACGCTGCCCGAGCTCAGGCGCGGCTTGACGGAGGGAGCCGCGCGCACCGTTGCGTACGAGCTGTTCGAGAAGCTGGGGTACGGCGCCGTCGCCGTCACCGACACGCAGCGCGTGCTTGCGTTCGTTGGCGCCGGCGCCGACCACCACACGGCCGGGGACCGGCCGATCCGCCCCGTCTTCGAGTCGCTCGCGCAGGCGCGGCCGCTGCTCGCGCCGCTCGGCCTGCGCACCGAGTGCGGCCATGCCGCGTGCCCGCTCGGCGCGGCCGCGGTCGTCCCCCTCCTGCTCGTCGACGGCCCGGCGGGAGCGGTCGTCGCCTACGCCACCGACGGGTCGCCGCTCGACGAGGCCTCCGTGCAGACGCTCGAGTCGCTCGGCGACCAGCTGTCAGCTCAGCTCCAGCTCTCGGAGCTGCGCACGGCGACAGCGACGGCGCTCCAGGCGCAGATGGAGCCGCATTTCGTCTTCAACGCCCTCAACACGATCGCCGCGTTCATCCGCACCGACCCGGAGCGGGCACGGCGGCTCGTGCTCGCGTTCGCGGACGCATTGCGTGCGCGGCTCCAGCGCCCCGGCGAGCTGGTGACGCTCGAGGAGGAGCTCGGCCATGTGCAGAGCTACCTCGACCTCGAGCAGGCGCGGTTCGGCAGCGAGCTCGCGGTGACCGTCGATGCCGATCCCGACGCGCTGCAGGTGCGGCTGCCGCCCCTCCTCGTCCAGCCGCTCGTCGAGAACGCCGTGAAGCACGGCAAGACCGATCGGACGCTGCATCTGCTCGTGCGCGCGCGCGTCCGGCGCGGCCGGCTGCGCGTCACCGTCCGCGACGACGGGCGCGGCATCGCCCGTGACGCGATCGACCGGGTGCTCGAGGCCGGTTACGGCGAAGGCACCGGCGTCGGTCTCGCGAACGTGCAGCAGCGGCTCGCCACGCACTACGGCTCGGGTGTTCGGCTGCGCTCCTCGGCGCTCGGCACCGTCGTCTCGCTCGAGGTCCCCGCGTCGTGATCGCGGCCGCGATCGTCGACGACGAGGCGCCGGCGCGGTCGGAGCTCCGCTACCTGCTCGCCGAGCACGATGACATCCGCATCGTCGGCGAGGCAGGCAGTGCGTCGACGGCAGACGAGCTCGTGCGGGCCGGCGGGTACGACGTCGTCTTCCTCGACGTCGAGCTGCCCGGTCTCACCGGGCTCGAGCTCGCGCCGCTCGCGCGCGCGGCTGTCGTCTTCGTGACCGCGCACGAGCGGTACGCCGTCGACGCGTTTGCGGTCGAGGCGTTCGACTACCTGCTCAAGCCGGTCGACCCCGAGCGGCTGGCGCGCGTCCTCGACCGACTGCGGAGCGCGGCTCCCGCCGCGGCCGCACCGGTGGCGAAGATCGCGGTGGTCGCGCCCGGCGGCTCGGAGCTGCTCGAATTCGAGCAGATCTACTACGTGCAGGCCGAAGGCGACTACAGCCGTGTGCACACCTACGACCGCTCGTATCTCTCGACGTCGTCGCTCGGCGAGCTCGCCGTCAAGCTCGGGCCCGGGTTCGCGCGGATCCACCGGTCGCACCTCGTGAGCCTCTCGCGCGTCGCGGCCGTGCGCCGCCCGGCTCCCGACCGGATCCGCCTCCAGCTCGACGACGCGGCCCGGACCGAGCTCGACGTGGCGCGGCGGCAGGCACGCGAGCTGCGCGGGCGCCTCGGTCTCTAGCACACGAGCCGACTGCGGCACGGCTGTCCCCCGATCGACAAGAATGGCGGCGGTGAACCTCGAAGCGGGCGGCGGGTTCGACAGCGACGGCCGGTTCACGCGCCGGGAGCTGCTCCGGCGCTCGGCGGGGGTCGGCGGCGGCCTGCTCGCGTTCGGCGGTGCGGGGCGCCTGCTCGCCGACGCAGCCTTCGCGGCGAGCTCGCGCACGATCCCGAAGGGCTCGATCCACCATTTCCTCACCCGGCCCGACCTGCGGCCGCCCGTCGTCACGGTGCTGCACGCCGATCGCGCCCCGGACGGCTATCTCTTCCTCGCCCCCTCGTCGGGGCCGGGGCAGCGCGGCGTCCTGATCCTCGACGGCCGCGGCGAGGTCGTCTTCTTCCACTCGACGATGCCGAAGACCGCGATGAACTTCCGCGCGGCGCGCTATCGGGGCAAGCCGGTGCTCACCTGGTGGGAGGGCAAGACGGCGAGCGGCCTCGGCCGCGGCACGCACGTGATCATGGACTCCTCGTATCGCGAAGTCGCGCGCATCCCGGCCGGCGACGGCCGCCAGTCGGACCTGCACGAGTTCGTGATCACCCCGCACTCGACCGCGCTCGTCACGAGCTACGAGGTGCGAAACGCCGATCTCGGGTCGGTCGGCGGGCCCGCCTCGGGGAAGGTGATCGGCGGCATCGTGCAGGAGCTCGCGCTCCCGAGCGGGCGCGTGCTGTTCGAGTGGCGCAGCCTCGACCACGTCGCGGTCGAGGAGACGCACGCCGCCTTCCAGGGCCACCCACTCGACTACTTCCACGTCAACTCGATCGACCTGACGGACGACGGGAACCTGCTCGTGTCCGCGCGCAACACGTGGGGTGTCTACAAGGTGAGCAGGCGGAGCGGCGAGGTGATCTGGCGGCTCGGCGGCAAGCGGAGCGATTTCGCGATGGGCCGCGGAACCGTGTTCGCGTGGCAGCACGACGCGCGTCACCACGGCAACGATCTCGTCACCGTCTTCGACGACGGCGCGGCGCCGCAGGTGCAGCCGCAGTCGCGCGCGCTCGTGATCAAGCTCGACGGCAAGGACAAGCGGGCGACGCTCGTGCGGAAGTACACCCATCATCCGAACCGGCTGGTCACGCAGTTCATGGGGAACGCCCAGCTGCTGCCGAACGGCAACGTCGTCGTCGGCTGGGGCAACGAGCCGTACGTCACCGAGTTCGACCAGAGTGGGGAGATCGTGTTCGACGCGAAGCTCCCGCACGGCGGGCAGAACTACCGTGCGTTCCGGTTCGACTGGACGGGTCACCCGCCCATCGATCCCGTGCTCGTCGCCCCCGGCGGACGGCACGGTCGGGCCGTGTTCGTGAGCTGGAACGGCTCGACCGAGGTGGTGGCCTGGCGCTTCCGCGCCGGCAAAGCAGCGAGTGCTCTCCGAACGTTCGGTGTCAGGCCGAAGCGGAGCTTCGAGACGAGCATCGACGTTCCCCCGGGCTTCGCGTTCGCCGACGCGGTTGCGCTCGATCGCGACGGCCACGAGATCGGCCGCTCGCGCGCGATCCGGGTCTAGTCGAGCTACAGCCTCCGGAGGAGCCCGGCGAAGGCCGCCGGCGAGCCCACGACGAGGTCTGCACGCGCACGCAGTCCGGGCGGGCTCTCGGCGTCGGCGACCGCGACGCGGACCGCGAGCTCGAGGTCGTCGAGCGCTGCGAAGCCGTCGAGGTCGGTCGTGTCGTCGCCCGCATACAGGGCGCGGCGCACGCCGGCTTCTCCGAGCAGGCGGCGAACCGCCGTGCCCTTGGTCGCCTGCACCGGCGGGAGGATGTCGAGCACCATCCGCCCGAAGACGGCGCGCAGGCCCTCCGCTTCCGCTGCGGCGGCGATCGCCTCGAGCTCGTGTCGCGCGGCGGCCGGGTCGGCGGCGCGGCGGAAGTGGAGCGCCGCGGACAGCGGCTTCTCCTCGACGTCTTCCCAGCCCGACGCGTGTGCGAGCCGGTGGATCGGCTCGGCGAACGCCGCCGCCGCGGGCTCGAGCTCGAGCCCGTGCTCGCCTGCGTAGCGGAGCTCCGGCACCCCGACGATGCGCCGGGCGACCCCGCCGGCCCGCCCGGTCACGCACGCGACCAGGGCGTACTCCCGCGCGAGGCGGCGCAGCTCCCGGCGCGTGGCCTCGGGGACGGACGCGTCCTCGGGGCGCGGCACGATCGGCGCGAGCACCCCGTCGACGTCGAGGAAGAGCGCCGCCCGTCCGGGCTCGGCGGCGAGTCGGTCGAGCGCGTCCACGCGCCCTAGCGTAGAGCGACAGGACCGATGCTTACCATTGCTCGACGTGGCCAAGCGGAAGCAGGCGGCGCGTCACCTCGTCGACGAGGTCGAGCTGCTGTCGCACGCGAGCGACGAGTCCTTCGCGAGGCACTTCCTGGAGGTGGGCGACTTCCTCTACGGCGGTCGCGCCGCTGGATACTTCGACCCGCGGAGCGCATGGAAGCGGGCCCGGCCGCTGGAGCCGCCTGCCTACGAGCGGCTGAGGAAGCGCGTGCGGCGCGGAGACCTGGGTTGCGTCCAGGCCTGGGAGGAGCTCGCGCCGAGCCTCGAGGCGTTCGTCGCGCACGCGGCCCGGCGCCGGCTCGGCCGTGCGTCGCAGAAGCGGCTCCAGCTGATCCTGCGCGCCAGGCGCGCGCGTCTCGAGGAGCGGGCGGCGCCCATGCCGTCCTGGGCCGTTGCCGGCGTGACGACGAGCCTGCGCGACGCGCGCATCACGGCCGGCCTCGGCACCGCGACCAGGACGCTCGTCTCGTATCCGATTCCCGGATCGTCCTCCGCTCAGCGCGACGCCGCGTAGGCGATCCCCGCCGTCACGGTGAAGCCCAGCACCGTCAGCGCCACGCGTCGAGCGGACGCGTGCTGGTGCGCCTCCGGCAGCAGGTCGGTCGCGCCCATGAAGAGGAAGAAGCCCGCGTAGACGGCGAGCAGGTAGCCGAGCCCCTGCTCGCTGATCGCGATCGTCGTGCCCACGATCGCGCCGAGCAGCGGCGCGATTGCATCGAGAGCCAGCCAGCGCAGGGCCGCGCCGCGCTCGCCGCTCTGGCGCAGGACGAACGACACGGTGTTCATCCCGTCGGCGAAGTCGTGCGACACGACCGCGATGAAGACGAGCAGGCCGGTCGAGGTCGAAAGGTGGAACGCGAGCCCGATGCCGAGGCCGTCGATGAAGCTGTGCACGGACAGCGCAGACGCGCCGAGCGCGCCGACGTGCTGGTGGGCGCGCGCGTGGGTCTCGTCGTCGCGGTGGTGGAGCACGAGCCCGCGTTCGGCGAGGAAGAACGCCAGGAACCCGATGCCGACGAGCCACATCACGTGCCGGGCGTTCCCGACTGCGTCGATCGCCTCCGGGAGGACGTCGAAGAGGGCGACGGCGACGACGATGCCGCCCGTCAGGGCGATCAACGTCTGGAGCTCGCCGCGGATGCGCAGTGCGACGTACCCGCCCGCCAGCGTCGAGCAGGTCGTGAGCGCAGCCAGCGGGATCGCCCACCAGGTCGCCATCGCGCGGAACCTACCCTGAGGCGCGAACGGCGCCCGCCGGGAGGACGGGCAGCGGGCGTGGCAAACTCCCTTCACAGTGCGCCTTCGCCTCGCCCTGGTGGGCCCGCTGTTGGCACTCGTCGCGCTCGGCTCCGCCGGCGCCGAGGGGCCGACGACGGCTCCGACCGCGTCCGCGTCCGCGTGGGGCGTCCAGGTCGCGCTTCCGAATACCGCGCCGGTGACGACGACGTCCGCGTCGGCGCCGCCCGACGGCGCGCCGGTCGCCGGATCGATCTACGCGTATCCCGCCGACGGCTCGGTCGTCGCCGTGCAGTCGACGACGGCCAGCGCGACGACGACGATCACGCGGAACGCCGCGGCGAGCTCGCAGAGCGTCGTCACCGGTGTCTCGCTCTTCGGCGGAGTCGTCACGGCCGACGCGGTGACGGCGAGTGCGTCCGCCGGGACGGGCCCGTCGGGCGCGGGCGGCAACGCGAACGGGAGCGGCATCACGAACCTGAAGATCGACGGCCAGCCCGCGCCGGCCGGGAGCAAGCTCCCGGTGGAGAACTGGGGCATCCTCACGCTCGGGACAGAGACGATCGACCGGACCGCGGGCAGCGGCGTCCGCGGCTATCGCGGCGTCGTCTACGAGCTCGTGCTTCGGCTGACGCAGGACCACGGCAGCCTGCCGGTCGGGACGCTGATCCGGATCGGGTACGCCGCCGTCGCCGTTCAGACGGCCCCGCCGGCCGCCGCCGCTCCACCGCCCGCGACGACGACCACCGCTGCGCCGACGCCGTCGGCGACCACCACCGACGAGACCCCGACGGGCCCCGACGTGGCGCCGGTCGGCGATCTACCGAGCGAGCGGCCGAAGCAGCAGAAGGGAGGCGCGGCCGCGTCCGGCCCGCTCTACGACATCCACCCGAAGCTGACCGCGGGCCACTACGTCTTCCCCGTGTACGGCGCGAGCTCGTACATCGACACGTTCGGCGCCGCGCGCAGCGACGTCAGCTACCACCACGGCGACGACATCTTCGGCCAGCTCGGCCAGCCGCTGGTCGCGTGCGCCGACGGGACGGTCTTCTCCGTCGGTTGGAACAAGATCGGCGGCAACCGGTTGTGGATCGTCGATGCCCAGGGCAACCAGTTCTACTACGCGCATCTCTCCGCATTCGCGACGACGGCCGTCAACGGCGCGCACGTGAAGGCCGGGCAGGTCGTCGGGTTCATGGGTCACACGGGCGACGCCGAGGGCACACCGGTGCACCTGCACTTCGAGGTGCACCCCGTGTCGCTGCTGTATCTCGGCTACGACGGCGCCGTCGACCCGACGCCGTACCTCGACGCCTGGCGCCACCAGCAGGACCTCCCCTTCCCGATCGCGGGCGGCTGGACGCCGGCCGTGCCGGGCGGGAGCGCGCCCGAGCCGGGCGCGATCCTGCTCCACATGTCGGACATCTCGACGGCGAACGGGCTCGACCCGTCCTCGCTCAGGCGCGCGCTCGCGGCGCCGAAGCCCTCGACGCTGCTGCGCGCGCTCCCGTCCGTGGTCGCGCCGACGCACGACCTCGGACGCGGGTAACCGCTAGACGCCGCCGTTCGAGCTCGGGAAGTCCTCGCCGAAGTCGTCGTCGGACCCCGAGATCGTGTCCTTGATCCACTTGCGCGTGTCGGGGCCGGTGATCGGGTTGAAGAGGATCCCGATCAGAATGCCCGCCAGCAGCAGCGTCCGTCCGAGCTTGCGATCGTCCCGGCGCTTCCCCTGCAGCCGATCGGCTGCGCTGCGCAGGTCGTCGACCGCCGACCTGAGCTTCGCCCGGATCTCCTCGTCGGTCGCCACGCGCTGCGCAACCGCGACTGCCGTGCGGTTTCCGATCAGCTCGTCGTACAGCTCCCGGGCGATCCCGGCTGCGCTCAACACATCCGCGCGGAGCTTCTCGTCCGAGAGCGCACGATCGACGTAGGGTTTGACGTTGCCCGCTGCGTCGTACACCTTGTCCCTGGTCTTTGCCATCTCCGCTCGTTCCTTTCGCTTCGTGACTGCGCGCCTGCCGCGGGCCTCGACGCTGGTCGCGCCGCTGCTCGCAGCCACCATCCTTGCAGGCTGCGGGGGGTCGGGAGGCGGGAAACCGGCCCAGAGGGTGACGGGGCCGGGCTTCAGCTTCGCCGCGCCGGGCGGCTGGCAGGTCGCCCGCAGCGGGAACCGCGTCTCTGCGGGCTCCGGCTCGGACCTCGTCCAGGTCGCGACCTTCCGCCTGCTCAGACCGTATTCCGCGCCGCTGTTCGCGAAGGTGGCGAAGGAGCTCGACGTGCGTATGGCCGGGGTCGCGAAGCAGACGTCGGGGACGCTCGCGGGATCGTCGGTCGTGAAGGCCGGTGGCGTCCGTTCCCACAGCTACCGGGTCGCGACGGACGACCGCGTCGACGAGTACACGTTCGTGCTGCAGGGCATGCACGAGTACCAGCTGCTCTGCCGGCGGTCTGCGTCGCACGACGACAAGAACTGCCGGTTGCTGCTCTCGAGCTTCAAGATTGGGAAGGGAACCTAGGTTCCCTTCCCAAGGCCCATCCCTTTTCTTGCGCGCGGTGTCGCGGTGCCGCGCTTCGCCTCTCGCCCGGCCAAGCCGGGCTTCGGCGGCGGCCGGGAGCGTTCTGATCTCTGTCTTCTCGCCCGACTAGCACGGGTCAGGCTGGGCGCGGTTTGGCGGAAGAACCTGTCTGAGCGGTCGCGGCTCTGCTCGTGACCTCTAACGAGATCGCGCTGCTTGCCGCTCGAGCGGCGTGACGTTGCGGGCGCGCGCGCGGCCGTTCGGCGCGAAGGCGGTGGCAAAGACCTGCTCGATCGTCTCGACCGGGACGAACTCGAGCTCGCGGCGCGTCTCCGGCGGCAGGTCGACGAGGTCGGGCTCGTTCTCACGCGGGAAGATCACGCGCTTCAATCCGGCCCGTGCGGCGGCGAGCGACTTCTCGCGGAGGCCGCCGATCGGCAGCACCTGCCCGGTCAGCGTGAGCTCTCCGGTCATGCCGACGTCGGCGGCGACCTGTTCTCCGCGGACGAGCGACGCGATCGCCGTCGCCATCGTCACGCCCGCCGACGGGCCGTCCTTCGGCACCGCCCCGGCGGGGACGTGCACGTGGATGTCGTGCTCGGAGAACCAGCCGTCGGAGACGCCCAGCGACGAGGCGTGCGAGCGGACCCACGAGAGCGCAGCCTGCGCCGACTCCTGCATCACCTCGCCGAGCTGGCCGGTGATCGTGAGCTTGCCGCGGCCCGGATAGGCGGTCGCCTCGACGAACAGGACGTCGCCGCCTGCGGTGGTGTACGCGAGGCCGGTCGCGACGCCGGGGCTTGCGACGCGCTTCCGTACCTCGCCGGAGAAGCGCCGCGCGCCGAGCCACTCGCGCAGGCGCTCGTCGTCGACCTTGACGGTCTTCGCACCGTGCCGGGCGACCTCCGACGCCGCCTTGCGGCACACGTCGGCGAGGCGCCGCTCGAGGTTGCGCACGCCCGCCTCGCGCGTGTACTCGCGGATGATCGTGCGCAGGACACGGTCGGTGAGCCGCAGCTGGATGCGCTTGAGCCCGTGCGCCTCGAGCTGCTTCGGCACGAGGTAGCGCTTGGCGATCCCGAGCTTCTCCTCCTCGGTGTAGCCGGCGAGCTCGATCACGTCCATCCGGTCGAGCAGCGGTCCGGGGATCGTGTCGAGTGTGTTGGCCGTGCAGATGAACAGCACCTTCGACAGGTCGAACGCGAGATCGAGGTAGTGGTCGCGGAAGGCGTTGTTCTGCTCGGGATCGAGCACCTCGAGCATCGCGCTCGCCGGGTCGCCGCGCCAGTCGGCTCCCATCTTGTCGATCTCGTCGATCAGCAGCAGCGGGTTCGCCGACTCGGCGTCGCGAAGCGAACGGATGATCGAGCCGGGCATCGCGCCGATGTAGGTGCGCCGGTGGCCGCGGATCTCCGACTCGTCGCGAACGCCGCCGACCGAGAGGCGCACGAACCGGCGGCCCAGCGCGCGCGCGATCGACTGGCCGAGCGACGTCTTGCCGACGCCGGGTGGACCGACGAAGCAGAGGATCTGGCCCGAGATCTGGTTGCGCAGCTTGGCGACGGCGAGGTACTCGATGATCCGGTCCTTGACCTTGTCGAGGTCGAAGTGGTCGGCGTCGAGCACCTCGCGGGCGTGGTCGAGGTCGAGGTTGTCGTCGGTGACGATCCCCCACGGCAGCGTGAGGATCCACTCGAGGTACGTGCGGATCACGCCGTACTCGGCTGCGGCCTGCGGCAGGCGCTCCAGGCGCTGCAGCTCGCGGTCGGCCGCTTTCCGCACCTCCTCGGGCAGCTCGCCGAGCGCCTCGAGGCGCCCCTTCAGCTCCGCGAGCTCCGCCTGCTCCGGGTCGGCCTCGCCGAGCTCGGCCTGGATCGCCTTGAGCTGCTGGCGCAGGAAGTACTCGCGCTGCCCCTTTTCCATCTCCGACTGGACCTGCGACTGGATCCGCGAGCCGAGCTCGAACACCTCGAGCTCGCGGCTCAGGATCCCCGACACCATCCGCAGCCGCGCCTCGACGTTCACCTCCTCGAGGATCTGCTGCCGCTCCTCGGTGGGGATCGTGCGCAGGGTCGACGCGACGAGGTGGCAGAGCGCGCTCGGGTCGTCGACGTTGGCGGCGGCGAGCTGCAGCTCCTCGGGCAGGTACGGCGCGAGCCCGATGATGCGGGCGAAGAGGCCCTGCACGTTGCGCGTGAGCGCCTCCACCTCGGCGCTCTCGACCAGCACGTCCGGGAGCGCGCCGAACTCGGCCAGGAGATACGGGTCGCTGTCGGCCTCGTGGTCGAGGTGCACGCGCTCGAGGCCCTGCACGAGGATCCGCAGCGTCCCGTCCGGCACCTTGATCAGCTTGTGCACCACCGCGACCGTCCCGACCCGGTAGACGTCGCCGAAGCCCGGGGTCTCGATCGAGCTGTCGCGCGACGCGATGAGCGCGACGAGCCGGTCGCCGGCGACGACGTCGTCGATCACCCGGATCGAGCGCTCCTGGCCGATCGCGAGCGGCGACATCGACTGCGGGAAGACGACCGTGTCCTTCAGCGGCAGGATCGGCAGCACCGCCGGGAGCGTGACGTGGTCACTCTCCGGCTCGGGGATGTCGAAGAGCTCGGTCATGCAAGGTGGACTTGGATCGTCACCTGGCCGAGCGAGGCGTGCTCGACGACCGGCAGCTGCACGGTGAGCACGCCGTGCTCGAAGCGGGCACTGGCGCGCTCCGGCTCGACGTCCTCGGCGAGCTGGATCTGACGCTGGAACGTGCCGTACTCGATCTCCATCTGCTGGTAGACGCGCCCCGGCATCTGCGGCCGCTTTCGCTCCCCGGCGACGACGAGCAGGCGCTCGCCGGCGACGACGCGCACGCTGTCCGGGTCGACGCCCGGAAGCTCGATCACGACCGTCAGCGCATGGGGGTCGTCCGTGTGGAAGCAGTCGACGTTCGGTCTGAACCCGTGGCGCGGCCCCGAGAAGCGGGGAACGTGCCAGAGGTCGGCGAACAGCTGCTCGATCTCCGCCTGCAGCTTGTCGACGTCACGCCGGGCCACGCGGAAACTCTAGTCAGGGAGGACACCTGAGGTTCGCGTCCCGAAGCGGACTCCCTCGTTTGTCGCCGTGCAATCCAACGGGCCTCGGGCACGCCACGACTGCCGCTGCCGTCGCACGAACGCGCACCCCCTGGGGCCGGAGCCGGGCTTTGCCCGGCGGGAGGCGAAGAGTGCGATGCACGAGCGTGCGCCAAGGGAGAGAGGGGCCTTGGGGAGAGAACCGTAGGTTCGCTCCCCAATGACGTCCGGAGGCGGATCGAAGATCGGGGAGTGGCTGCGATCAAGCCGCGCTTCGCCGCGTGGTCGTACCTGCTCTACGCCGGCAGCTTCGTGCTGCTCGGCGCTGCCGTGGCGCTGCTCGCGTACCTCTCCAGCCGCCACGGCGCCGGCGCGTATGCGCTCCTGTCGCTGCTCCTCCTGCTCGCGTTCGCCGCGTCCGCCGTCGGGCTCGAGCGCGCCGGCGGTCATCCGATCGCCGCCGGTCTCTTCGCGTTCACGAGCGTGACGCTGTTCGGCGCGTTCGTGCTGGCGCTGTGGGCGTGGTTCGGCTGGCTGGGGACGAGCTCGGCAGGGTTCGCCGGCTTCGACGTGGCGCGGCTCGCGTTCTTCGCGCTGACGCTGATCGCTGCGTGGGCGGCGCTGTCGCGCTTCCGGTTCCCGCTCCTGATGCTGGCGGTCGTCCAGCTCGCGTGGCTCTTCGTCACCGACCTCGTCTCGGGCGGCGGCGACTGGTCGGCCGTGGTGACGTTCGTCGTCGGCCTGTGCTTCCTCGGCGCGGCTGTCTCGGTCGACGGCGGCCCGAACCGGCCGTACGGCTTCTGGCTGCACGTCGCGGCCGGGCTGACGATCGGCGGCAGCCTGCTCTGGTTCCTCCACCACGGCGACTTCGAGTGGGCGCTGATCGCCGTCGCCGGGCTCGTCTACGTGCAGCTCGCCGACGTCCTCGTGCGCTCGAGCTGGGCAGTGCTGGGCTCGGTGGGCGTCCTGGCCGCCGCGACCCACTTCGCCTCCGCGTGGTCGCACACCGGCATCTCGCCCGCGATCGCCTCGTCGGGGGTCGACCGCGGCTGGGTGCCGGCGGTCGTCTTCGGCGTCGCCGGGACGCTGCTGATGCTGCTCGGCGGCGTCCTCGCGCGACGCGCACAGTCGAGAGCGGCCGCCCCCGAATAAGATCGCCGGCGTGAGAGGGCTGATCTGCGCGGGCGGCTCTGCGACCAGGCTCGAGGAGCTGACCCGCGTCGCCAACAAACACCTGCTGCCGGTCGGCCGGTGGCCGATGGTCTACTACCCGCTGCAGCTCCTGCAGCGCGTCGGCGTGCGCGACGTGCTGCTCGTCACCGGCCAGCACCATGCCGGGCAGTTCATCGACCTGCTCGGCGACGGCCACGTGCAGGCGCGCGGCGGAGACGACGTCCTCTTCGACCTCGATCTCACCTACAAGGTCCAGGTCGAGCCGGGCGGGATCGCCCAGGTGGTCGGGATGGCGCGCAGCTTCGCCGCCGGCGATCGGCTCGTCGTCTGCCTCGGCGACAACATCTTCGAGCAGGCGCAGGCCGCGGCGATCGCGAGTTGGAGCGACGGCGCGCTCGTCTTCGTCAAGGAGGTGCCCGACCCGGAGAACTTCGGCGTGGTCGCGTACCGCGACGACGGCACGGTCGCCGACATCGTGGAGAAGGCCGGGCGTGTGGACACGCGTTACGCCTCCGCTCCGTCGAGCGACGCGGTCGTCGGTCTCTACTGCTACCCGCCGGACGTCTTCGACGTGATCGACGGGCTCGAGCCGTCGAGCCGCGGTGAGCTGGAGATCACGGACGTCAACCGCGTCTACGCGCACGAGGGGCGGCTCGACATCCGTCGCGTCGACGGCTGGTGGCACGACGGCGGCAAGCACTGGGCCGATCTCGCCGACGTCGGCCGGCTGATCGAGGAGACCGGGGCCAACAAGTGATCGACGGGCTCGTGCGCGTCGAACTGACGCGCTTCGACGACGAACGCGGCTGGTTCATGGAGCTGATGCGCGCGAGTGCGCTTCCGAAAGCGGTCCGGCAGGCGAACCTCGCACGCTCGCGGCAGGGGACGATCCGCGCGCTGCACTACCACGAGCGCGGCCAGGACGACCTGTTCGTCTGCCTGCAGGGAACGGTGCGCGTGGTCGTGCTCGACCGCGCGTCGGGCGAGACGTTCACCGAGGACATCGGCGACGACAACCCGGTCGCGATCTACGTGCCCGGCACGAACGCGCACGGCTACGAGGCGCTCACCGACTGTCTCTTCTGCTACTTCGTCACCGAGGAGTACGACGCGGCGAGCCCGGACGAGCACGGCGTCCCGTGGAACGACCCTCGCGTCGTCGACCTGTGGAGCACGCGATCGCCGATCCTCTCGGCACGGGACAGCGCGATCGCGTTGTGATCACCGGCGCGGCCGGCCAGCTCGGCCGGGCGCTCGCCGAGGAGTTCCCGGAGGCGCGTCCGCTGACGCGCGCGGACTGGGACGTCGGCAATCCGCCGCCAGAGGAGCTCGCCGGGGTCGAGCTCGTGCTGCACGCCGCGGCGTGGACGGACGTCGACGGCGCCGAGGACGATCCCCAGGGCGCGGCCGCGGTCAACGTCGGCGGCGTGCGCAACGCGGCCTCGCTCGGCGCGCCGCTCGTGGTGTGGTCGAGCGACTACGTCTTCGACGGCGCTGCGTCGTCGCCCTACGTCGAGTCCGACTCGCCCGCGCCGCTCGGCGCCTACGGGCGGACGAAGCTGCTCGGCGAGGCCGCGGCGGGGGAGCGCGCGTGGATCGTCCGCACGTCGTGGCTCTTCGGCTGGACGTCGCGCAACTTCGTGCGCACGATCCTGCGGCTCGCGAGCGAGCGCGGCGAGCTCGCGGTCGTCGACGACCAGATCGGGTCCCCGACCTTCACGGGCCACCTCGCACAGGCAACTCGCCGCGTGCTCGAGCTGCCGTACGGCACGTATCACGTGGCCGCGTCCGGCGAATGCAGCTGGGCCGACTTCGCGCAGGCGATCGTCGAGGAGGCGGGCCTTGACGCGACCGTCCGGCGGATCTCGACCGCCGAGTACGGCGCCCGCGCGCCGCGCCCCGCCTACTCCGTGCTGCGCAGCGAGCGCGGCGCGCCCGAGCTGCCGCACTGGCGCGACGGGCTGCGCGAGTGCCTGGCGCGCCTGACGACCGACTAACCTTCGCGCGATGCGGATCCTGGTCTCCGGCGGTGCCGGCTTCATCGGCTCGCACTTCGCGCGTCGCCTCGCCTCGGGCGACGACGACGTGGTCGTGCTCGACAAGCTCACTTATGCAGGCAACCGGGCCAACCTCGAGGGGGTCGAGCACGAGTTCCACCAGGGCGACATCGCCGATCCCGATGCGGTCGCGCGGGCGGCGGCGGGCTGCGACGCGATCGTCAACTTCGCCGCCGAGACGCACGTCGACCGGTCGATCCTCGGGCCCGCGGAGTTCATCACCACCGACGTGCTCGGCACGCAGGTGCTGCTCGACTACGCCCGCCATGCGGGGATCCGGCTGCTCCAGGTCTCGACCGACGAGGTCTACGGCGACGTGCCGCTCGACGCGCCTCCGTGCACCGAGGACGCGCCGCTTCGCCCGTCGAGCCCGTACAGCGCCTCGAAGGCGGGTGGCGACCTCCAGGTCCTCGCCTACGTTCGGACCTATGGGATCGACGCGCTGATCACGCGCGGAGCGAACACGTACGGGCCGCGGCAGTACCCGGAGAAGATCCTGCCGCTGTTCATCACCAACGCCTTCGACGGGCAGCTGCTGCCGGTCTACGGCGACGGGCGCCAGCGGCGCGAGTGGCTGCACGTCGAGGACCACTGCGCTGCGATCGAGATCGCGCTGCGCCGCGGCTCGGGCGGCGAGGTCTACAACGTCGGCGGCCAGGAGCGCGAGAACCTCGACGCCGTTCGCAGGATCCTCGACCTCACCGGCGCCTCGCCCGACCTCGTCCGTCACGTCGACGACCGGCCCGGCCACGACCGCCGCTACGCGCTCGACTCGTCGAAGCTGCGGGCGCTCGGATGGTCGCCGCAGCACTCGTTCGACGCCGGCGGCCTCGAGCAGACCGTCGACTGGTACCGGGAGAACCGGGAGTGGTGGGAGCCGATCAAGTCCGGCGAGTACCGTGCGTACTACGCGGAGCAGTACGCGGCGCGGCTCGGCGACGGCGCTTCATGAAGCCCTAACGGGCGCCCCGACCCGACGGCCGGCTCGGCTACGGTGCCCGGCGATGAGTCGTCACGCGGCGCGGCTCGCGGCGTTCTCGGTGGTTGCCTCCGGCGGGCTCGCGTCGGCGCTCGCCGTCTCCCTGCCTGCCCGCAGCGCGGCCCTCGACTCGACGACGGCCGCGACCACGACGGCGCCGACCGTCACCAGCGCCGCTGCCGAGGTGCTCGCCGTCTCCGGGCACGGGTGGGGCCACGGGCTCGGAATGAGCCAGTGGGGCGCGTACGGCTACGCGCTCCACGGCTACTCCGCCGCGCGGATCCTGGCGCACTACTACCCGGGCACGACGCTCGGGCCGGCCTCGACGCGCACCGTCCGCGTGCTGCTCGCGCGGGGAAAGCGGCTGTCGCTGGGATCGGCCGGCGCCTGGACGGCCGTCGACGCCACGGGCGCGAAGGTCGCGCTCGACGCGGGCACCGTCGACCTGACGCCCTCCTCGAGGCTGCAGGGCCACGCGGTGACGCTCCCCGTGACGCTGTCGTCCGCGGCACCGATCGCGCTCGGCGGCAAGCCGTACCGCGGCCGGATCGTCGTCGCGCCCGACGGCAAGGCGCTCGAGGCGATCGACGTCGTCGCCCTCGAGTCCTACGTGAAGGGCGTCGTGCCGGCCGAGATGCCGTCCGACTGGCCGGCCGCGGCGCTCCAGGCCCAGGCGGTCGCCGCTCGCTCGTACGCGCTCGCGAACCTCGTGCAGGGCCGTGCGTTCGATCTCTACGACGACGTGCGCAGCCAGGTGTACGGGGGCATCGACGCCGAGTCGCCGTCGTCGAGCGCGGCCGTCGACGCCACCAAGGGCCAGGTCGCTCTCTACGGCGGCAAGGTCGCCGACACGCTGTTCTTCTCCACCTCGGGCGGCCGCACCGCCTCGGCGGCCGAGCTGCTCGGCTCGCCGGTCCCGTACCTCGTCTCCGTCCCAGACCCGTACGACACGCTGTCTCCGTTCCACGACTGGGGGCCGGTGCTGTTCGACGTGCAGTCGGTCGCGAAGAAGCTGAAGCTCACTCCGCCCGTGTCCGGCGTCCAGGTCGCCGCCGGCCCGTCGGGGCGTGCGCAGACCGTGACCGTCGTCGGCGCGGGCGACGCCGAGGCGAGCTTCACCGGGGCGCAGGTCCGAGCCGTGCTCGGGCTGCGTTCGACGTGGTTCTCACCGTCGCTGTACTCGCTCGCCCCGCAGCGCGCGGCCGTCACCTACGGCGGCACCGTCGCGCTCACGGGCTTCGTGCAGGGAGCGAGCGGGGTGGCGCTCGAGGCGAAGCCGTACGGCCGCGACTGGGCGTCCGCCGGGACGGTGACGCTCCGCTCCGACGGCAGCTTCGAAGTGCCGGTGTCGCCGAAGCTGCGCACCTCCTATCGGCTCTCGGCCGGGGCGGTTCGAGCCGGGCTCGCGTCGGTCACTGTCGCGCCGAAGGTGGTCGCGACGATCGCGACGTCGGGCGTCGCCGGGTCGGTACGGCCCGCAGTCGCGTCGGACGCCGTCGAGCTGCAGAAGGGGGCCGGGGCTGCCTGGTCGACCGTCTCGTCGACCGCCACCGACGCCGGCGGCCGCTTCACCTTCGGCGGGCCGCTCGCGCCCGGCGACTACCGCGTCCGGGTCGCGCCGGGCGGCGGCCTGCAGCCCGGTCTCTCCAGCGTGGTCACCGTGCCATGAGGCGCCTGCTCGCCTTGCTCGCAGCGGGGGTCTTCCTGGCGGCCGCCTCGGCCGCGGCCGCGTTCGACAACACCGAGCCGTTCGCGGCGCAGCAGTGGTACCTCGTCAAGGACTCCGCGTGGGACTTCTGGCCGACGCCGCCGACGAGCCTGGCGCCGATCAAGGTCGCCGTCGTCGACTCGGGGATCGACGGGAGCCATCCCGATCTCGTCGGCCGAGTCGTCGCCGCGAAGTCGTTCGTCGGCGGCTCGCCGTTCCGCGACGAGGACGGGCACGGCACGTTCGTGGCCGGGGAGATCGCCGCCAACCCGTTCAACGGCGTCGGCATCGCCGGGATGGCGTTCAACGCGAGGCTGATCGTCGCGAAGGTGGTCGAGCCCGACGGGACCGTCTCGCTCCAGGCCGAGGTCGCCGCGATCCGCTGGGCCGTCAAGGAGGGCGCCCGCGTCATCAACCTCAGCCTCGGCGGCGTCCGCGACCCGCTCGATCCGTCACTCGACACGTACTCGGCGATCGAGCAGGCCGCGGTCGAGTACGCCTACTCGAAGGGCGTCGTGGTCGTGGCGGCGGTCGGGAACGGGCCGCAGTCGCCTGCGACCCCGTGGGACTTCGCGCACTACCCCGCGGCGCTGCCGCACGTGATCGGCGTCAGCGCGATGCGCGAGGACGGCTCGATCCCCGAGTTCTCGAACCGCGACGCCGTCTTCAACGACATCGCCGCTCCCGGCGACGACATGTTCTCGACGATCCCCCGGCAGCTCGTCGACACGAGCACGCCGTGCGCCGACGGCCCGTACTCGGACTGCGGGCCGATCGAGTTCCGCAACGCGATCGGCACATCGTTCGCCGCGCCGCAGGTCTCGGCGGCGGCGGCGCTGCTGCTCGGGGTCGATCCGAAGCTCAGTCCCGACCAGGTCTCGTGGCTCCTCGAGCGGAGCGCCGACGATCTCTCCGGCGCAAACGGCTGCTCCGAGTGCCCCGTCGGCCGCGACATGTACTCGGGCTGGGGCGCGCTCGACGTGCTCTCGGCGCTGACGATGCTGACCGGCGGGACGAAGCTGCCCCCGCCCGACCGGTACGAGCCGAACGACGAGGCCGGCCCGTGGTCGCACGCGCTCCCGCCGCTTCCGCGCACGATCGCGGCGTCGCTCGACTTCTGGGACGACAACGTCGACGTCTACCACCTCTACCTGCGCCGCGGGCAGCGGCTCTACGCGCGCCTCACGCCGCGGGCGAAGGCGGGGATCCGGCTCGCGCTCTGGAGCCCCGGGACGACGCGCGTCGAGGGGCTCCGCGTCGACCTCGCCCGCCGCGTCGCGCAGTCGCGCGCGGTCGCCGGCCAGGCGCGGGTCGTGTATCGCGCCCCGGTGACCGGCACGTACTACCTCGAGGCGAAGCTCGTGACGCCGGTGCCGAGCCCCGTGCAGTACCGGCTGTCGCTGGTGCGGACAGCCGGTCTTTGACGCGCCTCACCCGCCGTTTGCGCGCAGCTCGCTCGGCTCGACCTCGCGCAGGAAGTGGGCGGGCGAGCCGACGACGACCGTCCGCGGGGCGACGTCCTTCGTCACGACCGCGCCGGCGCCGACGAACGCCTCCTCGCCGATCTCGATCCCCGGGCAGAGCACCGCGCCGCCGCCGATGCGCGCGCTCCGGCGCACGGTCGGCCCGCGCATCTCGGCCTTCCGGCGCTCCGTGCGGCCCATGTAGTTGTCGTTCGTCGTCACCACGCACGGCGCGACGAAGACGTCCTCCTCGAGTGTCGAGTACGCGGTGATGTAGGCGCCGGCCTGGATCCGTGTGCCGTTCCCGACCGTCGTGTCGTTCTCGATCAGCGAGCCGCGGCCGAGCACGCAGTCGTCGCCGAGCGAGACGCGCTCGCGGATGCACGACTGGTCGCCGACGATCGAGCTCGCGCCGACGGTCGAGCCCGCGAACACGATCGCGCCCGTCGAGACGACCGTCCGGTCGCCGATCACGGTGGGTGGAAGCGGCTCGCGCTTGGCCGTCGAGGAGGCCGCGAGCGACGGTTGCTTGCCGACGACCGCGTACTCGAGCACGCGCACGCCGTCGCCGAGCACCGTGCCGGGATAGACGGTCGCGGTCGGGTGGATCTCAGCCGCCAAGCGACCTCGTCAGCATCTCGAGCGCGCGGACGACGCGCGCGCCGTCGCGCGCGACCTTGCCGCGGTCGCCGTTCCCCTCGACGAGCTTCAGGAAGTGGCCGCACTCGAGCCGCAGCGGCTCGTCGGTCGCGATCTTCGGGACGAAGATGTCGCCGGAGCGCGTCTGCCACTCGCCGTACGTCGACGCGCGCTTCCACGGCGACTTCTCGTACACCGTCACCTTGCGCTCGAGCTCCATGTCGTCGAACACGGCCATCCGGTCGCGGCCGACGACGGTGAGCTTCCGCATCTTGTGCGGGTCCAGCCACGACAGGTGGAGGTGCGCGATCTTGCCGCTGGGGAAGCGCAGGAAGCAGAAG
>DATBIC010000135.1:0-11244 GCA_036557145.1 Gaiellaceae bacterium
TCGCCCTGCAGGCCGGTCTCGCCCTTCGGGCCCTCGAGCCCCTGCGGGCCGCGCGGGCCGGCGGTGCCGTCCTGGCCGTTCGTGCCGGGAGCACCGGCGGGGCCGGACGGGCCGTTCACGGCGACGCCGTACTTGCGGAGCTCGCCCGCGCGGCACTTCCGGGTGGCCGCGACGCTGCGGACGACGCCGGTGCGCGCGTCGATGCAGAACGGGCCGGTGAGCCGGCGGACGCCGACGCTCGTCCCCGGCGCGGCCGAGGCGATCGCGGCGATCGCCCCGAGGGCGACGAGAACGAGGGCGGCAGCCGCCCCGATGGTCTTGCGGTTCATCTCTCTCCTTGCTGTGAGGTGGGGTCGGCGCAGGCTCAGGCGCCCGCGCCGCTTGCTCCCGCAAGGCCGGTGTGCGGTCTCGCGGTCAGCTTCGTGCGCTCGTCGGCGATGCGCCGCTCGCGGTCGGCGTCGATCCGGGCTTCGTCGACGTCGGCGTCCGCGCGTGCCTCTTCGGCGAAGCGCTTGCGCAGGACGGCGGTCTGCTCGCGCAGCTTGAACGCGCCGAGCCGGTCCCGTTCGCGCAGCGCGGCTGCCATCTCCTCGTAGAGGGCTCCGCCGACGAACAGGTGCGACAGCTTCATCACGAGGGCGACCAGATCGAGGCAGACGAAGAGGCCGAGCACGAAGAGGACGTAGCTCGACACCTCCGGGTGCTGTTTCTCGATCGCCGACAGCGCCTCGGCGCGCGCGAGGAGGTCGCGGTCACGGGCGATCGCGTTCACACGCGAGCGGCTCTCGGTCTGCTCGCGGCTCTGCCAGTCGGCGATGTTCGCCCTGAGCGCCGCGATCTTCTGGCGGTCGACCGGACGGCTGCGCGCGAGCTCGTTCCGCGCGATCGTGGCCTGTTGCGCGTAGTAGTGGCACCAGTGCCCGCAGCCGGTCTTGTGCGTGTGCGAGCAGGAGGGCTCGTTGCTCTCGCAGCCCGAGAGGCGGGTGAACTTGGCGACGCGATTCTGGAGCGTCGTCTCCTTGTCCTGGATCTGCGCGATCTGCGTGGTCGCCTGCTTGATCTTCGGCTGGTAGAACGCGATCGCGGACGTCTGCGCGTCCTTCTGCTGGACGGCGCTCGACACCGACAGCTGGTTCGCGATCGACGGCTTGAAGATGAACTGCACCATCGGCAGCCCGAGGACGAGCGCGAGCATGACCGACAGCGCGGCGCGCGGTAGCGCGAGCACGAGGTTCGCCTTGCGGCTCGTGCCGAAGCTCTTGTAGATCAACCGGTCGACGATGCAGATCACGATCGTCCACGCGGCGCCGAGCCACAGGATGTGCGTGATCGGGATGTTCCACCACCCGCTGCCTGCGACGGCGACGGCGAAGCCGGTCACGCACGCCATCGCGGCGATCACGAGACCCTGCGCCTCGAAGAAGCTCTGCTCGCTCGGGACGAGCGCCAGCACACGCCCGTCGGCACCGGCGAACCACGACGCCCAGCCGAGCCTGCGCCGGCCTCTCAGCTCCCTGTTCGTCATCACGCTCCGTTGTAACCGCGCGCGTCGACGCGCGGGCTGACGCACTTGCGTCAATCGCCGGCGAGCGCGACCTCGGTCCGGCGCCTGGTGCGCGGCTCGCCCGGCAGGCAGAGCGCGACGAGCGCGCCGATCGCCGGCGCGACCGCCGTCACCAGCAGCGCCGCGCGGAGGTCGATCGAATCGGCGACAACGCCGAGCAGGACGACGGCGACCCCGCCGAGCCCCATCGCGAAGCCGACCGTCATCCCCGACGCCATCGCGATCCGCGACGGCAGGTACTCCTGGCCCATCACGGTGGTCAGCCCGAAACCGCTGACCGTCGTCATCCCTGCGAGCACGACCGCGACCGCGCTGACGGCACCGCTCGTGAGCACGAAGATCAGCACGAAGATCGGAGTGACTGCGAGGCTCCCGGCGAGGATGATCCGGTGCGGATAGCGGTCCGCGAGCGGGCCCATGCACAACGTGCCGAACGCCCCGCCGAAGAGCACGCAGGAAAGCAGCGCCGTCCCGTAGCCCTTCGAATGCCCGTTCGCCACCTCCCAGAGCGGGACGAACGCGAACAGGCCGTAGTAGGCAACGCTGCGCAGCCCGATCGCGGCGAGCAGCAGCTTGAACGGCCCCGGCCGGTCGGTCTCGCTGCGGCGGCGCGTCTCCTCGACGCCGGCGCGGCGCGTCCGGGTGAGCGCGCCGAAGTTCGCGAGCAGCACGAGCGTGACCGCGAAGCCCGGGACGAGCAGCAGCAGTCCGCCCGGCGCCCCCGCCACCGTGAGCGCGGCGCCGGTGACCAGCGGGCCGAGCGCGATGCCGAGGTTGCCGCCGGTCTGGAAGAGCGCGATGCCGCTCGCCCGCCGTGCACCGCTCGCATACCGCGCGAGTTTCATCGCCTCGGGATGGAAGGCCCCGACGCCGAGGCCCGAGAGCGAAACGAGGACGAGGACGAGCGGGTAGTTGTCCACCGACGGTGCGACGGCAATCCCCACCGCCGAGGCCGCGACCCCGGCGGGCAGCAGCCAGGTCATCACGTGCCGGTCCGACCAGCGGCCGAAGAGTGGCTGCGCGAGCGCCGAGGTGATCGTCGCCGCGAGCACGACGGCGCCGGTCTTCGTGTACGAGAGGTGGAGCAGCGGCTTGAGGAAGACGAGCACGGCGGGCAGCGCACCGGAGGCGAGGTCGGCGGTGAGGTGACCGAGCCAGAGGTCGCCCATCACCCGCCGTTGCACCTTCGTGCCCACTCGGTCGCACACTAGCCGGGGAGCCGTTCGCCGCGGGCTCCCTGCCGCAGGCTACTCCGGCTCGTTGTGCGCGGGGCCGCCGAGGACGTACGGCGTCCACACGTTCACGTACATGAGGTGCATCGTCAGCCCGGCGGTCGCGTGGCGGAGGTTGTGGCAGTGGTCCATCCAGAGGCCGGGGTTGTCGGCGCGGAACGCGACCACGTACCGGTCGCCGGGGTCGACCTCGAGCGTGTCGACCCACCACGGGCTGCCGGTGTCGGGCATGCCGTTGCGGCTGAGCACGAGGATGTGGTGGCCGTGCAGGTGCATCGGGTGGACGGCGTTCGAGTCGTTCGCGATCGTCATCTTCACGAGATCGCCGGGGCTGACCACGAGCATCGGCACGCGCGGGTAGATGCCGCCGTCGACCGCCCACTGGTAGCCGGGCCGCCCGTTCTCGAAGCCGAGCTTGCGCTGGATCTTCAGCTCGAAGATCCGGTCGAAGTGGGACGAGAGCGTGAACGGTGCCGGCGCCGGCGAGCCGTAGCCGAACGGATCGAACGTCGGCCGCCCGTCGACGTCCGGGGCAGGCGGGATCGAGCCGTTCGGACTGAGCACGAGCGCGGCGCCCGACGAGATCAGATCGAGACGCACCGGCCGTGAGGGCATCGTGAGCCCGAGGTCGATGCGGCCGCCGGCAGCCACGGCAACAAGCTTGTTCTCGATCGGCGTGGGGCCGTGCAGGTCGGTGCCGTCGATCGCGAGCACCTCGAACGGCGTGCCGCTCAGGGCGAAGCTCGCGGTCGTGTTGTTCGAGTTGACGAGCCGCAGTCGCACGTTCGTCCCGGGAGCGGCTCTACGCAGGCGCACCCCGTCGTTCGCGTTCAGCACACTCGTGCCGCCGAGTGTGTGCGCGATCAGCGTGAGATCGAGCGAGCGCGCCGGAGGCCGGCGGCGCGGCACGATCACGAATGCGCCGTACAGCCCACGGTGGACGTCCGAGTCCGAGTCCTGGTGCGTGTGGTACCAGAACGTTCCCGCCTGCTCGACGCGGAAGCGGTAGACGTACCGTCCGCCGACCGGGACCGCATTCTGGGTGACCCCGGCGACGCCGTCCTCGGCGTTCGGCACGTCGACGCCGTGCCAGTGGATCGTCACTCCTTCTTCCACGTCCTTGTTGCGCAGCACGACCTCGACGAGGTCGCCGGTGTGGGCGCGGAGCTCCGGTCCGGGCACGGTGCCGTTGAACGTGAGCGCATCGACGGTCTTCCCGGACGCCAGCCGCACGCGTGCGTGCTCGGCGGTGAGCACGAAGCGCTCGTCGGGGGTGCCGGTCTTCGGGCCCGTGAGCGACGCCACGTTGACGAGCCCGCTGCCGCCGCGGACCGCGCGCACGGTCCCGCGCGTCGGTGACGCGCCGCCGTAGTCGACGACACCGAACTGCATCACGTTGTACGTGCCGGGCAACCGGCTGTTCCACCACGAACGTGCGACGAGTGCGACCAGCACGAAGGCCGCGGCGATCGAGACGCCGATCGCGAGCCTGCGCAGAAAGGTCGTCGGCACGGCCGCCAAGTCTAGGGCGATTCAGCGCAAGTGACCCATCTGGGGGAGACGAAGCCGTCAGCCCGCTGCTGAAATGGGCGAAGCCAACGAACCGTCGCGGCGCATCGCTCTCTCCGTGCGCGCCGCCGAGCTCGAAGGAGCTTTCTCCTCTGCTACGCCGCACACGCCATCTGTTGCTGCTCATCTTGCTCGTCTGCGTGATCGCACGCGTTCCGCTCGCAGCCGCGGCACATCAGCACCGCCACGTTCCGAAGCGGATCCGTGTCCACGTCAAGCGCACGAACGTCCATCATCTCCTTCGCAGCGTCCACTCCCACTCGCTTGTCGCTCGTGCGCTCGCGCGCGCCGCCCACGAGCGCACGAGCGTCGTGCGCTACGCGCGCAGGTTCCTCGGCGTCCGCTACACGTGGGGCGGCACGAGCCCGGCGAGCGGCTTCGACTGCAGCGGGTTCACGCGCTACGTCTTCGCGCACTTCGGCGTCTCGCTGCCGCACTACACGTTCGCGCAGTTCGACCGTGGCCGTGCGGTCTCCAGGCGGTCGCTGCGACCGGGCGACCTCGTCTTCTTCGACGGTGTCGGCCACGTCGGCCTCTACATCGGCTCCGGCCGGTTCATCCACGCGCCGCATTCGGGCTCGCGCGTGTCGGTGGCGCGCCTTGCCGGAGGCTACGCCGCGAGCTTCGCCGGCGCGCGGCGCCTGATCCTCGGCTAGCGGGGCGAGATGCGCCAGAGCTGGCCGGTGCCGGACATCGTCACCCAGAGGTCGCCGCGGAACGTCGTCATGATCAGCGGACCGCGTCCGACCCGCGTGGTTGCGGCGACGCGGTTCGTCGCAGGGTCGATAACGGAGAGCGTGTCGCCGCCGCTGTTCGGGATCCACACCCGTCCGTCGGCGGCGGCTGCGCCGACGACCGGACGCACCCCGACTCTGATCGTCGCGACGACTGCGTTCGTCGCGGGGTTCACGCGGCTGACGGTCCCTGCGTAGCGGTTGGAGACGAACATCGCGGTCCCGGTCGGCGTGAACGACGCTGGGCCGAGCATGTGCGTCGAGATTCGGGTCACCTTGCCCGTCGCCGGGTCGATTCGGGCAAACCACTGCTCGTTGTTCGTGCCGACCCAGAGGCTGCCGAACGCGTACTTCATGTTCGCCGGGTCGCCGCCGGTGCGGATCGTCTCGACGACCTTTCCGCTTGCAGGATCGATGCGCGAGATCGTCCCGTCGACGTTGTTCGAGGCCCAGACCGAGCCGGCGCCGGCAGCGACGTCCCACGGCGATCCGCCCACGGGAATGCGGCGGACGACCTTCCCCGATCGCGGGTCGACCTGCTCGACGACGTTGCTGCTGTAGCCGTCCACCCAGAGGAAGTGCCCGAGCGCGACGACACCGCACGCGCCGTAGTCGATCGTGATCGTGCGACGCACGCGGTTCGACGCCGGGTCGATTCGGACGAGCGCGGTCCCGCCGCCCGCGACCGTCCAGACCGAGCCGAAGCCGGCGGTGACGCCGCACGGGCCCGGGCCGACGGCGATCTTCGCGACGACCGTTCTGCCCGCGCCGGCCAGCGTGGCGGCGAGGACGACGGCTGAGGCGAGCAGGCGCACCATTTACTCCGAACCCGGAGTATATCTCCCCGCGGCTACGGTGCAGCCATGGAGCGCACGATCGTCGGCTTCCATCGCGACGATCGCGGCGACTGGGTCGCGGAGCTCGATTGCGGGCACAACCAGCACGTCCGGCACCGGCCCCCGTTCGAGAACCGGCCGTGGGTCGTCGACCCCGAGCGTCGTGCGGGCATGATCGGTGAGCCTCGCGAGTGCCCGCTCTGCGACGACCCCGCCGCGCGCTGACGGAGCCCGACGTTTGCACTTCGCCGAAGTGGAAACCCACGAAACATGGACGAGGGCGCGTACGACCACGACATCGTCGTCGCCCTCGCCGCCACCCAGGTGCTGCTCGCGAGGCTCGAGCGCGGCGATGCGTCGAAGGCACTCGCCGGCGACGGGCTGATCGACGAGCTGCGCCGCTTTCGGGTCCGGCTCGAGGCGTCCCTGGCCGAGCGCACCCTCGACTAACGCGCGAGGAGCTGATCCACCGGAAGCGTGTTGAGGACGTTGCCTCGACCGGCGCCGGCGCGGCGGGCGGTGTGGACGGACAGCGACATGCGGTCGAGCCCGGCGACGGAATGTGCGTCGGTGGAGCAGACGAGCGCGACGCCGGCCTCGATCGCGGTACGTGCATGCTCGGCGCTCAGGTCGAGGCGGTCCGGCAGCCCGTTCACCTCCAGCGCGACGCCGGTGCGAAGGGAGGCCTCGATCGTCCTTTCCAGGTCGAGCGCATTCTCAGGCCGGTGACCGATCAGGCGCCCGGTCGGATGGCTCAGGCACCGGGCGGACGGGTGGTGCATCGCCTCCACGACTCTCGCCGTCAGCTCGCGGCGCGGCGCCCGCTGCCCCGCGTGGAGGGAGATCTGCACCCAGTCGAGCTCGGCGAGGACGTCGTCGGGAAGATCGAGGCTTCCGTCGACCCGGATGTCGCATTCGATCCCGTGGAGCACTCGTAACGGCGCGAGCTGCTCGTTCGCGGCGGCGATCTCGTCGCGCTGCCGTCGCACGGCGTCGGCGTCGAGCCCCGGCACGACGCGCACCGCCGTCGTGTGGTCGCAGATCGCGAGGTAGGCGTAGCCGCGCGCCCGGGCCGCTTCTGCCATCTCGCGCACGGTCGCCCGGCCGTCGGACCAGGTCGTGTGGCAGTGGAGGTCGCCGCGGATGTCGTCGAGCCCGAGGAGGTGCGACGGCGGCACCGGTGCGTCCGGCTCGCGCAGCTCGGGCGGCACCGGCTCGCGGTCGAGCAGCCGATACACGCCCGCCTCGTCCGGCGCGTCGGGGAGCGGCCCGAGCGACGCGACGTACGCGGGTGCGCCGGTAGCGCGCACCAGCGCCGTGCCGAGCGCGCCCGGCGGCGCGAGGACGAGATCGACGGGGATGCCGTCCCTCGTCAGCCCTTCGTCCGGGGAGAGCGTCGTCACGATCTGCGGCAGTGCGGCGAAGCGCGCCCGCACGTCGTCCGGTTCCGTGGTCGCGACGACGACGGCGAGCCGGTCGATCGCGTCCACCCAGCGGCGGGCCGCCCCCGCCGGGTGACCGCCGAGCCCCTCGGCGATCGCCTCGGTCTCCGCCTGCGCGCGCTCCAGCGTCAGTGCGTTGCGCGCCGCCCGAGGCGCCGCGTCGAGCGCGGCGACGATCTTGGCCTCGGTGCGCGGCCCGATCCCCGGCACGTCTCGGAGCCGCCCGGCTCGCGCGGCGGTCTCGAGCTGCTCCGCCGAGCGGACCCCGAGCGTCTCGCCGATCGCCGTGGCGAGTCGCGGGCCGAAGCCGAGCATCCTGCCGAGGGCAACGAGCTCCGGCGACGTCGACTGCTTCAGCTCCTCGAGCTCGGCGATGCGGCCCGTCTCGACGAGCTCAGCCAGCCGCGCCTCGATTCCCGGCCCGATGCCTCGCAGCTCGCGCACCCGCCCGCCCCGGACGAGGTCGTCGACGGGCACCGGGAGCTCGCGGATCAGCCTCGCGGCTCTGCGGTACGCGCGTGCCGACCAGGGCCCGGCGCCGGCCAGCTCGAGCAGCGCCGCGTACTCGTCGAGGGTCGCCGCGGTCTGCGCGTTCCCTCGCGGGTTGCTCACGAAGGGGCGTTCACCACGGCGCCAGCGCTTCGCCGCCCCACTCCTCGGGAGCGACGTCGCGGACCGTCTGCGTCAGCTCCCACTGATGTCCGGCGAGGTCGCCCAGCACACACGAGCGTTCGCCGTACTCCCACGTCTTCGGCTCCTGGAGCACCGAAGCGCCCGCTTCCCGCGCGTGCGCGAACGCCGCATCGACGTCCGGCACGCGCACCTTGATCACGTGGGCGGCCGTGCCGGCTTCGGGCGCGCTCTTGTCGCCGTGCGCCTCGGCAACGACGACGGCGCCGTCCCCGCCGACGCGCAGCTGCGCGCGGTGCGACTCGCCGATGCGGACCCGCTCCGCGAACCCGAAGGCTGCTTCGAGCCACGCCACTGCCGCTCGCACGTCGGGATAGAAGAGCACCGGCGTCACCGTGACCGGCGGTGCGGAGCGGTTCGTCAGCACGAGGCGAAGTCTAGGAGGCGCTCGACCGGCGGCGCGCACGGACCCGGTGCAGCCGCGTAGCCGTACGGTCTTCGATGGCCCTCCTTGCAGTCGTCGTGTCGCTCGGCCTCGGTCTCGTTCGCGCGCCGTACCTCGGCGTCGCTTGCCATGGAGCGAACAACACTGGGTGCGGGCGCGTCGGCGTGGCCGTCTGGGTGAAGGGCCGTCCGGCGGCGATCGAAGCGCGCGTCGGCGATGCTCGCGTCCGCCTGCGACGGCCGTCGGCGTCCGACCCGACGGCGCCCTGGATCGGCTACGTCCACCTGCCGCTGCGGGCGATGGGGCTTCCGGCCCGCTGGACCGGCGTCCCGGCGAAGCGGCTCCGAGTCCGCTTGCGGATCGAGCGGGCAAGCGTCTGGCGCGAGGGGTCGAGGCGCGTCCTGCTCGGCCCCGGCTGGGGCTGAGCCACGCGCAGGCGGAGCCTGTGCCGCCGTCGATCCCGTAGAGTCGTGCCGGGTCCGTCGCCGGTCAGGCGGCACAACAGACAACGGGGAGAGGGGAGAGAGATGCGAACGAAAGCATGGGTGCTGCGTGGGCTCGCGGTCGTCGCGTTTGCGGTCGTTGCGGTGGCGCCGGCGGGTGCGAGGGGGTCGTCGTCGGTCTACGTCTCGCCGACGGGGTCGTCGGGCGACTCCGACGTGTCGTGCGCGCACGCCGGGTACAGCTCGATTCAGGACGCGATCGAGGCGGCGCCGCTCGGCGGCACCGTGGTCGTCTGTCCGGGGACCTATCCCGGGATGGTCACGGTCGACAAGCGCGTGACGCTCGCCGGCGTGCACGGCGCGACGATCGACGCGACCGGTGACGTCTACGGCGTCGGAGTGAGCGCGTCGTACGCCACGGTCACCGGTCTCACCGTCGAGAACGCCAGCCCGCTCGACCCGGACAACGGGCAGCTCGCGGACGGGATCGTGACGATCGGGCTCGGCCCGGCCGGCCCGGCTCCCGCCGACCACGTCCGGATCATCGGGAACGTCGTCAAGGGCAACCTCGGCTCGGGCATCGACTTGAACAGCACGTCGTACTCGGTCGCGATCGGGAACGTCGCGAACGGCAACGGTGTCGGCGTCAACGTCGCGGACGACCTGAGCCTGCCCGCGTCGCACAACACGATCAGCCTCAACGTCACCAACGGGAACTTCGGCGGCTGCGGAATCGCTCTCGCCGATCACACCGGCGCCGGCGTCACGGACAACCTCGTCTCGCTGAACGTGTCGAACGACAACGGCCTGAGCACGCCGACCGCGCCCGACGCGTCGGCCGGGAGCGGCGTGATCCTCGCGAGCCCGGTGCCGAACGGCGTGGTCACCGGGAACACGATCACGTTCAACCGGTTCTCGGGCAATGGGCATGCCGGCGTCGTCGTCCATGCCCACGCACCGGGCGCGGACTTCGGCGGCAACGTCATCTCGTACAACTCGATCGGCACGAACAACGTCCGCACGGACGAGAACGACCTGCAGACGACGGGGATCTACCTGGGGAGCTTCTCCCCGCAGACGATCACCGTCACCGGCAACGTGATCGGCCCCGACTACTACGGGATCTTCACCGCCGGCCCGGTGACGCTGGCGGGCGGCAACAACCGCTTCGTCCAGGTCACCGATCCGTTCGGCTCGTCGCCGAGCTTCTGAACCGCGAGCGCAGGCCGGGGAGGGCGAACGCCGCTCTCCCCGGCCCGGCCGCGGCTTAGCCGGGCAGCGCCTGCTTGGTCAGGACGTCGCCGTTCGCGTCGAGCGTCTCGAGGTAGGCGGCCGCTCCCGGCGCGAGCGGTGACGTCGCCTGCTCGGAGGCGAACAGGTTGTCGACGACTGGCGTCGAGTCGAGCACGTTGCCGGCGGCGTCGAGGAAGGCGACCGTCGCGACGCCGTCGGCCGCGACACCCTGCAGCGTGCGGGGGAAGCTCAGCGCCTTGACGTCGGCCGACGGGAAGTTGTCGCTGTTCCAGTCGCACATCACGCCCTTGAGGTAGGGCTGGGCGACGTGGTCGATCGCGAGGCAGAAGTCGCCGTCATCGTTTCGCTTCGCGTAGAAGGCGACGCCGTTCAGCGTTCCGAGCGCCTGCATCGTCGAGCCGACGTTCATCTCCTGCAGCGCCTCGTCGAGCTGCGACTGGCCTTGCAGCACCGAGCTCGTCGGAACGGTGCTCCCCTCGTTCGCGATGCCGAGCAGGCTGCCCAGCTGTCCTGCGAAGGCGACAGCCGGAACGGCGACTGCGGCGGCGACTGCCGCAGCGAGCACGCTGCGGCGCACGCGAGGCGGCGCGGGTGCGCGACGCGGCGCTACCGCAGGAACCGGGTTGGCCGCGGCCAACCGGGCGATCACGTCGTTGCTCATCTCATCACTCCTTGCTGGATGGGTCGAAACGAGGCAGCGTGTTCGAGCCGGGCCGCGAGACGCGTCTTCGCCCGGTGGTAGCGGACGCGGGCGGCGACGCTCGAGCAGTCGAGAACGGTTGCGGCCTCCCGGAGCGACAGTCCTTCCCAGGCCACGAGCCGCAGGATCTCCCGATCGCGCTCGCCCAGCTCGGCGAATGCGGCCGCGAGCGCCGAGTCGCCGGTCGGCTCCGGGTCGCGTGCGACCGCAGCTGCCGCGGGCGCGGTCCGCGACTGCCGCCGCCGCTCGTTCGCGAGCGTCTTGCGCGCGACCGCGTACAGCCACGGGAGCGGCGGCGACGGCACGTCGTCGATCCGGCGCAGGCACACGAGGAACACCTCGGCGACCACGTCTTCGACCACGTCCGGGGCGATCCGACGTCGCACGTACGCGTC
>DATBIC010000136.1:0-28709 GCA_036557145.1 Gaiellaceae bacterium
GAACAGCTCGTCGATCCCCGCAACGAGCACGACCACGCCGAACAGGATCGAGATGGCCGAGACGCTCGTGTAGCTGAAGCGGAAGACCACGATCGCGAACAGGAGCCAGGCGGCGCCGATCAGCAGGAACAGCCACCACAGGCGTGCGGCCGCGACGTAGCCGCGGACGATGTCGGAGTCGATGTCGAGGTCCATCATGTCGTGCCCGCCTTTCTGAGGGGTCGCGCGTCCAAGGTCACCGGGAGCTTGACGGATCTTGTTGTCCGGCCCGGACAGGACCGACCGGCTCCGAGACGAACACGTCCAGACCGAGCTCCTCCGCGAGGAAGCGAGCCACGAGCCCGCCCTTGACGCTGTTGCCGGCGCCGTCGAGCCGCGGCGCGAACGTCCCGATCCCACCCTTGCCCGGCGAGACGGTGACGATGCCGCCGCCGATCCCGCTCTTACCGGGCAGGCCGACGTCGTACAGCCAGTCGCCGGACGTCTCGTAGAGGCCTGCGCTCGCCATCACCGCGAGCGTGTGCCGGCACGTTTCGGCGTCGACCGCGCGCACGCGCGTGAGCGGGTTGACGCCGCCGTCGGCGAGCGTCGCGCCCATCACGGCGAGATCCTTCGCCGTCACGCTGAGCGAGCTCTGTCTCGTGTAGAGGTCGACCGCCTCGTCCGGATCGGCGCCGAGCAGGCCGAGGTCCTGGAGCAACCGCGCGATCCCTCGGTTGCGATGGTTGGTCGCGGACGCCGACGCGTACATCTCCTCGTCGAGCGCCAGCGAACGACCGGCAAACCGCTCGAGCCCGTCGCAGACGAACCGCCACTTCTCCTCGGGCGTCGCGCCGGGGACGAAGCTCGTCGTCGCGATCGCCCCGGGGTTCACCATCGGGTTGGTGCGGCCGTCGGGGCTCTGCTCGACGGCGGTCAGCGAGTTGAACGGGAGGCCGGTCGCGTTCACGCCGATCCGCCGCCGTGTCTCCTCGGCGCCGAGCGCGGCGCAGACGAGCGCGAACACGAACGGCTTGGCGACGCTCATGATCGAGAACGGCACGTCGTCGTCGCCCGCCTCGTAGACCTCGCCGCTCGCGGCCGCGACACAGATCCCGAAGAGGCCGGCCGGCGCGCGTGCGAGCGCCGGGTAGACCTGGGACCTCTCGCCGCTCCGGTCGGAGCGAAAGCGCTCGTACGCCTCGACCACGAGGGCCTGCACGTCGTCGCGCGACGGCAGGCCCCCGGTCGAGACGTAGTTCACGCGGCGATACCCGCTCTCGCCTCGCTCCAGCGAGCGGTGAGCGCGAAGAACACGATCACGTTCAGCGCGAGCACCGTCAGCGCCCACAGCGGGTACTGCGAGCTTCCGACGAACCCGAGCTGGACGAAGATGTTCAGAGCAGCCACGATGATCGTGAACCACCGCGCCGCGCCGGATCCTGCGAGCAGTCCCATCCCCGCGAGGACCACGATCACGCCCCAGATCATCATGATCCAGCCCCACGTCGTCACGTCGAACACGATGATCTGGGTTGCCGTCAGTACGTAGTACTGACCCCTGATCACGGCGATCAGGCCCTCGAAGAAGTCGAGGCCGCCGATCACGATCATCAACAGGCCGGCGAAGCCGACCCACCCGCTCCAGGCATTGCTGCGTGCCATCGTTTGCCTCCTACAAGTCGCTTGCCGCTGCCGATTATCCGCTGTCGACCGGTCAGAGGTAGCGTTTTCGCTGCAGCCAACGCATCGCGACGTACCCCCAGGCGGGCGGGACGTAGAACACGGAGATGCGGTAGAGCAGCACCGCGGCGAGCGCCGACTCTTCCGACATCCCCGCGGCGGCGAGCCCGACCGTCAGGCCGAGCTCGGACACGCCGATGCCCCCAGGCACCGGGATGAACGTCGACAGCAGCGAGACGCTGATGTTGATCACGAGCAGGTCGGTGAGGCTGACGCGCGTGCCGAGCGCGAGCGCGAACGTCCCGAGCGCGAGCGCGAACAGCACCTCGGTCGCCACCGTCCCGACCAGGAGCAGCGCGAGCTTGTCCGACGAGCGCAACGCGCCGAGCGCCTCGCGCACCTCGGGCCACCAGTGCCGCAGGCGCTCGGCAACGGTCCGCCGCACGCGGCCGACGAGCGCCGCCGCGACCACTGCCAGCACCACGAGCGCGACGACGACCGCGGCGACCACGATCGTGTTCCGCGAGGGGCCGCTGACGCTGAAGCTCAGCGTCGACTCGCTGAAGATCAGGAGCAGGCCGAGCAAGGCCGCCTGCACGACGGTGCTCGCGAGCGAGTCGATCGCACCGGAGGTCAACGCCGCGGCGGCCGTGATCCCCTGGCGCTGGAAGAACCGCACGCTCACCGCGAGGCGCGCCGCGACCGACGGCAGCGCGAGATTCATGTAGCCGGACGCGAGCTGCATCGCGTAGACGGGGCCGAAGCGCAGGTCGGCTGCAACCGAGCCCAGCGTGGCGATCGACTGCATCAGGCGCGGCGTCTGCGCCACGAAGAAGCCCACCGCGATCCACGCCCACGAGGCGTCCGAGAGGCCGGTCGCAAACTGGTCGTAGTCGATTCCGGTGGCGAACGAGAGCACCGCGAACGCCGCGAGCAGGAGCAGCGCCATCTGCAGCAGCGCGCGCCAGGTGACGCGCCGCAATTGCACGACCGACGGCTCGTCGGCGTCGACGAGCGCGGCCGCCGCGGTTCGCAGCGCGTCGACGTCGACCCCGGCCGCACGCGTCTCGCGGCGGAGCCGGTCCTCGAGCGCGGCGAGCTGGAGGTAGGGCAACAGCAGCTCGACGCCGTCCGGGCCGAGCGCCGTCTCGGCCGCTTCGAGCGCCCGCTCGCTGCCGATGCACGTCGCCGTGGCGACCAGCAGCTGCGCCCGGTCGGTGGCGAGCTGGGCGGCGGTCGGCGTGGAGGTCGCGCCGCCGTAGTCGACGAACCCGACCGCCCCGTCGATCACGGCGGCCGAGGCGGCGTCGATCCGGCGATGGGCGACGTTCGCGTCGTGGAGCCGGGCGAGCGAGGTCCACGCGCCGGCGAGCACGAGCTCGTCGACCTCGTCCGCGGCCAGCTCGGCGAGCGGCCGCGCCTCGCCGGCTACGACCAGCAGGGCGTCGTCGCCGGTCGTCGTCCCCGCCCGCAGCACCTCGAGCGCCGGCACGCCGGCCCGCTGCGCGAGCAGGGTGACGAACGCCTCGTGCTCGATCGCCTGCCGCCGGCTCAGCCGAAGGCCCGGGCCGCCGTCGCGGTACCAGAGCGTGCGCCAGAACTTCTCGACCAGCTGGTTGTCGTAGGCATCGCGGCCGTAGACCTTCACGAGCAGCGGGCGTCCGTCCGCACCGCGCCCGCGCACGACGACGACCCCGGCGAGATCGCGCTCGGCGAGGCGCAGGTCGCCGGCCGGAACCCGGAGCTCCTCGAGCGACGCCGCGACCTCCGCAAGCCCGGGCAGGCCGGCCGAGGTGCCGAGCAGGAGCCGGACGCCGGCCGCTGCCGCGACGGCGACGAGCAGCCCCGCGACGTGGCCGGTCGGCGTCGCGACGTTCACGGTCAGCGCGCCGACGAAGCCGAACGCGAGGATCCAACGGCTGAGCCGTTGCAGCGGGTGCACGAGGTGCGGGCTGATCGCGAGCAGGACCGACGCCGCCTCGGCGATGCGGATGCCGGGAAAGCGCGGCGAGCCTCCGGCGCCGCCGGCCGCGTGGACGACGTCCGGCCAGTGCCCGAGCGCGAGCCGCGCGCAGACGAGCGCGACGACGAATGCGAGGACGAGCGAAGCGAGCGCCTGCAGCAGGATCAGGAAACGGCGCGCGACGAGCGCGACTGCGACGAGCACCACCGCCGTCGCGGCGAGCACGTCGTAGAGGAACGCGCCGCCCGGGTCGAGCCAGCTCGGGATCGCATCCAGGAACAGCGCGAGCGCGCGTTCGAAGCGGCCCGGCGGGTACGCGGCGACGAGGATCGCCAGCCCGACGAGCGCCGGAACGAGCAGCAGAATGTCGGTCGCGCGGCGAAAGCGCTTGTCCCTCGCCGACGACGAGAAGACGCGCAGGGCGCGCGCGGCGGTTTGCTCGGTCATCGCCCCGCGCCGCGGGCCGCAGGAGCGGTCGCCCCTGCGGCCCACCGCGAAACGGTCAGGCTATGCGAGCGCCTTCGCCTTGAGCTGGTCGAACTCCGCCTGCGAGATCGCACCGCTGTCGAGCAGCTCCTTCGCCTTCGCAATCTGGTCGGCCGAGCCACTCGACGAGACGTCGCGCACGTAGGAGTCGAAGTCCTGCTGCGCCTTCTGGCTCCGGTCCATCTGGCGATGCGCGATCCCGTCGCCGTTGACGATCAGGTAGATCAGCAGCCCGAGGAACGGCGCGAAGAAGATGAAGATCAGCCAGAGGGCCTTCTTGCCGCCGGACGCGTCGTGGCGCCGGAAGATGTCCACGATGACCGAGAACAGCATCATGAAGTAGACGACGAAGAAGAAGATGACGATCAGGCTCCAGAGGAACGTCCAGAAGCTGGTGGCCAGGATCACTGTTGTCCTTTCGTGGGGGACACGAGCTGGGGTACACGCGGCCCCGGAGTCTCACCGCGGCGGCTGCAAAACCTATAGCAAGCCCTGCTCCGGGGCCAATTCGCGGACCTTCATCGCGGATCCGGAAGCGCGAATTCGGCCGGAAGCTCGTCCGCTCTCTGCTCGGCGGGCGCGAGGTGCTCGCGCGTCACCACGTCGAAGTACACGTACGTCGTCGTGATGCCGACGAGAGGCATCGCAAGCGCGTAGACGAGCCCGGCGACAGCGTTCACCAAAGCGAACGAGGCGCCCGTCGCCAGCAGCAGCACGCCCCCGAGCACCGGCCCGGAGAGGAGCACGACGAACGCCGTGACGACGACGAGCGAGAGCACCGTCGGCCACCGTCGGCTCACGAGCGCCGCGCTGCGCCGCAGCGCCGCGTAGCCACCGGCACCGCCGAGCTCCGCGCACGGCACGAACAGCGCCCACCGCACCGCGAACACGACCGCGATCGGGATCAGGTAGAGCGACAGCGTCAGCAGCGCGACGACGGGAACCGCGATCACCAGCGCGCGGAGCAGCGGGCCGACGCGGTCGAGCGCCAGCCGGTAGGCGCGCAGCATGCCGACCGGCCGGCCGGCATCGATCTCCACCATCGCCCGCGCACTCGCCGCCTGCACGAGGCAGAGGCCGAACAGGCTGAAGAACACGCCGATCGCCAGCACCAGCAGGGCGCGGTCGCCGCCGCCCTCCCCGCCCTGCGCCAGTCCGAGAAAGCTCGAGACGTGGAGAATCGCGGACTGGACGAGCGTGAGCACGATCGAGATCGGGATCGTCAGCAGCCCGATGCCGGTGAAGACGAGCGGGCGCCGGGCGTACATCCGCCACGACGCGGTGACCATCTGCCCCCAGGACCGCCGGCGCACGACGCGGAGCGGCGCGGTCGGCCGCCAGCGCGTCTTCGACGCCAGCCAGCCGATGAGCGCAACGAGGACGACGATCACGCCGAGGACGAGCGACGGCTGGTTGGCGAACCGGCGCAGCGCGTTCGAGCCGCGGGTGACGGCCTGGCAGAAGAAGTCGGTGGCGTTCGTCCCGATCACGCCGCCCGCAGGGATCGCATAGCTCCGCTCGCGCCAGCCTTGCGACCACGTGAACGGCTCGGCCCACTGGAGCTTCAGGTTCGGGCCGGTCGGGCCGTTGAAGAACGCCGGCCGCAGCTCGCCCCACCGGCCCAGGAAGGCGATCCACGGATAGGCGGCGCGCGCTGCGGCCGGTGCAGCCGGGATCGTGCGCACCGCCGGGATCAGCGTCGTGTGCGGCCCGCGCGTGTCGTCGCAGCCGACGCCCTCTTCTGCCGCGCGGCCGACGAACAGCGCCGAGTCGTAGAAGTTCGCGTGCGAGCCGTCGGCGACGAAGACGACGGGATGCGTACCGTCGACGACGTCGAGCTTCTCGTCGCCCCACTCGGCGCGCTCGGCGCCCTCGTGCTGCGAGTAGCCGACGTCGGTCGGCTTCTCGGCGATCGCCTGTCCCGCGTCGGCCGCGTCGAAGTCGAGCTGGATCATCTCCCAGTCGCCCTCGTGTGGATTGCCGAAGTCGTTGAAGACGTAGAAGAACCAGTACTGCAGCGCCAACCGATGGGGATACCCGCGCTGGGTCGCGACGTGCGCGTAGACGGTGGGCCGCGTCGAGCCCATGATCGCCTGCTGCCACTGCTCGTAGCCGCACCCGGCATCGAGCGGGTTGCCGGGGAAGTCGAGGTGGTAGTCGAAGAGGCCGCGCCCGAGCATCGCGGCGGTCGGACCGACGGCGACGAGGTTGGCGCCGCTCCACGGGCCGCGCAGCGCGACCGTGTCGTCGCCGAGGATCGTGTCGATGTCGATCGGGCGGTACGGCTCGCCCCGCCCGCACTCGTGTTGCTGCTCGACGAGCTCGACGACCGGTGCGAAGCGGTCGGCGAGCTCACGCTGCGCCTGCAGGGACCCGGCGCGCGCGGCGGCCGCGCCGGTGAGCGCGGCGAGCACAGCCAGCGCGACGACGACGCGCCGCACGCCGGTCAGTGGACCAGGTCGCCGTGCGCGAGCGCGACCGCCTCGAGCCGCGACTTCACGCCCATCGAACGAAGCAGGCCGCGCACGTGATTGCGGACGGTGTCGCGGCTCAGGTGCAGCTCGGATGCGATCTCGTCCGTCGAGCGGCCCTGCTCGAGCATCTTCAGCACCTCGGTCTGGCGCGGCGTCAGGTCGAGCGAGGGCAGCGGCGGCGGTTCCCACTCGATGTGCGCGACCTGGCCGAACACGCCGACCACCCGGTCGCCGCTCATCAACGGCACCGAGCTGATCTGGACGCCAAGCCGCTGGCCGTCGACGGGCGTGACGACGGAATCGAAGTCGGTGACGAGCGTGCGGCCCGCGACCTTGCGCGCGAACATCTCGCGGACGTGGCGTGTCTCCTCGGGCGAGACCAGCGACGTGAACTGGCGGCCGACCACGTCTCCGACGATGCGGCGGCCCGCCAGGTTCATCCAGCGGATCACGCCCGCGTGATCGAGCACGTAGGCGGGGATGCTCACATGTTCGAGCGCGACTTCGAGATCGGCGCTGATCGCCGCAAGCTCGGGCACGGCATCGAGTCTGCCAGGATGCGCACGTGCAAGGCAACGACGAGCACGCCGATGCGACCACGGCCCTGCCGACGCGGCGGGATCCCGACGCCGGCCGCCGGCCCGAGGACGTCGCGGTCGGCCTCGTCGTCTTCGGCGCGCGGCTCGGCGTGCGCGCGGGCCGCGTGGCGATCTTTCCGCTGCGTGTCGCGGGCCGCCTCGCCGGCACGAGCAGGGTCGAGCGCGGGCTCGGCGCGGAGGGGAGCGCCGCCGCCGCACGCGGGCGCGCGCTCGTGGAGGAGACGGTCGACCGCACGCTCGCAGGCCCGCTCCCCGACACCGTCGCGCAGAAGCTGGTCGAGCACCAGGTCGTCGAGCGCATCGTCGCCGACGTGCTGCGGCAGATGGACGTCGACGCGGCGCTGACGGCCGCGCTCGCCGACGAGCGCGCGCACGAGCAGTTCCGGCGGGCACTCGCCAACCCCGAGGTCGAGCGCCTCGCGTCGTCGGCAGCAGAGAGCCGGCTCGCCGCCGAGCTCGCAGAGCGCCTGGTCGCGAATCCGCAAGTGCGCGCCGCGCTCGCGCGACAGACGACGTCCGCCGTGGGCGAGCTGCTCGGCAAGATCCGCGGCCGGCTGGCAGGGGTCGACGACCGGTTGTCGCGAGCGTCGGGCGCGAGCGATGTGCGCTACGGCGGCGTCGCGACGCGTGCGGTCGCGCTGACGGTGGACGCGCTGCTCGCGCAGCTCGCCGTGTTCGTCCCGGCGGCGGTGATCGCGCTGATCGCGTCGCTCGCCGGCGGCCTCGGCGCGGGGTGGCTCGTCGACACGCTGCTCGGCGTCGGCTGGTTCTTCGTCGTGGCCGCGTACTTCGTCTTCTTCTGGTCGACCGTGGGCGAGACGCCCGGGATGAGCCTCATGGGCCTGCGCGTGACGGACGCACGAGGCGAGACACCGTCGGCGCTTCGCTCGACCGTCCGGTTCATCGGTCTCGTGCTCTCGATCATCCCGCTGTTCGCCGGCTTCCTGCCGGTGCTGTTCGACGCGCGCCGGCGCAGCCTCGCCGACTACCTCGCCGGGACGGTCGTCCGCGCCGAGAGCTGAGCGGAGCCGCGCAGCCGCTCGACCGCCCAGATCAGACCGCCGGGGAGCGACAGCGCGAACGAGAGCAGCAAGAAGAGGAAGCCTGCGGCGAACGCCTGGTCGGCGCTCACGCCGAGGCGGCCGAGGAAGCTGACGAAGAACGCCTCGCGAAGGGCGAGACCGTTGACCGTGAACGGCGCGAGCATGACGAGGAAGAACATCGGCCCCATCACGAAGTACGGAAGCGGTGAGAGGTGGACGCCGACCGCCTCGCCGCAGAGCCAGATCGCCAGGACCCGGACCGACTGCACGACGGCGGTCACGGCCAGCATCGACCCCACGAGCTGCGCGTCGCTCCGGTACTCGTGCAGGCCGAGGTACAGCGCGCGCACCGGTCCGCTCAGCCGCACCCGCGCGAGCAGCGGCTCGGCCAGGCGGAGCGGCCGTCGCGCGCTCTTCGAGAACAGAACGAGGGCGAGGGCGACGGTCGCGAGCGCCATCGCGAGCTCGAGCCAGAGGTACGGGCCGACGGAGTAGCGGCCGATCGCGAGCACGAAGCCGACCGCGCCGAGCAGCAGCGTCGCGATGCCGCCCAGGCCGCGTTCGAGCAGCACCGAGCCCGCGACTGCGCCGCCCCGGCCGCGGTGGCGGCGCGACGTCTCCACGATCCGCGTGGCGTCGCCGCCGAGCGAGGTCGGCAGCAGCTGGCCCGCCGTGTACGAGACGAGATAGGCACGCAGCAGCCACGGGACTCCCTCGTCGATGCCCCGCGCGCGGAGCAGCCGCTGCCAGCGCCACGAGAACGGCACGACCGCCAGCATCAGGATCGCGAACGCGAGCGCGACGAGCCAGAGGCGCGACTCCGACAGGACACGCCACGACTCGCCGAGATCGATCTTCGCGACGATGTACCAGACGCAGAGCGCCGTGAGCCCGAGTGTGAAGGCGACTCGCGCCGGCCGCTGCCGTAGCGAGAGCTTCCTCACGCGACTGCGAGCACGGCTTCCGCGTCCGCGGGCAGCGCGTCGACGCTCCCGAAGGCCGCCGGGACCGCGGAGGCGTAGATCCCGAGCGTCGCGTCAGTCACCCGCGGCCACGAGCAGAACCCTTCGACGCGCGCTCTCGCCGCATCGCCGAGACGCTCGCGCAACGCCCGGTCGCCGAGCAGCCGCTCGATCGCCGACCGCAGCGCGGCGGCGTCGCCCACGGGCACGAGCAGCCCGGTCTCGCCGTCGGCGATCACGGTCGGGATGCCGCCCACCGGAGTCGAGACGATGGCCTTGGCATGCGCCATCGCCTCGAGCACCACGTTCGGCAGCCCCTCCGCCTGGGAGGCGACGACGACGACCGCGGCGCGCCGGTAGAGCTCGGACACCTCGGCGGGGCCGACGAACCCGAGCGTGTCGGGCAGGAGATGGCGCAGCGGGCCGTCGCCGGCGACGATCCGCGGCAGCCCCGCCGTCGCCTCGGCGATGACGTCGATGTTCTTCTCGGGGGAGAGACGGCCGACGTAGAGCACCGTCGCCGGGTCGTTCTCCTCGCCGAGCTCGTCCGGCAGGTCGACCCCGCAGGGGACCACCTGGACGTTCGTCAGACCGCAGTCGAGCATCGCGGTCGCGAGCGGCTCGGAGCAGCAGATCACGGTGCTCGCCCGGCGGAGGAGCAGCCGCACGAGCCACGGCACGCGGCGCGCAAGCCCGAGGTCGTCGAACCGCCCGGCCGTCGGCGAGCCGTGAAGCGTGACGACGAACGGCTTGGCCGCGAACCTCGCCACGAAGGCGCCGGCGAGCCAGTTCGCATGCACGAGATCGGCGGTACGCGCCGCCGCCCGCAACGTCCGAATCATCGACAGCAACACGAACGGCGCGACCCACGGCCGCTTCTTCAGGTTGCCGATGAAACCCGCACCGTTGCTTCGGGTCAGCCCGAAGTCGCGGTACGACCCGGGCCCGACGACGTCGACCTCGACTCCGCGGGCGCGCAGCTGCTCGACCGTGCCGCGGACGAACCGGCCGGAGAAGTCGTCGGCGCTACGCGGATACGACGTCGTGAAGACTGCGACTCGGAGCGAGCGAACCGGCCCGGGAGCGACCGGCCGCCGCACAGCCCGGCGTTCGAGCCGAAGCCCGCCCCGGTGCGGGCTAACCCTCTCCGTCGCGCCCATTCCAGGAATGTCGGCAGGACGCGGCGGCAGCTTGAGGGCGCCGGTCAGTGGAGGATCAGCTTCACCCCGACGAGGGCGAAGCCGATCGCCACGCCGACCGTCGCCTGCACGCCGACGTCGCCGCGGCCGCAGGGGATTTCGTGCGAGTCTCCCGAGCCGCCCAACGAATAGGGAAACACCCGATGCGAATGCGCCTGCCGCGGCGGATCCTCGAACGGATGGCACGACATCCGATCACGAAGAGGGGGAACCACCATGAAGAGGAATCCACGGCGTTGGCTCGCGGTCGCGGCGATCGTCGTCGCCGGGGGGCTGGGGCTCGCCGCCGCGGTCAAGGCCACGATCCCGGACGCAGGCGTGATTCACGGCTGCTATCTCAAGGTGGGCGGCGTGCTGCGCGTCGTCGACACGGGCAAGGGCCAGAAGTGCATCGCCGCAATCGAGAACCCGATCAGCTGGAATCAGCAGGGGCAGCCCGGCGCTCCCGGGCCGGCGGGCCCGCAGGGGCCGGTAGGGCCCCAGGGCCTCCAGGGCCCGAAGGGCGATCCCGGCTCGAGCTACGACGCCGGAACGGGGCTCGGCCTCAGCGGTACGACGTTCGGCATCCAGGGGAGCTACCAGCTGCCGCAGGGCTGTGCGCTCGGACAGTCGCCGTTCCTGCTGGGCTTCCCGGCGACCCATCCCTGGAGCTGCTTCACGCCCGCCAACGGCGACGAGAGCTGTGCGAACGGGAAGTTCGTCGACGGCATCGACGCGAGCGGGGACCTGACCTGCACCGCGCCGCCGCCTGCCGTGTCGTCCGGGCCGGAGGCGTGGGTCACGCGGACGGACGACGAGCCGGACGTCCCGCAAAACGGGCAGTACAACACGATCCTCAGCCTGTCGCTGCCCGCGGGCACCTTCGCGATCGACGCCGACGGGCAGGGAACGGACGATCTCAGCGGCAACGACAAGCTCATCCTGGACTGCGAGGTGAGAAACGGGCTCACGCGCGTGGCCAACTTCCTGCGCTACGTCAACGTCGAGGACACCAACGGCAAGTCCCCCGTCGGCGAGTTCTCGATGCACGACATCGTCACCTTCCCCGCACCGACCCAGATCGACCTCGTCTGCTCCTCCGAGGACGGGAGCGATCACCTGATCGACGCGGAGCTCAGCGCGCTCGCCGTCGGCACCGTCCACTGAGCGATCCTCGGGGTGCGGCGCCTGCGGGCGCGGCACCCCGAGCTCTACCCGTTACCTTTTCGCCTGTCTCACGATATGAGGAGTGGGATGAGCGACGCCGCCGACGATGCGTTTCGCCGTCATTACGAGGCCGTCTACCGCTTCGTCCGCAGCCGTGCTCCGCGTCACGACGCGGAGGACCTGACCCAGGAGGTGTTCGTCGCGGCCGTCGTGGCCCTGGGCGACGCTCGCGTCGAGTCTCCCCCGCCGCTGCAGTGGCTCTACACCGTCGCGCGGCGGCGGCTGCTCGACCAGGCGCGGCGGCAACGCCTCCTGCCGTCGACGCCTGCCGTCGACGAGCTCGGCGACGCAGCGCAGCACGCGTACGCACCGCAGCTGGCGGCCGCGCTTGCGCAGGCCGTCTCGGGGCTGACCGAGGAGCAGCGGCAGGTGGTCGTGTTGAAGCTCTTCGAGGGATGCACGCTGGCCGAGGCCGCCGCGCGGCTCAGCACCAGCGAAGCGGCCTGCAAGATGCGCCTCGCCCGCGGGCTGGCGCAGCTGCGGCGAAGGCTCGCCGAGCAAGGGCTCGAGCCATGAGCGGCACGCCGGTCTGGACCGACCCCGACTTCGCCGACCTGCTCGCGGAGGATCCGGAGCTGGTGGCGATCGCCGATGCGCTCCAGGCGACCCGCCCTCCGTTGCCGCGGCGCCGCCAGCCGGCGCGCCGCGTCGGCCTCGCGGCTGCGGCGATCGTCGCGGTGACGGCGATCGTGCTGGTCGCGCCGCGGGGCGGCGGCAGTCAGGCCGCGACGTTGAAACGGATCCGGTCGGCGCTGACGCCACGCCCCGGTTGGGTCTTGCACGAGCGCGACGTGACCAGGCAGATCGAGGTTGCCGGCGGCCCGCCCGTCGAGATCGTGAGCGAAAGCTGGACGCGGTACGCGGCGCCGTACTCGTTCCGCGAGGTGATCCGAAGGCCCGGCTCGCCGCCGGTCGAGAAGAGCGGCACCGTCCGCAACGGCGCGCATCTGCCTCGCGACCCGGCCGCGGAGCTTCGGCGCGCCGTCGCCGCCGGACAGGCCGCGATCGCAGGACGGCTCACCGTCAACGGGCGCAGCATGCTGCGCATCGTTCCGACGACGCCCCAACGCTACGGCCCTTGGGTCGACTACGTCGACGCCACCACGTTCCGGCCCGTCCGCTTCGAGTTCAGCGGGCTCCCGGTCCGCGGCCGGAACGGCATCCCGCACCCCTCGACCTCGGTCGTGACGATCACCGCCTACGCGTACCTGCCGCCGACCACCGTCAACCTGCGGCTCGCAAACGCACCGTGAGGCTTCTTGTCGCAGTCACCGCTGCGGTCGTGGTCGCAGTTGCAGCCGGCTGCGGCTCCCACCGAACGACCCCCAAGCAGACGACGCGAACCTCGACCACGCCCAAGGCCGCGTCGAGAACAGCGATCGAAAAGAAGCTCGCCGCGGGTGGAGAGGTACCCAACACGTGCCCGAAGTCGATTGCCGCCAACTGCATCCCCGGCAGGATGGAAGGTGCGATCGAGTGCGTCGGCCGCAAGGGCCGGATCGCCCGGACGCCGACGATGCGCGACTTCAGGCGGATGGACGAAGAGGCGGCCAAGGCGGAACAGGCGCGGCGGGAAGGCAAGACGCCGAAGCGCGCAAAGCATCGGAAGCCTCCGGCGACGCTGAGCCTCCACCGGCTGCCCGACGGCCGCGAGCTGGGGACCTGCAACTACGGCGGCGGCCCGCCGGTCCCGGTTCCGTCCCCGGCGTCGATTGCCGCCAACGAGTGAGCAGCGCGTAGCCGCATCGCCGTCTCGATTCCGCGACGGACGATGTCGAGCACGAGCGCCTGCTCCGGTCCGCGGTTCTCCATCAGCCGATCCAGTCCGTCGAGCCCGACCCAGTCGAACTCGACGTGCTTCGGACGCTCGAGCCGCGGGGCGCTCAGGTCGCCCGTGACCTCGACCAGGTAGTCGAGCTCGCGTCGCTCGATCCCGTCGTCGCCGGTCCACGTGAGTTCACCGAGCTCGGCAACGACATGCTTCAGCCGCCACCCCGTCTCTTCGTGCACCTCGCGACCCAGTGCCATGAGCGCCGACTCTCCCGGCTCGAGGTGACCGCCGGGAATGTCCCAGTACCCGGGAAAGAGCGCGCGGTCGGGCCCGCGACGGTGGACGAACGCCCGTCCCCGTGAATCGACGATCACGGCAGCGACGACTTCGAACACGCAGCGAGACCTCAAGCCGACGCTCGGATTACCCCCGCCTACCCCTCGCGCCCGCGCTCACGGATCTCCTCGAGAGTTCTGCGCAGGAGCGGGAGTTGAGCGAGATCCTTGTCGCGACCCGCCGCTTCCTTGGAACGAATCACGTCGCGTAGCGAGGCGACTGCCACATCCAATCCCTTGCCAAGACGCGCGCGCGTCGCCTCCCGACGCAAATCGCGGTAGCCGCGCGTTCCTGCCGGCGTGAAGCAGACGTCCAAGTCGCCCGCCGTGGTCGTAAGCGTCCACATGTCTGCGCTCGCGAGCATCTCAGCGTCGACTGGAAACGGCACGCCATCTGGCTCGACCGCGCTGCGCAGACGAGCGCCGAGCTCGCGGAGGGCGGTCGCGAGCCGCTCGAGGTTGGCGCGGTCGGTCGCAGGTGTCACGTCGATGTCTTCCGTGACCACCGGCGCGCCGGCCACGCGCGCCGCCGCCGCGCCGATCAGGACGTACCGGACGCCGTGTTCCTCGAGCGCCCGGAGCATCTCGAGCGGATCAGGCTCGGCGGCCGGCACGATCCGCCAGCGAGCGGAACGACCGCCCCGCCGCTAGGCCCCGCCGCAGTCGCTCCGACGGCGTCCGTCGCAACTCACGCTCGATCAGCACGCCGTCGTGGTCGCTCGCGTCTGCTTTCGCAAGCCGGAAGCTGAGCTCGAATCCGCACGCGCGCACGAGCTCACGAAGACGCTCGAGGCTCGGAGTCACCTCGTAACGCTCATAGCGGCCGATCAGCGACGCAGCGACCCCACTCCGCTGCGCCAGCTCCTCTTGCGACAACCCGGCGCGACGCCGCGCCTCCACGAGCAGATCCCCGCTGACCATGCACTCAGTCTAACGACAGATATGTGCTTGACATGGCAGAACGCCGAAGACCCGCCTTGCCCCTCTGGTAGACCCGCCCGTCGATGACGCGTGGCCACTGACGAGAGAATCGCTGCAAATCGGTAGAGCCGACGCTCGGACTCGAACCGAGGACCCCTTCATTACGAGTGAAGTGCTCTACCAGCTGAGCTACGTCGGCGGGGCGCGCTCAGTGTAGCCGCGGCCCTACGCGGCGAGCTCGCGCGCGACCCGCACGAACAGGCTCTCGAGCGCGAGCTGCGGCGCCAGCTGGAACTCCTCGAGCTGCCGCCACGTCTCCCGAACCTCCTCGACCGCGTGCTCGGCGCCGACCAGCCGGTCACGCGACGCGTCGGCGCGGAGCTCGGCGAGCTTGTCGAGGTGGACGGCGGTCGCCTCGGCGCCGACGGCGACCGCGACGAGGTCGCGGTACCACGCGGCCAACTCCTCGAGCTGCGCGAGCAGCTCCTCCCGCTCGGCGCCGCGAGCCGCGCGCTTCACCCGCTGCTCGGCGTCCCGCGCCGACAGCTCGAGCCCCGAGATGCGGGCTTCCTCGACCGCGCGCGCCTCGCCCGCCCGCGACTGGGCGTTCGCGATCAGCGCACCGGCGGCATCCGCGGGCTCGAAGGCCGGGTCGAGGTAGACGGCGCGCGCCTGCCCGATCAGCGCCTCGCGGCGCTCGCGCGAGGCGACGTCGAGCAGCCGATCGGCGCGGTCGACCCGTCCACCCGCGGTGCGCGCGACGGCGGCGCACTCGTCGTCGGCCAGCTCCGGCGCGCGCGCGGCGACGAGCTCGCGGATCGTCCGCTCCGACAGCCTCCGGAACGGCACCAGCTGGCAGCGCGACCGGATCGTCTCGGGCAGCGGGCCGAGATCGTCCGCGATCAGCACGATCACCGCGTACGACGGAGGCTCCTCGAGATCCTTGAGCAGGGCGTCTGCAGCGTCCTCGTTCAGCAGATGCGCGCGGTGGATCAGGTACACGCGCCGGTCGGCCTCGAACGGCCGCATGTGCAGGTCGCGGCGCAACTCGCGGATCGCGTCGATCCGGATCATCTCGCCGAGCGCGTCGAGCTCGTAGAGGTCGGGATGGAACTCGCGCTCCGTGCCGAGGAGCGCCCGCGCGAACGCGCGCGCGGCGTCGCGCTTGCCGACGCCCGACGGGCCGTGGAAGAGGTAGCCGTGCACGGGCCCCTCGCGCAGCGCCGCCTCGAGCAGCCGCGACGCGGCTTCGTGCTCAGAGAAGCGAACGAGCGTGCTCACGGACCTCCTCGGCGATCTCGGCCGGCGGCCGGTCGCCGTCGACGACGACGATTCTGCCCGGCTCGGCGGCCGCGAGCTCACGGTAGGCGCGGTCGACGACGCGCATGAAGTCCCAACCCGCACGCTCGATCCGGTCGGGGTCGCCTCCGGCCCGCTCCCGTGCGCGCTCGGGGTCGAGGCCGACCAGGAACGTGCGGTCGGGAAACAGGCCGCCGGTGACGAGCACGCTCAGCTCGCGCACGGCCGCCTCGCCGAGGCCGCGGCCCGCGCCCTGGTAGGCGACCGACGAGTCGAGGTAGCGGTCGCAGACGACGTCCTCGCCGCGCGCGAGCGCCGGCCGGATCACCGCGTCGACGTTCTCGGCGCGGGCGGCGGCGTAGAGCGCGGCCTCGGCCCACGGCGACATCTCGTCGCCGTGGAGGACGAGATCGCGAACCGCTTCGGCGACGGGCGTGCCGCCGGGCTCGCGCGTCTCGAGCACGACCCGACCCTGCTCGGCGAGCCACGCCGCGAGCAGCTTCGCCTGCGTGCTCTTCCCCGACCAGTCGACGCCTTCGAACGTCACGAACATCGCGCACCTAATCTATGCGGCGCATGCGGGCGGCAGTGACCGGTGGCGCGGGGTTCATCGGCTCGAACCTCGTCGACGCCCTCGTCGCCCGCGGCGACGAGGTGCTCGTCGTCGACGACCTCTCGAGCGGGAGCCGCGCGAACGTGAGCCCACGGGCCGAATTGCTCGAGCACGACATCTCCGTGCCGTTCACGCTGGAGGCCGACGTCGTCTTCCATCTCGCCGCCCAGGCCGACGTGCAGACGTCGATGCGCCGGCCCGACTACGACGCGACCGTGAACGTCGTCGGCACCGTCAACGTGCTCTCCGCCGCGCAGCGCGCCGGCGCGCAGGTCGTGTTCGCATCGTCCGGAGGCGCCGGCTACGGCGAGTGCCCGGGACCGGTCGCCGAGGACTTCCCGTTCCTGCCGCTCTCCCCGTACGGAATCGCGAAGAAGTGCGGCGAGGAGTACGTCGCCGGCTGGAACCGCATCCACAACTCGTCGCACGTGTCGCTGCGGCTTGCGAACGTGTACGGGCCGCGGCAGAGCGCGGGGCTCGAGGGCGGCGTCGTCTCGATCTTCCTCGAGCGCATGGCGCAGGGCGAGCGCACCGTGATCTTCGGCGACGGCAGCCAGGTGCGCGACTTCGTCTACGTCGGCGACGTCGTCGACGCGCTGCTCGCCGCGACGGGGCGCGGCGGCGGGCCGTTCAACGTCGGCACCGGCGTCGAGCTCTCGGTCGCCGAGCTGCACGCGGCTTGCGCGCGCGTCGCGGGTGTCGACGCGCCCCCCGAGCACGAGGAAGCGCGCCTCGGCGACGTGCGGCGGTCGGTCGTCGACCCGTCGCTCGCCGCGCGCGAGCTCGGCTGGCGGGCGCGCGTGTCGCTGGACGAGGGGCTCGCGCGCACCTGGGACTGGCTACGGCAGGAAGCGACCTAGCTGCGCCGAAGTCAGGCGCCCTGGACGCCCCTCTCTCACCCGACGCCCTCGTCCGCCCCTGGCGCACGGCCACGCTCGTCGCGAGTCTCGTCGCGGGCATCGAGCTGATCGTCCTGATCGTGCTCGCGTTCGCGCTGCTCGCGAAGCCGATCGCCCGAGCGGTGCAGCATCACGCCGAGGCGGCCGCGCTCGCGCCGCCGAAGACGACGCCGGTCGTCGTCCACAAGAAGCCGGTGATCGTGCTGCCGAAGCATTCGCGCTCGCAGCTCGGCGTCGTCGTGCTGAACGGCAACGGCCGCACCGGCGCAGCCGGGAACGCCGCCGCGTCGCTCGACTCGCTCGGCTACCACGTCCGCGGCACGGCGAACGCGAAGCGGCAGAACTACGCGACGAGCGTCGTCATGTACAAGCGCGGCTACGCGGGCGAGGGGGCGCGGCTCGCGCGCGACCTGCACGTGAAGGTGGTCGGCCCGCTCGACGGCCTGAGCGTCTCGGCGCTCCACGGCGGACAGCTCGTCGTCATCCTCGGCGCGAAGTAGATGTAGTGGCCCCGTCCACGAGTTCGGTTGTGTGCTCGGCCGGCTGCAAAGCGGCGCATGCCCGCGTCCTCGGTCGCCCCCGTACCTCTTAGGTACGAGGGCTCCCTGCGTCCTTGGCCTGCTTGCTTTTCGCTCGGCCGAACACGAACCAACTCATGGACGTGACCACTAGCAGCGGGCCTTGCCGGCGTTGACGAGCGCGAGCGCGCGCCGGTAGTCGTCGCCGCCCTCGGAGGCCTGCGCGCGCTGGTTGACGAGCTCGGTGAACTGCAGCAGCAGCGTGTACGCCTTCCCCGGGCAGCCCTGCTGCAGCGCGTACGTGCCGGCGAGCAGCCACGGCTCCGGGTTCGCGGGCTGACGGTTGATCGCGGCGAGGTAGTAGGAGAACGCGAGTGCAGGCTTGCCCCGCTGGTCGGCGGCGAGCGCCTGCGCCCAGTAGGGCTCCCAGAGCAGCGGGTCGACCGAGTGTGCGCGCCGGGCGAGCGTCGCGGCCCGACTCGGCGACAGCGTCGCGAGGGCGTCGCCGGTCCAGCGCGCGCCGAGCCACGGCAAGAGCAGCGCGCCGAACGCAAGGACGGCGGCGCCGGCAAGCGCGAGGACAGCGAAGCCCGAAGCGCGCCGCTCCGGCACGGGGCGGCCGGCGAGGGCGCCGGCGGCGAGGAAGGCCGGGACCGAGACCGCGGCGAAGTCCCAGTCGACGTCGACCAGCGAGTGCAGGAGATAGGCAGGGAGCATGAGCGAGAGGGCGAGCTCCGGCCCGTGCCGCCGGCGCCCCGGAAGGAGCAGCGCCACAGCTGCCGCCACGAAGAGCGCGAGCCCGACGACTCCGGTCTCGGACAGCATCTGCAGCGGCAGGTTGTGCGGCTCGATCGTCTCGTCGAGGTAGCTCGTCCGGTAGCGGAGGTTGGTGAGGCGGAACGACCCGGCGCCGGTGCCGGCGAGCACGTGGTCGCGGAAGCCGTGCCACGCCTGCTTCCACCACACCCACCGGTAGTTCGACGCGGCGGAGGTGAAACGGCCGCCCGTGTTCGTGACCTGGGCGCTGCTCGTGAACGAGCTCCACGCGGACCCGGCCTTGAGCGCGCCGACGACCAGCACCGCGACGACCGCGAGCGCGCCGAGCACGAGCGCCGCCCGTCGGAGCGTTCGGGTGTCTCGCGGCGGCGGGAGACGGGCGAGCAGCGCCGCCGCGACCCCGCCGGCGAGCACGACCGCGCCGAAGACGAGGCCGTCGTGCCAGCGCACGTGCGTGCTCTGACCGTTGCTCGTCACGCCCGGCAGCGCGAACGCGATGCCTGCCACGACGGCCGCCGGGATCGCCGCGGCGGCGAGGACGGTTGCGGCGGCGATCCGCTCCTCCCCGAAGACGAACCAGAGCGCGACGACGACCGCGGCCACGATCGCGCCTCCTCGGGAGCCCGTCAACGCGATCGCGACGACCCAGACGTAGACGAGCAGCGCGCCGTCGCTGCGCCGGCGCCAGAGCCCGAGCGGCAGTGCGAACGCTCCGAGCAGCGCCAGCTGGTTCCAGAGCCCGACGGGTGCGCGGAGCCGCGCGACGCCGGGCGGGCCGTAGTCGTAGAGCGTCGGCACGACCTTCCCGGCGAGCGCCCACAGGGCGACGAGCCCGAGCAGCAGCGCGAGGCCGAGCGCGAGCTCGCGGGTGCGCACGGCGAGCCAGAGCCCGAGCAGCGCGAACAGCAGATAGACGAACGACCGGTTCGCGTAGACCCAGGAGCGGTCGGGCTCGGTCGACCAGGCGACGGAGACCGCGAGCCACGCGGTCAGCGCCGCCAGCGGCACGAGCGTCCGCAGCCCGGAGGGCACGCCGGCGACGAGCAGCGAGGCGAGCACGGCCAGCAGAGCGCCCCCGCCGAGCCAGGGCAGCGAGCCGTCGAGGGCGCCGCCGCCGAAGAAGAGCGCGGCGCCTGTGAGCGCGATCGATGCGGCGAAGGGCAGATCCCTGATCGCCCGCATCGCCCGCGAAGCTACCATCTGGCCGTTCCGCTTACGAAAGCCTTACAGCGCCAGCATACGCTCGCCGCTTCCAAGGCCCCGATCCGCCCGTGACCTCGATGATCAAGGCGCTCGCCGCCGTCGCCGTTCTCGCCGCCGCCTTCCTGGTGGCGCCGGCCGCCCCCGCGTCGGCCGCGACGCCGTGCTGGAAGAAGCTGCTCAACGACTGGTACGACGGCCGGATCGACAACGTCTATCCCGTGCACTGCTACGAGGACACGTTGAAGCACCTGCCGGAAGACATCTCGGTGTACTCGAGCGCGCGCGACGACATCCTCCGCGCGCTCCAGAGCGCGCGTGCGCAACTCCGCGCGAAGCACCAGACGTTCAACACGAACACGCCGGTGCCGGCCCAGACGACCGGCGGCTCCGGCAGCACCGGCTCGACGACGACCACCTCCGCGTCCGGCGGGGCGCCGCCGGGCGGGTCGGACGCCGGCGGCGGCAGCGGCACCCCGTCGACCTCGCCCGGCCGGAAGCCGCCGCCCGGCCTGCCGGGCGTCGCGCAGCAGCTCAACACCTCGAGCCCGTCGTCCGTGCCCGTCCCGCTGCTCGTGCTCGGCGGGCTGGCGCTGCTGCTGGTCGCGGCAGGCGCGGTCGGGCTCGTCGTGAAGCGCGCGCAGGGGCGCCGTCCGCGCAGCTGACGCCGCCTCCCGCTGTCCGACAGGTCCCTTCCCTAAGGTTCGCAAGCCCGCCCCACGGCCGCCTCGCCGCCGTCGGCGAGAGAGCCTCGCAACCTAGAATTCAAGGTCGGAAAGGAACCGCAGATGGCGTCGCTAGAGCAGGCTTCAACCATTGAGATCGATCCCGGCGAGCTGACGAACAGCGTTGCCGACGAGGGCGCCAATCTGGCCGTCCAGCGCCACTTCACGATCGCGGGCCGCGAGCCCTACGACGAGATCGAGTGGGAGATCCGCGACGCGTTCATCCCGGGCAAGAACGGGCCTGCGTTCGAGCAGAAGAACGTCGAGTTCCCGAAGTTCTGGTCGCAGACGGCGACGAACATCGTCGCGCAGAAGTACTTCCGCGGCCGCATGGCGAGCCCCGAGCGCGAGCGCTCGGTGAAGCAGATGATCGGCCGCATCGTCGGCACGATCGGCACGTGGGGCCGCGACGGCGGCTACTTCGCGACCGACGACGACGCGCAGACGTTCGAGGACGAACTGAAGGCGATCCTCGTCAACCAGTTGGCCGCGTTCAACTCGCCGGTGTGGTTCAACGTCGGCTTCGAGGAGAAGCCGCAGTGCTCGGCGTGCTTCATCCTCTCGATCGAGGACTCGATGAGCTCGATCCTCGACTGGATCCGGCGCGAGGGCATCATCTTCCGCGGCGGCTCGGGCTCGGGCGTCAACCTGTCGAAGCTCCGCTCCTCGAAGGAGCAGCTGTCGAAGGGCGGCTACGCCTCCGGCCCGGTGTCGTTCATGCGCGGTGCCGATGCGTCCGCCGGGACGATCAAGTCGGGCGGGAAGACGCGCCGCGCAGCGAAGATGGTCGTCCTCGACGTCGACCATCCCGACGTCTTCGAGTTCATCTGGTGCAAGGCGCACGAGGAGGAGAAGGCGCGCGTCCTCGAGGCGGCAGGCTACGACATGTCGCTCGACAGCCCCGACTGGGCGTCGATCCAGTACCAGAACGCGAACAACTCGGTTCGCGTCTCCGATACGTTCATGGAGGCGGTCGAGGACGACGCCGACTGGAACCTCACGGCCCGCACCGACGGATCGGTCGTCGAGACGGTGAAGGCGCGGAAGGTGCTGCACGACATCTCGGAGGCGGCGTGGCGCTGCGCTGACCCCGGCGTGCAGTACGACACCACGATCAATGCGTGGCACACGCTTCCGAACACCGGGCGCATCAACGCGTCCAACCCGTGTTCGGAATACATGTCGATCGACGACTCGGCGTGCAACCTGGCCTCGCTCAACCTGATGAAGTTCCGCCGCGACGACGGCGAGCTCGACGTCGAGGCGTTCGAGCGTGCGGTCGACGTCGTGTTCCTCGCGCAGGAGATCCTCGTCGGGAACTCGTCGTACCCGACCACCCAGATCGACCGCAACGCGAAGGCCTACCGGCAGCTCGGCCTCGGCTACGCGAACCTCGGTGCGCTGCTGATGGCGCGCGGCCTGCCGTACGACTCCGACGAGGGCCGTGCGTACGCCGCCGCGATCACGGCGCTGATGACGGGGCGCGCGTACCGCAAGTCGGCCGAGATCGCGGCACGCATGGGCCCGTTCGCCGGCTACCGGCCGAACGCGGGCGCGATGATCGGCGTGATCGCCAAGCACCGCGCGGCAGTGGGCAACATCGCCGCCGCCGAGACCGTGCCCTCCGACCTGCTGAGCGCGGCGCGGCGCGCGTGGGACGAGGCGCTCGACCTCGGCGAGGTGCACGGCTACCGGAACGCGCAGGCGACGGTGCTCGCGCCGACCGGGACGATCAGCTTCATGATGGATTGCGATACGACCGGGGTCGAGCCGGACTTCTCGCTCGTCAAGTCGAAGAAGCTCGTCGGCGGCGGCGAGATCACCATCGTCAACAAGACGGTCTCGGCGGGTCTCGAGAAGCTCGGCTATGCGCCGAACGAGGTCGACGAGATCGTCGCGTTCGTCGACGAGCGCAACACGGTAGTCAGCGCGCCGTACGTCAAGAGCGAGCACTACCCGGTGTTCGACTGCGCGGTCGGCGACCGGGCGATCCACTACCGGGGCCACGTGCGGATGATGGGCGCGGTCCAGCCGTTCATCTCGGGCGCGATCTCGAAGACGGTGAACCTCCCCGAGTCGGCGACCATCGAGGACGTCTCACAGCTGTACGTCGAGTCGTGGAAGCTCGGCGTCAAGGCCGTCGCCATCTACCGCGACAACTGCAAGGTCGCACAACCGCTCTCCGGCAAGAGCGAGGGCGGATCCCAGCAGACGCTGTCGCCGCCGGGGCTCGTCTCGGCGCCGAAGCGGCGCCGGCTGCCCGAGGACCGCACCGAGATCGGCCGCAAGTTCCGCGTCGGCGAGCACGAGGGCTACATCCACGTCGGCGTGTTCGACGACGGCACGCCCGGCGACATCTTCGTCGACATCGCGAAGGACGGCACGACGATGGCCGGCCTGATGAACTCGCTGATGATCGCCGTCTCGATGGGGCTGCAGTACGGCGTCCCGCCCGAGGTCTACGTCTCGAAGCTCTCGCACCTCCGCTTCGAGCCGTCGGGGCCGACGAACGACGCCGACATCCGCAACGCGAAGTCGATCGTCGACTACATCTTCCGCTGGTTCGGCAAGAAGTTCCTCGACGTCGACCAGCAGGAAGAGGCCGGCATCCTCTCGCCGGAGGTCCGGGCGAACCTCGCCGCACGCTACGCGAACGGCGGCCAGGCTCCGGCGCCGGAGACGCCCGCGCCGGGCCAGACGGCGCTCTTCAACTCGTTCGAGGACGCAATCGAGTGCAACCGCTGCGGCGGGCGCATGGTGCGCGCCGGCACCTGCTACACGTGTCGCGACTGCGGCACGTCCACCGGCTGCGGCTGAGTGGCGCCGCGCATGTGTCAGCCGCTCACGCCGTAGCCGCATCGCGGCTGCGGTGTGAGCGAGGTTGCGAGTCGATTCGCGAGACTCTCGCAATGCCCGAGGCTTCTCTTCGGATGAACAGGAACGGCCTCGTCGTCTTCAAGTGACCTGACGGCAGTCTGAACCAGGCCGTTGACCTTCAAGTCGTCACCTGCTGATCAGGTCGTGGAGTTCGTACCAGCCTTCACGGCTCGGTGGATCGAAGCTGGCACCGGAGCCCTCGGCCGCGGCAATCATGGGCTCGATGATCGGGTTGAGACGTTCGTTCATGAACTTCTCGCCGAGCTCTCGTGTCTCCCAGACGTCGAAGATGCGGAAGAGGCCGGCGTCGAGGTCGAAGCCGGCCGTGTGAATCAGGAGCCCTTCGGGAGCGTCTTTTAGGTCGAGCGCGGTGGTGACCGCGTCATAGTTGGTCGTGCTGGTATCGCCGTCCTTGATCTCGAACTCCTGGAGGTATGCGATCGCCATTTCAACTCCGTTCTGATCGGGTTCTTGTGACCTTATTCCGATGAACACCACCTGCACCTACTACACCCAGGAGTCTCCACCATCCGCAACATCGTCCAACTCTGCGGGACGCGATTGAAGAGCCGGCGCCTGGGTATCTCCGGCGCATGAGCGAATCCGAGATCGATCCCGATTCACTGACCTCCCCCGGCACGGTCGACGATCCCGACGTCGAGCAGAAGCGGGCGCGCGAGGCCGCCGAGCGCGAGGCCGAGAGCCGCGCCTCCGACACGACGAAGCTCGAGGCCGAGCGCGAGGCCGAGAGAAAGAAGCGCGCGGCACTGGCCGCCAAGATCGCCGCCGAGCCGCTCTCGGGCGAGGAGAGCACGGACGACTGAGCGGCGGCCGCGGCCTACCCCGAGCCGTTCGGATCCTCTGCGGCGGCGAGCCGCTCGCTCGTTCCCGTCGCAGACTTGAAGTGCCGCTCCTGGATCGGAAGCGCCCAGTCGACGAGCTCGACGACGTCCTGCCGCCGTGCGCTCGAAGCCAGCTGCTGCAACACGCGCCAGTGCCCGACCTCGCCGGCTTCGGCCATGACGAGGAACTCGTAGCCGTCGAGCACATCCGAGTCGTCGTCGAGGTAGATCTTGAGCATCTCGGCAGCCTTCGACTTCGTCTCCCGTGCCTCGTCGAGGATCGCCGTCTTCTTGCCGTCGAGCTCGCCGGCCAGCTGCGTGCACCGCGTCTCGGTCTCGTCAGCCTCGCTGTGCATCTGGCCGAGCGAATCGACGAGATCGCCTCGGTCCGCCTTCTTGGCGAGCGTGCTCACCCGCGCCGTCGTCGCCTTCGCGGCCATCGCCAGGCCGGTGACCTCGCCGAGCTTGCTCTCGAGGTTCGTCAACTCCGCCATCGTCGCCTCCGTTCGTCTGCGGTTCGCAAAGAGTGCGCCTGTTCTTCCGTCTCGCACATCCGTCAAACCGGGAGCGACTGATCTACGACGTGGCGGGTTTTCGCCCCCACGCGGCGTACAAGACGGGGGTCAGCACACGCTCGCGCGGATCCTCGAGGTAGCGAACGGCTCCGTCGAACTCGGCCTCCGTGAGCGCTCCGGCGGCGAGAATCGCGTCGCGGTGCGCGAGCATCGAGTGGCGGTCGAAGGCCGTGCCCGGCGACCCGCCCGCCAGGACATAGGCGCGTCCCTCGCCGGCGGTGTCCTCGAGCCCGGCGCGCTCGAGACGACGCAGCAGCGTGCGTCCGTAGTGACGCTGATAGCCGACACGCTCGAGCAGGCTGATGATCGCCTCGTACGCCTTGGCGATGAGCGGCGAACCGTCGGGGGATCCGCAGATCGCCCAGTCGAAGTCCTCCGCCAGCAGCCAGCCGCCCGGAGCCAGCGAAGCGACCAGCCGGTCGAGCGCGTCGCTCTCTCCCAACCAGGAGAGCACCGAGCGCTCGTGAACCAGATCGAACGCGCCGGCGGGCAGATCGTCGCGCAGCAAGTCGTGTTGCCGGACCGCCAAGACGCCGCCGGCCAGCGCCTCGACATGCGTCGTGTCGAGGTCGACCGCCAGCACCGACCCGTTCGGCGCCACGCGCTCGGCCATCCAGGCCGCGATCGAGCCGCCGCCCGCGCCGGCCTCGAGGCAGCGCCACCCGGGACGAATTCCCAGCGAGTCGAGAAGCGAGCGTGTTCCCCGATCCCACGTGGCCTCGATGCCCGCGAGCCGCTCCCGCTTGTCGTCCTCGAACCCGTACCTCGTCATCGCCCGTCCCCCTGAGCGATTCACTTCCTCAGGACGTCTTGTGCGCGCTCCAGGTCCCGGCGCCGCCCGGGCTCGTGTAGTGGCCCGACATCGTCGAGCCGGACTGCTTGCCCGTGTACTTGGCACCGACGCCGACGACGCCGAACTTGATGCCGCCCCGGGTCACGCTGCCGGAGATGCCGTACTTCCCGCGCGGGTTCGACAGCGTGATCGACCCGCCGAGCCTCGTCCCCGACTGCTTCCACACCAGCGTGAACTTGCCGGAGTAGGCGCCGTCGTACGACCCGGACCAGGTCCCGGCGAGCGCGACGTGCGGCGGCTTCTTCTTGGCCGGAGTCTGCGGGCCGTTCACCGCGGCCAGCGCGGTGGTCGCGCCGAGACAGACGGCCAGCAGGCCCGCCAGCACCAGGACGGACGCAGCCGACGGCCGTCTCCGCCACCCAGGATCAACGCGCATTGTGCTCTCCCCTCTCGTCGACGCTCCCGACGATTGTGCGGCATCACCGCGCTCGTTTCAATCGCCATCTGATCTTGACGGATATCGCGCTCTGATATATCGTAGTGATAGATGGAGCCGACGGCGGTCACCTGGGCGGTGCTGGGACTGCTCGCGCGGCGGCCCCGGTCGGGCTACGGGATCAAGCAAGAGGTCGACCGGACGATCCGCCACTTCTGGGCCGCGAGCTACGGGCAGATCTACCCCGAGCTGCGGCGGCTGGAGGCGGCCGGTTGGATCGAGGGCGCGGACGGATCGAACGGCGGGCGCGCGAAGCGCGTCTACACGATCACGACGACCGGCCGCCGCGAGCTCGAGCGCTGGCTGCACGGGAACACGTGGCGGATCGAACTGCGGGACGAGTCGTTGCTCCGGCTCTTCTTCGCCGACCCGCTGCCCCGCGACGACGCGCTCGGGCTGCTCGAGGCGCGCCGCGAAGGCTACCGCCAGATGCTCGCGTACCTCCGGGCGCTCGACGACGGCAGCGGCGTTCCGGACCCGCCGTTCATCGACCTCGTCTACCGGTGGGGCCTCGAGTACTGCGAATGGGGAATCGAATGGTGCGAACGGCAGGAACGCCGGTTGCGCCGGGCAGCCTGAACGACCTGCCCGAGGCGACGTGGGGGATGATGCTCCGGCGCGGGCTCCCTCAGTTCGGCGCCGAGAACGTCCTCCCCGTGCTCGGCTTCTACGCGGTGTGGCGATTCGCCGGGCTCGGCCCCGCAGTCGTCGCGTCGACCGTCGTCTACCTCGCACTGGCGGCGTGGCTGATCCGGAGCGGACGGGAAGTCGGCGCGATCGCCATCGGCATGGTCTTCGTCGCCGTCCAGGCTGTCGTGGGCCTCGTGTCCAATAGCGCGACCGTCTACCTGGCCCAGCCGGTCGTGCTGAGCGCACTCTGGGGGCTCGCGCTCATCGGGTCGGCAGCGCTCGGCAAGCCGCTGATCGGCGTCTTCGCGAACGCGTGGTACCCGTTCCCCGACTGGTTCCGCGCCGCCGGCCCGTACCGTCGCGAGTTCGCGATGCAGTCGGTCGTGTGGGGCGTCTACTTCCTGGTGCGTGCAGCGCTGCGGCTGTGGGTGCTGCTCGAGTCCGGCGTCGGCGGGTTCGTGCTGGTGTCGGTCCCGACCGGCACGCCGCTGCTGATCGCGCTGGTCGTCTGGGGGATCTGGCACGCGCGGCGCACGTTCTCGCGGCTGCAAGACCACGACGTCGCCCTCCCGGTGGTCGTCCACGCCCACTCGAAAGGGTGACGCTCGTGCCGACGACTGCGCCGATCATTCGTCCGAAGGAGGCTTTTCGACGTGCGGACTTCTGCGGCAGGGGTCGACGGAGGAGAGACGGGGCACCGCTCGCGGACCGGCGCGCTGGTTGCGCATGCCTACGAGCTGATCGACCGCGGGCCCGAACTCGACCACACGGCGCTCGCCGCGATGATCTGTGAGCGGGCGATCGACCTGACCGGCGCCGATGCAGCCGAGCTCTGGGCGCTGGACGCGAACGGCATCCCGCGACACGACCGATTCTGCGGCGAGCGGCCGAGCGCGAACGGGATCGCGGTCGAGCGCGCGCTGGTCACGCTGATCGCCGCGGGCGGCGAGCAGATGCTGAACAGCGCCGAGGCGCCGATGCACCCGGACCTCGTGCAACGCTGCGCGAAGCTCGAGCAGGAGTCGTCGGGCGCCGTCTGCGTCGTCCTTCAGCGACGCGACGAGCTGCTCGGGGTGCTGTGCGTGCACCGCATCGGGAAGGGGCCGTTCGAGAGCTGGGAGGCGGCTGACGCCGAGCGGTTCGCCAAGTTCGCCGCACTCGCGCTTCACCAGATGCGGCTGCGCGAACGCGCCGAGCGTGACGAGGTCACGGGGATGCCGGGCCGGACGCTGCTCCTGAACGCGCTCGACGAGCGGCTTGCGAGCGACCGGCCGTTCGCACTCGCGTGCATCGACTTCGACGGCCTCAAGGCGGTGAACGACAGGCTCGGCTACGAGGCGGGGAACGAGCTTATTCGGGCGGTCGCCACGGGGATCGAAGACCTGCTTCGCCCCGGCGAGCTCGTGGGACGCCTGCACGGCCGCGGCGGCGACGAGTTCGTGTGCCTGCTCGACGAGCACGACCAGCTCGCACTCGAGAGCCGCTGCAGCGTGCTCGAGGCGGCGCTCGACCGAGCCGACGTGCCGCCGGCGCTCGCGAGCTCGTATCTCGGGGTCTCGGTCGGGGCGGCACTTGCGCACCGGCCCGGCAACGGCTCGTCGCCGGCCGAGGCGGGCGCGCTGTTCTCGGCCGCGGAGTCGGCGATGCGCGAGCGCAAGAAGGAGCGGCGCCGATCACAGGGCCGGGACGGCGCGGCTCGGTAGCGCTCTCAGTGCCGGTAGGCCGAGACCTGGACGGCGTCCGGCTCGAACCCGACCGACCGGTAGAGCCGCCCGGCCGCGTTCGTCGTCTCGGTGACGATGACCCACTCGGTGCAGCCGCGCTCGGCGGCCCAGCCCGCCGCG
>DATBIC010000137.1:0-10646 GCA_036557145.1 Gaiellaceae bacterium
CTCGTCTCGCGGTTGGAGCGCGGCGGCGCCGACGGGCCGCTCGCGTGGATCTCGTTCGAGGGCCCGCGCCACGACCCGGACTACGGCGGCGTCGCGCTCGACGTGACACGCTGGCCGGGCGGGAAGACGCGCCGCGTCGCCCGAGCCGACTTTCACGCCGCATGGCTCGAGTGGAACCGCGGGTGATCCGGCCGGACGTCCCTCCAGTAGCGTTCACGCAAATGGGGTCACGCGAAGCGGCCTGCCACTGTGGCCAACTCCGGCTGAATGTTGCCGGAGACCCGTTCGCCGTTTCGATCTGCAACTGCCTTGCGTGCCAGCGACGCACGGGAAGCGCGTTCGGCATGCAGGCCGGCTTCAAAGCCGACCAGGTCGAGGTCGTCGGCCGGTTCAACGACTACCTGCGCGTGTCAGACGAGGCGGACCGGAAAGCGCACGTGTTTCACTTCTGCCCCGACTGCGGGTCGCAGGTCTTCTACACCGAACCGTCGGACCCTGACCTGGTCGTGGTTTCGGTCGGGTCGTTCGCCGATCCCTCGTTCCCTTCTCCCACGGAGTCCGGGTACGACTCGCGGCGCCACCCTTGGGTCGGGCTGCCGCCGTCCGTGCAGCTGTCCGCGCCCGAGCTCTGGTGGGAGTCGGCCCAACCGCTCTACGCGGACGGGAGATACGCAGAGGCGGCCGCGAAGGGCCGGGAGCTGATTCAGCTGCGTCCCGATCAGGCGTACGTCATGTTCAACACGGCCTGCTGCGAGAGTCGCGCCGGCGAGACGGCGGAGGCGATCGAGCACCTGCGTCGGGCGATCGCGATCTGGGACGGCTGCCGCGAGATGGCCGAGCACGACTCCGACTTCGACGCGATCCGTCACGAGCCGGCGTTTCGCGCGCTCGTCCCAGACTAGGCACGGCGCACGAGGACGGTTTTCACCGAGGGCCGGATTCGACCGGCACCTCCGCAGGCATGCGGAGGCAGGTAGCGTCGCTGCGCATGTCGCGCTGCTTGCTCCCCGACGGTCAATGCGGGCGGCGTCGCGAGCGGTGCCGCTCCGGCCAGTGCGTCGCTCGTACCGTCCGCAGGCTGCACGACTGCTGGTAGCAGCGACAAGCTCGTCGGGCGAATGTCTTCTGGACGACCGTTAGGCTGAGTCGGTGGCGAGAGGCATCGGCATCGCTGCCGCAGGGCTCGTCATGTGCCTGGTCGGTCTTGCCCTGCTCACGAACTTCCGGGGATTCGGAGTGAGGTGGGCGAAGTTCGGCGGCGCACTCACGTTCATGGTTGGCGGTGGGGATGCTCTTCGGCGACCACGACGCGTGTCGGTGATTCACGGGCTCATCATCCTTCTCATCGGCGTGGGCTGGGTTGTCGGTGGCGTGTGGCTCGCTGCGCATTAGCCGACGGTCGCTGTGGCCGGATCGGCACGCCCTGCCGTTCTGGCCAGTGCATCGCTCGTAGCCTCGGCAGGCTGCGTGAGCGGAGATGGCGCGACAAGCTCGGCCTCTTCTTCGTCGAGGGCGAGGACGCCGTCGACGCCGCGACGGCGGAGCCGGTCGAGCTGTTGCGCGCGGGCGAGGACGTCGAGCCTCGCCTGCTGGCGGAGGTGGCGACGGCGCCGCATCCGCCGCGCGTGATCGGCGTCTATCGGCGCGACGACCTGCCGGGCTGGGAAGAGCGGCCCGGGACGCTCGCCCTCTGGCAGCTGGCCGACCCCGGCAACGTCGGCACGCTCATCCGCACCGCCGACGCGTTCGGCGCGGCCGTGTGCCTCTCGGACCGCTGCGCCGACCCGACCTCGCCCAAGGCGCTGCGCGCGAGCGCGGGCTCGATCTGGCGCGTGCCGCTCGGCGACTGGGACGCAAGCACCAATCGGCTACAAGCGACGCTGCGCGTCGCGCTGGTGGCGCACGGCGGCCTGCCGTTGTCGTCCCTCGACCTGTCCGGGCGCGTCACGTTCCTGCTCGGCGCCGAGCGGGAGGGGCTCCCCGCGTCGGTCGAGCGCGACGCCGATGCGACGATCCCGCTCGTGGGCGCGGCCGAGTCGCTGAACGTCGCCGCCGCAGGTGCGGTCGCGCTCTACGAAGCCGCCCGCGCGTCGGGCTGATCCGCCCGCCGTCCCTCGCTGCGCTGCCGGAGGCGCTCGAGGTATGCGTCGATCTTCCGCGTCCGCTCGTCGAAGGCTCGTTGGTTTTCAGCGGTCACCCTGTTCTTCTTGCGTGTCTTCTTGCGTGTTGGCTGTCACCTCCCATCGGATCGCTCGCTCACTTCTCGATGGTGCCTGCCGCCTTCCTGCTGCGCAATCCGCGCTTTCAGGCACGTCTCCGGCAGACCCAGACCGAGTCCTCGCCGCCGTTCCACGGGCGGCGGTCGAACCAGCCGTAGAGCTCCTCGACGACGAAGCCCTCGTCCATCAGCAGCTCGACCCACTCGCGGATCGACAGCCACGCGAGCGACATCTGCGCGGCGCCGCCGGCGTCGCCGCGCACGCGCAGCACGAGCCTCCGCTCGTCCTCGTCCCAGTCGGCGCGCTCCCAGATCCCCGGTTCGCGCTCGATCCACCGGCCGTGTGTCTCGGCGATGTCGTCCTGCCCCGGTGTGAACACGTCGAACACGAAGCGTCCTTCCGGCGAGAGGAGCGCGCAAATCGCGCGCAGGGCGGCGCGGCGGTCGTCGTCGGTCTCCATGTGCAGGAGCGAGCGGAAGGGGCAGGTGACGAGCGGGTACGTCCCGTCGACCGGCGGGTCGCGCATGTCGCCGAGGCGAAGGTCGACGAGCTCCGGCACCCCGGCGGCGCGTGCCTGAGCCGCCGCGACGTCGAGCATGCCGCGCGAGGAGTCGAGGCCGATCACCCGGACACCGGCCGACGCGACCGGCACGGCGATGCGACCCGTGCCGACCCCGAGCTCGACCACGGGCCCGCCGCTCCGCACCGCTTCCTCGACGTAGAAGCCGATGTCCTCGACGACGCTCCGCGACCACGGGTCGTAGAGGTGGGCGATCTGGTCGTACACCGACATCGCCGCTATCTTTCCAAGGCATGCAGGCGACGGCGCTCACGCTGTTTACGCGGCCCCGGTGCTCGAACCGGGGTGCCGTCTAGCCGCGCACCTCTTTCGCACCGGGGCCTGACGTGTCCCGATCACCGAAGCGAGAGGAGAGGCCTTGGATAGTGTCGCCGCCGTGGACTGGCCGGCGTACGAGGACGAAGCCGCGTCCGCGGTCGCCGCGGCCGTCGACGAGGCGGAGCTCGACACCGTGCGCGTCCGCGTGCTCGGGCGCCGCTCCGAGCTCGCGCAGGCGCTGCGGGGCGTCCGCGACCGCGAGAGGGGCATCCTCTTGAACGGGGTCCGCACGCGGCTCGAGAGCGCGGTCGACGAGCGCGCCGCAGTGCTGCGCCGCGAGGAGCTCGACCGCCGCCTGCGCGACGAAGTCGTCGATGTGACGCTTCCCGGCGAAGAGCTGCCGGTCGGCCACCTGCACCCGATCACGCAGGTGCGGCGGATGGTCGAGGACGCGTTTCTCGGCCTCGGCTTCGAGGTGCGCGACGACCGCGAGGTGGAGACGGTCGAATACAACTTCGACAAGCTCGCGTTCGCGCCGACGCACTCGTCGCGCTCGCCGCGCGACACGTTCTTCTTCGACGACACGCACGTCCTGCGGACGGAGACGTCGCCGAGCCAGATCCACATCCTCGAAGAGAAGCCGCCGCCGCTCTACATGGTGTCGCTCGGCCGCGTCTACCGTCGCGACGCGATTACGGCCACGCGCTACCCGATCTTCCACCAGTTCGAGGGCCTCGCCGTCGACGAAGGGCTCACGCTCGCGGACCTCAAGGGGACGCTGCTGCACGTGATGCGGCAGCTCTACGGCCCCGACAGGCGCGTGCGCTTCCGGACGCACTACTTCCCGTTCACCGAGCCTTCGATCGAGCCCGACGTGTCGTGCGGGATCTGCGACGGCGCCGGCTGCCGCACGTGCAAGTTCTCCGGCTGGATCGAGATGGGCGGCGCCGGCATGGTCGACCCGCGCGTCTTCGAGAACGTCGGTCTCGACCCCGACCGCTGGAGCGGCTTCGCCTTCGGCTGCGGGCTCGAGCGCACGGCGCAGCTGCGCCACGACATCCCCGACATCCGCGCCCTCTGGGAGGGCGACCTCCGCGTGCTGAGGCAGTTTTAGTCGTGAGAGTTCCGCTCTCCTGGCTGCGCGAGTACGTCCCGGTCGAGATGCCGCTGGACGAGCTCGCGACGCGCCTGTCGATCGCGTCGGCCGAGGTCGAGGGGATCGAGACGCGCGGCGTCGCGGACGCCGACGGCAACCTCGTCCGCTTCCGCGTCGGGCGCGTGCTCGAGGCGGTCAAGCATCCGAACGCCGACCGCCTGCAGCTGACGAAGGTCGACGTCGGTGAGGGGGACGCGCGCTCGATCGTCTGCGGCGCGTGGAACTTTGGCGCGGGAGCGACGGTCGCCGTCGCGCTGCCGGGCGCCGTGCTGCCGAACGGCGTCGAGCTCGAGCGCCGCAAGGTCCGCGGCGAGATCTCGGACGGGATGATCCTCGCCGAGGACGAGATCGACCTCGGCGCCGACCACACGGGGATCATGCTGCTGCCCGACGGCGTCGAGCCGGGGACGCCGCTCGCCGACGTGCTTCCGCTGCGCGAGACGATCCTCGTCGTCGAGTCGACGGGCAACCGCCCTGACCTGCTCTCCGTGTACGGCATCGCCCGCGAGGTGGCGGCGCTGTACGACCTGCCGCTGCAACCGCAGCCGGGCTCCGAGCCGATCGAGCTGCCGACGGCGCCGCTCGACATCCGCATCGACGACGTCGCCGGCTGCCCGCGCTACATCGGGCGGCTGTTCGAGGACGTCGCGATCGCGCCGTCGCCCGTGTGGCTGAAGGCGCGCCTGCTCGCCGCCGGCATGCGGCCGATCTCGAACGTCGTCGACGTCACCAACTACGTGATGCTCGCGCTCGGCAATCCGCTGCATGCGTTCGACTACACGACGCTCAGCGAGGGCCGCATCGTCGTGCGGCGTGCGCACGAAGGCGAGCGCCTGCGCACGCTCGACGGCGTCGACCGCGAGTTGGCTTCGTCCGACTTGATGATCGCCGACGCCGAACGCTCGGTCGCGCTCGCCGGGATCATGGGCGGCGAAGAAACCGAGATCGGCGACGCGACCTCGACGGTGCTGCTCGAGGCGGCGAACTTCGAGCCGCACGGGCTCTTCCGCACGAGCGAGCGGCTGCGTCTGCGCACCGAGGGGTCGAACCGCTGGGAGAAAGGGGTCGATCCCCACCTCGCCGAGCCCGCGGCCAACGTCGCGACGCGCCTGCTGCTCGAGCTCACCGGTGCGCGGCTGACCGCGCACACCGATGCGCAGGGCGAGCTGCCCGCGCGGCCCGTGATCGCCTATCGGCCCGAGCGCGCGGACGCCGTCACCGGAATCGAGACGCCGCCTGCCGACCAGTACCGCCTGCTCGAGCGGCTCGGCTTCGACCGGGACGACGGCAGCGTCCTCGCGCCGACGTGGCGCGAGCGCGACGTCACGCGTGAGATCGACGTCGTCGAGGAAATCGCGCGCTTCCGGCTCGAGGACGTCCCGTTCACGCTGCCGCTCCGGCGCGCGATGTTCGGCGCGCTGACCCGTGAGCAGCAGCTCCGCCGGCGCGTCGAGGACACGCTGGTCGGTCTCGGCTTCGCCGAGACGTACACCCCGAGCCTGCGGCCCGACGACGACACGACGTGGAACCTGCCCGAGCCGATCTCCGCCGACTTCACCGCGCTCCGCACGCGGCTGTTGCCCAGCCTCGTCGACGCCGCGTCGCGCAACCTCGACGCCGGCGCGTCGCACATCGCGCTGTTCGAGATCGCCCGCGTCTACCTCCCCGACGGCGAGCTCCCGGACGAGCACCTGCGCGTCGCCGGCATCGCGGCCGGCGGCTTCTTCCACGGGAAGGGCGCCGTCGAGGCGCTCTACGCCGCGCTCAAGGCCGACCCGGTCTTCGAGCGGGCCGAGGACGCGTTGTTCCACCCCGGCAAGGCCGCGCGCACGCCGGCCGGGCTCGTCGGCGAGCTGCACCCGACGCTGCTCGACGGCGAGTGGTGCGGCTTCGAGCTCGACCTCGCCGAGCTCTTCGCGGCGAGCCGCGAGCCGGTGGCCTACCGGGACGTGATCACCTATCCCGCGGTGCGGCAGGACCTCGCGGTGGTGGTGTCGGAGGACGTCGAGGCCGGCGCGATCGTCGCAGCCGCGCGCGAGGCGGCCGGGGAGGAGCTGCGCGAGATCCGCGTCTTCGACGTCTACCGCGGCGATCCGGTTCCGGCCGGAAAGAAGTCGGTCGCCTTCTCGGTCGCCTTCCAGTCGCCGGAGCGGACGCTCGCGGACGACGACGCGCGGCGGCTGCGGGGCGCGATCGTGTCGGCGCTCGGCGAGCGCTTCGACGCCGAGCTCCGCGAGTAGTCGTCGTTACTCGTCGTCTTCGTGCAGCGACCAGCGGCCGACGCGCCACAGCTCGTTGCTGTCGGCCTTGCGCCTCCCCGAGACGAGCCGGAAGGTCGCGCCGACGCCTGCGGAGACGGCGAACGCCGCGGCGGTGGCGCCTGCGACCACGAACGGCACCTTCTTCGCAGCGGACTTGACCCGCCCCCGCGTGTAGTCGAGCGCCTCGCGTAGCTCGCCGACCGCGACCACGAGCTCGGCCCGCTCGGACTCGAGCTCCAGCGTGATCTGGTCCGGTGTGCGTTTGGCCCCGGGCATCAGCGCTTCAACGCCTCCGACGTGAGCCGCGCTTCGCGCAGCGCCGCCTCGGGCGACAACGGCGTCGCCTTCTGGAACCGCCCGCGTGCGAGCAGGAGGAACAGCCCGCAGAGCAGGAAGAGCAGCGCGGTGACGATCAGCAATGCCGCCCAGACCGGCAGGAAGGTGGCGAGCGCGGCGGCGATCGTGGCGAACATGCCCATCAGTCCGAAGAAGAGGAAGAACAGCGCGACGACTGCCAGGCCGGCGCCGATGCCGATCGACTGCGCCTTCTTCTTGAGCTCGAGCGCGGCGAGCTCGCGTTCGAGGCGGAACACCCGCTGAGCGCGGTCGGCCGTGCGCCGAACGGCCGCGACGAGGCCGCGGCGGGGCGGCACGACCCGCAGCCCGCGGTTCTTCGGCGCCTGTGCCGGTTCGGTCATGCCGGGGAGTATTCCGGATTCGTTCGCTCAGGAAACCGGGAGCCTGTCGGCCCACGGATGCGCGGCCTCGATCTGCGCGGCGAGCCGGAACAGCAGCGCCTCGCCCGCCGGCGGCCCGATCAGGTGGATCCCGACGGGCAGGCCGTCGACGACGCCGAAGGGGACGCAGGCGGCCGGCTGCCCCGTCACGTTGACGACCGGCGTGAACGGCGTGAACTCGCCACCGCGCCCGAACTGCTCCCACGGGTCCTCGGGCTCGAACACCCAGCCGATCGGAACCGGCAGCATCGCGAGACCGGGTGTGAGCACGACGTCGACGTGCTGCCAGAACGCGACCACCTTGCGCGCGGAGCGTTGGAGCGAGGCGGTCGCCTCGGCCAGGGCTACGCTCGACGTGCGGTCGGCCGACTCGGCGAGGACGCGGTTGATCGGCATCAGCAGCGACCGGTCGCGCACCGGATAGAGCGCGGGGGCCGTCTGCCAGAGCACGGCGAACGCGCGGATCAGGTTCTCGTCGCGCCAGGGCGGCGTCTGCTCGACGACGTCGTGGCCGAGTGCAGCGAGCGCGTCGCCCGCGGCGCGTACCACGCCGGCCACCCTCGGATCGACCGGGTGGGGGATCGGGGCGACGTCGGTGAAGGCGATCCGGAGTCGCCCCGGGTCGCGGCCGACCTCCTCGAGGAAGGGGCGCTCGGGGGGCGCCGGCACGTTCGCGTCGCCCCACTCGTAGCCGGCGACGGCGTCGAGGAACGCAGCGGAGTCGCGCACGGTCACCGAGACCGCGCCGTTCTGGCCGAGCTCGAGCGAGCCGCTCACGTTCGGCGCGGGGGAGACGCGGCCGCGCGACGGCTTGAGGCCGAACAGGCCGCAACACGACGCCGGGATGCGGATCGAGCCGCCGCCGTCGGAGGCGTGTGCGAGCGGAAGGACGCCCGCCGCGACGGCGGCCGCCGCGCCGCCGGAGGAGCCGCCCGGCGTCCGTGAGGGGTCCCACGGGTTGCGGCAGTCACCGTTCAGGTGCGACTCGGTCACCGCGGTGATCCCGAACTCCGGCGAGTTCGACTTGCCGACCACGACAAAGCCGGCGTCCTTCATCCGGCGCACGACCGCCGCGTCGGCGTCCGGCACGTAGTCGGCGAATGCCCGCGACGAGAACGTGGTGCGCAGGCCGGCGGTCTCGGTGAGGTCCTTGACGAGCATCGGCACGCCGGTGAACGCGCCGTCCGGAAGCGGCGCGCGCGCCGCGGCGAGCGCTGCTTCGAAGCCGTCCGTCACGAGGAAGTTGAGCTGCGGGTTCGCCGCCTCGATGCGTGCGATCGCCGCCTCGACCGCCTCGACGGCCGAGAGCTCGCCGGCGCGGATCGCGGCCGCCTGTGCGAGCGCGTCGATCAGCTTCCGCTCGGTCCGTGCTCGGGCAGCCGCTCGAAGCCGGCTGCGTCGAGCCGGACGGCGACGATTCCGTCGTCGGTGATCCCGGTGACGAGGTCGGCCGAGACGTAGCGCGGCAGCGCGCCGATGCCGCGCAGCACGGCGAGCCCGTCGAAGATGTCGGCGTCCTTGTCGCCGAGCACCTCCTCGACGCTGCCGAGCTCCTTGCCGTCGGTCCCCTCGACGCGCCAGCCCGGCTCGACCAGCAGCCACGAGACCGGGCTTGCCATCAGACGTTCTTGCCGGCGAGCATCCAGGTCGGCCCCTGCGTCGCGACGAGCCGCGTGTCGCTGAGAACGCCGAGAACCTCGACCGAGCCCTGCATGCCCATCCCGTCGCAGCGCTCGAGGCAGCGGCCGACCATCGTCGCCGACGCGCCGTAGCCGGCACGGCGCGCCGCGCGGAAGCGCAGTGCGAGCCGGGTCCCGTCGCGGCGCGGGTTGATCGGGGCGCACAGCGTGGCCGCCGGCTCGAGGTAGTCGCTCGAGTCGAGCCGGAGCTCGGCGTAGAGGTCGCTCCAGTCCGGCGGGAGCGTGGCGAGCGCGGCGTCCCACGACGCGAGCAGCGTCACCGGCTCGGGCGGCGGCGTTTCGGCCCGGTCGGCGGCGGGGGCGCCGGCGGTCGTCGCCAGCACCTCGAGCCGGCCGCGGATGCGCGTCTCGTCCAGGCGCCGCAGCAGCCGTGCGACCGAGTCGGGGCTCGGGGCGGTGCCGTCGAGCGCCGAGCTGAAGCGCAGCACGCCCGGCGCCGCGCGGAACGGCTGCGCGGGTCCGAGCAGCGACGCCGCCCGGCTCGCGACGGCGCCGTCGGCGGTGGTGAGCCGGAGCTCCGCGCGCGACCAGCCCTCCGGCAGCTTGGCCTGCAGCTTCGTCCAGTCTCCGACGAGGCTCACGGCCCAAAACGTACACTGCGGTCCCGTGGCCAAGGTCGAGAAGAGGCGCGCCCTCAACGAGGAGACGCTGCGCGAGTTCCTGCGGGAGATGCTGCTCATCCGCCATTTCGAGGAGCGGGTGGAGGAGCGGTTCCGCGCGGGTGAGCTGCCCGGGTTCCTGCACGTGGCGATCGGGCAGGAGGCGACCGCCGTCGGCGTCTGCCAGGCGATGGAGGAGGGCGACATTTTCGCCTCGACGCACCGCGCGCACGGTCACACGCTCGCGCGCGGCACCCATCCGAACAACGTGATGGCGGAGCTCTACGGGAAGATCGAGGGCTGTTCGCACGGCTACGGCGGCTCGATGCACCTCTACGACGTCGAGCGCGGCAACTACGGCGCCAACGCCGTGATCGGCGGCGGGCTCCCAGCAGTTGTCGGCGCTGGCCTCGCCTTCCGCCTGCGCGACGAGCCGCGGGTCGCGGTCGCGTTCTTCGGCGACGGGGCGACGAACATCGGCACCTTCCACGAGTCGCTCAACCTCGCGCAGCTCTGGCAGACGAAGACGGTCTTCGTGTGCGAGAACAACCACTGGGCGGAGTCGACGCCGGGCTGGCAGCACTCGCCGGTGTGGGACGACATGAGCAAGCGCGCGCTCGCGTACGACATGCGCTCGCGCAAGGTCGACGGGCAGGACGTCGAGGCGGTGCACGAAGCGGCGCTCGAGGCGCTCGAGCACGCCCGCGACGGGCACGGGCCCGTGTTTCTCGACGTGCGCACGTACCGCATGCACGGCCACTACATCGGCGACCCGCAGGTCTACCGCTCGAAGGAGGACCGCGAGGACGCTGCCGAGCACGATCCGATTCCGCGGCTGCGCGGCCGGCTCGGCCTGTCGGACGAGGAGTTCGCCGCGCTCGACGAGGAGGCGGTCGGCGTCGTCGACGCGGCGGTCGAGTTCGCCAAGAACGGCACCGACCCGCAGCCCGAGGACGCTTTGAAGAACATCTATGCCTGAGGTGACCTACCGCGAGGCCGTGCGCGACGCGCTCGGCGCCGCGCTCCGGAACGACGACGACGTGTTCGTCATGGGCGAGGACATCGGCGAGATGGGCGGCTCGATGGGCGTCACCCAGGGGCTGCTCGACGAGTTCGGGCCGGAGCGCGTCCGCAAC
>DATBIC010000138.1:0-8451 GCA_036557145.1 Gaiellaceae bacterium
CCTCAGCTTGTCGACGTCGAGGTCGACGTGGCGGCGGCCGAGGGCGACGATCAGGCCCAGGCCGACCACGACCTCGGACGCCGCGACCGCCATCACGGAGATCGCGAAGATCTGGCCGTCCTCCTTCCCGTGCAGCCGCGAGAACGCGATCAGGAGCAGGTTCGACGCGTTCAGCATGATCTCGACGGAGAGCAGGATGATCAGCGGCGAGCGGCGCAGCATCACGCCGAGCGCGCCCGTCGCGAAGAGGAGCGCGCTCAGGACGACGTACCACTGGATGTCAGGCCCGTGCATCGGCGCCTTCCTTCCGCTCGAGCGGGTCGACGCGACGCGCGTGCGATCCGAGCACGACGCCGCCGACCGCGGCGACGAGCAGCACGATCGACGTCACCTCGAACGCGAGCAGGTGGTCGGTGAGGAAGAGGCGGCCGACCGATGCCGGTGAGCCGAACGAGCGCCCGATGTGCTTCGGCTGCGAGAGCACGTTGCCGGTGCTGAGCCCGACGACGACGATCACTTCGGCGAGCAGCGCAGCGCCCGCGAGCACGGCCCCGGCCGCAAGCCACGAGGGGCCGCCCGACCACGGCGACTCCTCGGAGCGGTCGCCGAGGTACGCGATCACGAACAGGAACATCACCATCACGGCGCCGCCGTAGACGAGCACCTGGCCGGCGGCGACGAACTCCCCGGACAGCAGCAGGAACAGGACGGCGAGCGCGCCGAGGTTCCCGATCAGCGACAGCGCCGAGTAGAACGGGTTCTTGAACGTGACGACGCCGAGCGCGCTCGCAAGGCAGGCGAATGCGGCGAAGAACCACACCACCCAGACGAGGAAGTTGGCCACTACGAGTTGTCCTTGTAGAAGGGGATCGGCGTGTCGTAGAGGTCGCGGTCGGCGACCGGCATCACCTTCACCGGCGGCGCGAGCAGCATGTCCTTCGTGTAGATGAGGTCGTCGCGGTTGTACTCGGAGATCTCGAAGTCGTTGCCGAGCGTGATCGCGTCGAACGGGCAGGCGAGCTCGCAGTAGCCGCAGAAGATGCAGCGCGACATGTTGATCTCGTAGATGCGCGCGTAGCGCTCGCCTGCCGACACCCGGTTGTCGGGCGTGTTCTCCGCGGCGACGACGCGGATGCAGTCGGCCGGGCAGGCGGCGGCACAGAGCGAGCAGCCGACGCACTTCTCGAGACCGTTCACGTGCCGGTGCAGCCGGTGCCGCCCGCGGAAGCGCGGGTAGACCGGCGACTTCTGCTCCGGGTACTGCTGGGTGATCGGCTTCTTGAAGATCTGCTTCAGCGTCACGCCGAAGCCCTTGACCGTGTTCGGGACCGCGCTCATTTGACGGCGATCACCACCGCGGCCGTGATCAGTGCGTTCAGCGTCGCGACGGGCAGCAGCACCTTCCAGCCGAACCGCATCAGCTGGTCGTACCGGAGCCGAGGCTGCGTTGCGCGCAGCCAGATGAAGACCGAGACCAGTGCGAACAGCTTCAGCACGAACCAGATCGGCCCGAGGATGTCGAGCGAGTGCACCCACGGGAAGTGGTAGCCGCCGAAGAAGAGCGTCACGCAGAGACCCGACAGCACGAGCAGGTTGATGTACTCCGCCGCCTGGAAGATCCCCCAGCGCATCCCCGAGTACTCGGTGTGGTACCCGGCGACGAGCTCCGTGTCGGCCTCCGGAAGGTCGAACGGGGCGCGGGACGTCTCGGCGGTGCCGCCGATCAGGAACACCGTGAGCCCGACGATCTGCGGGATGAAGAACCAGAGCGTCGCCTCCTGCTTGTTCACGATGTCGACCAGGTTGAGCGACTGCCCCATCATCACGACGCCGAGCACGGAGAGGGCGAGCGAGACCTCGTACGAGACGAGCTGCGCGCAGGTGCGCATCGAGCCGAGGATCGAGTACTTCGACTCGGACGCCCAGCCGCCGACGATGAAGCCGTAGATTCCGAGCGACCCGAGCGCGAAGATCAGGATCAGCGAGATCGGCACGTTGACGACCTCGCCGGCGATGTAGTAGCCGCCGACCGTCCAGCCCGCCCCGAAGGGAAGCACGCTGAACGCCAGGAGGGCGGTGCACATCGAGATGATCGGCGCGATGATGTAGAGGGGCTCCTTGGCGGCGCTCGGCGAGAACGCCTCCTTGCGGATCAGCTTCAGCAGGTCGGCGATCGGCACGAGCAGGCCCTTCGGGCCCGCCCGGTTCGGGCCGAAGCGGAGCTGCATGCGCCCGAGCAGCTTTCGCTCGAGCCACGTCGTGAAGGCGAAGAACAGCATCACCACGTTGATGACGATCAGCGCCTTGAAGAACGTGATCCACCAGGGTTCGTGCATCAGGGGCGGACCTCGACCGTTGCATGGAGGTCGCCGGCGTGCTCGGCCGCGATCCGCACGGCGCCGGGCGCGAGGTCGCGGGCGATGCGGGCTCGCAGCTCGACCGACGTACCGTTCGACGATACGGTCACCGGCGCGCCGTTGCGGATCTTGCGTGTGCGCGCGTCGTCGGCCGACAACCACACCTCGGGCTCGGGGCGCTGGAAGTCGAGCTCGGGCGTCCGCTCCACCGCCGAGCCGGAGAACAGCGCCTTGTACGCGACGAGGCGCAGGCCCTTGGCGCCCGCTCGCGCGGCCTTCGCGCGCTTCGGGGCCGGCGAGGCAGCTCCGGACGGTGCGCTCGGCAGCGGCGCCCGCTCGCCCAGCTCGGCGAGGGTGATCCCGCCGAAGCACTTCGCCGAGACCTCGTCGAAGACGATCGACGCGTGCGGCGACAGCTCGACGCCGAAGCGCTCGGCGAGCTTCGCCAGCCAGACGAGCACGTCGGGGACCGGCGCGAGCACCGCGCGGCGCTGGCGTTGGAGCCGTCCCTCGAGGTTCACGGTCGTCCCGTCGCGCTCGAGATAGCTCGTCCCCGGCAGGACGAGGTCGGCGAGGCCGCGGAAGCTGTCCTCGAACATGCCGATGCCGATGACCGCGGCCGCCTTCTCGGCCAGGGCGCGGACGCTCGGGTCGCGGGCCGCCTCGTCGCCGGAGATCACGAGCAGCCGGGGCTCGTCGTCGCCGGGCTCGCCGTCGGCGGCGATGCTCCAGGCGTCGCTGATGCCGCGCCCGTTCGGGGTGAGCGGCAGGAAGTACACGGTCGCGGCGCCGGTCGCCTGCGCGGGGTCGTCGGTGACGATCGCGTCGACCGGCTCGCTCGGCGGGCCGTAGGTGATCGTCGCGCCCCGCCGCCCGGCAGCCTTCAGCCACAGCTCGACCACCGGCGCGCGCTCGACCACCGGCGTGTCGCAGACGACCGCGATCGTGCGGGCGTCCCTCAGCGCCGACAGCGGCGCGCTCGACGCACCCGGCCCGAACGGCACGACCTCGGGCAGCACGGCGGTGTGCGCGCCGAGGCCGCGGCGGAGCAGCTTCGCGAGCCCGTATGCCTCCTCGACCGACTCGCCGCCGGACAGGGCGGCGACCGTCGACGTGCCGCCGTCGCGCAAGAGCCGCTCGACGTCGTCGATCGCGTTGTCCCACGACGCAGCCGTGAAGGTGCGCGGCCCCGACTTGCGGAGCGGCGTCGTGATCCGGTCGGCGGCGCGGAGGTGTTCGTAAGCGAAGCGGCCCTTGTCGCAGAGCCAGCCCTCGTCGATCTCCGGGTGGATCCGCGACTGGATGCGCTTGACCTTGCCCTCGCGCGTGGTCGCGCTGATGTTGCAGCCGACGGGGCAGAGGCCGCAGACCGTCGGGACGTTCTGGATCTCCCACGGCCGGGCCTCGAAGCGGTACTGCGTCGACGTGAGCGCGCCGACCGGGCAGATCTCGGTGACGTTGCCGGAGAAGTGGCCGCGGTAGGGCTCGTCCTCGAACGTGGCGATGATCGACTGCGAGCCGCGGTTGACGGCGACGAGCTGCCCGTCCTCGGCGATCTGCTCGCTGAAGCGCGTGCAGCGGTAGCAGAGGATGCAGCGCTCGCGGTCGAGCGCGATCAGCGGCGAGATCGGGATCGGCTTCTCGAACGTGCGCTTCGGGAACACCATGCGCGTCGAGCCGGGCCCGTAGCGGAACGTGAGGTCCTGCAGCGGGCACTCGCCGCCTTTGTCGCAGACCGGGCAGTCGAGCGGGTGGTTGACGAGGATGAACTCGAGCGTCGCGTTCTGGCCGTCGGCGGCGAGCTTCGACGTGCGGGCGGTGTGCACGACCATCCCGTCCTGCGCGGTGAGCGTGCAGCCGGCCTGGAGCTTCGGCATCCCCTCGACCTCGACCAGGCACATGCGGCACGCGCCGACCGCCGGCCCGAGCCGCGGCTCGTAGCAGAAGACGGGGATCTCGATCCCCGCCGCCTGCGCCGTCTCGACGAGGCCCGTGCCCTTCGGCACCTCGATCTGGCGCTCGTCGATCGTCACGGTGACGGACTCCGGGGCGGGTTGGGTCACGCGGTGACCTCGAGTCGTTCGTGCGTGCGCGAAAGGCTGTGCATCGCGACCAGCGCCCGTGACAGGTTTGTCACCCTCGTTTGGCAACGAGACGTGTGGCAACGAGACGTGTCTGCGACGGTCATGCCGTCACCTCTAGCCATTTGGGCGTGCGCGAAGGGCTGCGCATCGCGACCAGCGCCCGTGACAGGTTTGTCACCCTCGTTTGGCAACGAGACATGTCTGCGACGGTCATGTCGCGGCCTCGACCAGCTCGCGCGCGTGGGCTTGGGTATGCATCGCGACGGGGGCGAGCACGCCGTCGAGCGGGGACGTCGAGCCGAACGGGCAGCCGCCCCGGTCGATGTGCGCGACGAACTCGTCGCGGAACTTGGCGACGTAGCTCGCCACCGCCATCGCGGCAGTCTCGCCCAGCGGGCAGAGACACTTGCCGTTGATCCGGTCGCAGACGTCGAGCAACAGGTCGAGCTCGCGCCGCGTCGCGTCGCCGGCTTCGAGCTTGCGCAGGATCGTCGTCATCCAGCGCGTGCCCTCGCGGCACGGGGTGCACTTGCCGCACGACTCGTGCTCGTAGAACTCGCTGACGCGGACGCCGAGCTGCACCATGCACACGCGCTCGTCCAGGCACACGACCCCCGCCGACCCCATCGCCGTGTGCAGCTTCGCGAGCGAGTCGAAGTCGTAGCCGACGTCGATCTCGTCGCCGGTGAGGATCACGGTCGACGATCCGCCGGGGATCACGGCCTTCAGCTTCCGACCGTCCGGCACGCCGCCGCCGAGGTGCTCGGCGTAGATCAGGTCGCGCAGCGAGATGCCGGGCTCGATCTCGTAGTTGCCGCCGTTCACGACGTGGCCCGACACCGAGACGACGCGGGTCCCGCGCGAGTTCTCGACACCGAGCTTCGCGTACTCCGCGCCGCCGAGCTCGAGGATCGGAGGCACCGTTGCCATCGTCTCCACGTTGTTGACGACGGTCGGCGAGCCGTAGACGCCCGAGATCGCCGGGAAGGGCGGCTTCGAGCGCGGCTGCCCACGCTTCCCCTCGAGCGACTCGATCAGCGCCGTCTCCTCGCCGCAGATGTAGGCGCCGGCGCCCCGGTGGAGCACGATGTCGGCGTCGCCGATCAGGTCCGGCCGCGCTTTGACCTCGTCGAGCGCCGCCGCGAGCACCTCGTACGGGCCGCTGTACTCGCCACGGATGTAGACGAACACGTTCCTCGAATCGACCGCGTGCGCGGTGATCAGGCATCCCTCGAGGAAGCGGTGCGGCACGCGTGTGAGGATCTCGTTGTCCTTGAAGCTGCCCGGCTCGGACTCGTCGGCGTTCACGACGAGGTAGTGCGGCCTCGGGATCTGCTCCTTCGACGGCACGAACGACCACTTGCGCCCGGTGGCGAAGAACGCGCCGCCGCGGCCGCGCAGCTCCGATGCGAGCAGCGCCTCCGTCACCTCGCTCGGCGTCATCGTCCGCGCACGCGCGAGCTGGCGGTAGCCGCCGCCCCGCTCGTAGTCGGCGAGGCTCGTGGTCGCGTCCGCGAGGACGAGCTCCCTGATCTCAGCCGGCACGGAGCTCCTCGACGATCGCAGCGGTGTCCTCCGGCTTGACGTGCAGGTGGTAGCGGTGGTCGACGGCGACGATTGTCCCCCAACCGCAGCCGCCGAGGCACTCGATCGTCCGCAGCGTCACCTTCCCGTCGGGGCTCGTCTCGCCCGCACGGCACGCGAGGTCGGCCTCGAACGACTCGAGCACCTGCTGCGCGCCGTAGAGCGCGCACGAGATGTTCGTGCACACCTCGACCAGGTGCTCGCCGACAGGCTCGGTGTGGAACTGGTCGTAGAAGGTCGCGATCGACTCGACGAACGCGGGCGTCACCTCGAGTGCGTCCGCGACCTCGCGCAGCACGTCGGCCGAGAGCCAGCCGTGCTCCTCCTGCGCGAGGCGGAGCGCCGGCATCACCGCGCTGCGCGACCCCTCCGGGTACTTCGCCCGCTCGGCCTGGATCGCGTCGTACAACGTGAGGCTCACCGGTCGACTTCTCCCATCACCGTGTCGAGCGAGCCGACGATCGCGATCATGTCGGCGATCAGCGCGTCGCTCATGCAGGTGGCGGTCGCCTCCAGCGCGACGAACGACGGTGCCCGGAACTTCACCCGCCACGGCTTCGGCCCGCCGGACGAGCAGACGTAGCAGCCGAGCTCGCCCCGCGGCGACTCGATCGCGACGTACACCTCGCCCTCGGGGACGCGGAAGCCCTCGGTGACGATCTTGAAGTGGTGGATGAGAGACTCCATCGAGGTATGCAGCTCGTGGCGCGGTGGGAGCACGACCTTCCGGTCGTCCGCGATCCATGGCTCGCCTTCCATGCGCTCGAGCCGGTCGAGGCACTGCTCGACGATCCGCACCGACTGGCGCATCTCCTCGATGTGCACGCGGTAGCGCGCGTAGACGTCGCCCTCCGCGAACACCGGGACGCGGAAGTCGACCTGGTGGTAGGCGAGGTAGCTCTCGTCGCGGCGGACGTCCCAGTCGACGCCGGATGCCCGCAGCACGGGCCCGGACTGCCCGAGCGCGATCGCGTCGTCGGCGGAGAGGAGCCCGATGCCCTCGGTGCGCTCGAGCCAGATCTTGTTGCGCGTCAGCAGCGTCTCGTAGTCGTCGATCGCACGGGGCATCCAGTCGCAGAACACACGGCATTGCGGGTAGAAGCCGCGCGGGATGTCCTCGGCGAGCCCGCCGACCTGGAAGTAGCGCGTGTGCATGCGGTACCCAGTCACCAGCTCGAACAGGTCGAGGATCTGCTCGCGCTCGCGGAACGCGTACCAGAACATCGAGATCGCGCCGAGCTCGAGCGCCGACGTGCCGAGCCAGACGAGGTGCGAGTGGATGCGGTTGAGCTCGCAGAGGAGCGTGCGCATCCAGGTCGCCTTCGGCGGGATCTCGAGGTCGAGCAGCTTCTCGACGGCCGCGACGAAGACGTACTCGTTGTTCTGGAACGAGACGTAGTCGATGCGCTCGGGGTAGGTGATGCACTTCCACCACGTCTTGTGCTCCATGTTCTTCTCGAAGCCGGTGTGCAGGTAGCCGACGACAGCCTCGAGGCCAGTCACGTCCTCCCCGTAGAGGTCGACGATCAGCCGCAGCACGCCGTGTGTCGACGGGTGGTTCGGACCGAAGTTGACGGTCATGACGTCGCCGGTGTCCTGGACCGCCTGCGAGGTCCGAAGCACCGTCGGGATCGGATACGGGATCCGCGTCCCCTCGTAGATCGCGCGGCCGACCGGCCGCTTCAACGTCGCTGTCACCGCTACTCCTCCCCCGAGAACCGCACCGGCTCGCCGCCGAGCGGATAGTCCTTGCGCAGGGGATGCCCCTCCCAGTCGTCGTCGAGCAGGATCCGGACGAGGTTGGGATGGCCGTCGAACACGATGCCCATCAGGTCGTACGCCTCGCGCTCGTGCCAGTCCGCGGTCGGCCAGACGCGCACGACCGACGGGACGGGCTCGTCCTCGTCGATCCACGTCTGCAGCCTCAGCCGGCGCGGGGGCGACGCGATCGCGAGCAGGTGATAGTTCATCGCGAAGCGCTTGGGCCGGGCCGCCGGGACGGCCTGCAGCCCCTGCGTCATCGGCGCGTTCAGGTCGCGTCCGCCCGGCGTGCCGATGAACCCGGAGACGCCCTCGCTGCCGTAGCCGAGGTAGTCGACCGCGGTGACGTCGGAGAGGAACCGAAAGCCGAGCTCGTCGCGCAGGTACAGCGCGGCGTCGACGAGCCGCTCGGGCTCGACGACCACGGTCGTCTCGTGATGCCGGTCGGTCGCGCCGACGAGACCGGGCACCGCGGCCCACTCGCCGGCCGGAGTCGTCACGACGCGACGCTCCGCAGTTCGTAGGCCGGCGGGACGCCGGCCCTCACCGCCTCGTGCAGGCGCACGATCCCCTCGACGAGCTGCTCCGGCCGCGGCGGGCAGCCGGGCACGTAGATGTCGACCGCGACGATCTTGTCGACCGACTGCACGATCGCGTAGTTGTTG
>DATBIC010000139.1:0-10400 GCA_036557145.1 Gaiellaceae bacterium
CACCATCCAGAGCAACGCGAGCTCGTCGTCGACGAGCGGGAAGCGAACCGTCTTGCCGGGCGACACCGTCGCCTCGAACGTCTTGATCCACTCCGGCATGTGCTTCGGCGCGTCCTTCTGGAAGAACGCCTTGCCGTACGCGCCGTCGGGATACCGGCGCATCGTGAACGGGCGCCCGGCGAGGTGCGGGACGAGCACCGGCGCGATCTCCCGGTAGTACGCGAGCAGGTCGCCCTTGCTGATCCCCTCGTCGGGCCAGAACGGCTTGTCGAGGTTGGACAGCTGCAGCTCGCGCCGGCCGCGCCGGACGACCCCGGCTTGTAACAGACTGTTACTTGCGGCCGTTTCGGCCACGACCTCGTCCGCGGGCTTGTCGTCGCGAAGCCCGAGGTACACGGGATGGCGGAGGTGGCCGTCGTGGGTCCACTCGCCGAAGCGCACCTGCGCGACCAGCTTCGGCTCGACCCAACGGATGTCGGAGCGCTTGACACGGGGGAGCTTCGGCACCTCGCGGAAGGGCGAGTCCGGCCGCTGCAGCGGCTCGAGCAGCCCGAGCAGACGGGCGATCTCCGCGTCGTCGAAGCCCGTGCCGACGTTGCCGACGTAGCGCAACTCGCCGTCGTCGTGCACGGCGAGGAGCAGCGAGCCGAAGGTGTGGGCTCTCCGGCCCTCCCCCTGCGTGTAGCCCGCGACCACGAGCTCCTGCTCCCGGTGCACCTTGATCTTCAGCCAGTCGCTCGTGCGCCGCCCCTCGAGGTAGCGCGAGCCCGATCGCTTCGCGATAACGCCTTCGAGGCCCTGGTCGTCGGCCGCCGCGAGGAGCGCCCGGCCGTCGGCAAAGTCGTCCGACCAGAGCACGGTGCGGTTCCGCTCGTCGAGCAGCTCGCTCAGCCGCGCACGGCGCTCGGTCAGCGGCAGGTCGACGAGTGGGACGCCGTCCGCCTCGAGCAGGTCGAACACGTAGTAGACGAGCGGCCCGGTGCCGCGCTGCAGCTCGGAGAAGCTGGCGCGGCCGCTCTCCGCCAGCCGGCACACCTCGCCGTCGAGGACCGCGTTCGGCGTCTTCACGGCGCGGCCGACCTCGACGGCAACGCCGCTGAAGCGCTCGGTCAGGTCGTTCCCATTGCGCGATACGAGCCGCGCCTGGCCGCCCGACAGGTACGCGACCGCGCGGTAACCGTCGAACTTGACCTCGAACAGCCAGTCGTTCCCGGCCGGGACGTCGTCGACGAGCGTCGCGAGCATGGGCTTGTACTCGTGCCGCGGCGAAGCCGCCTCTCCGCCGCCGCTCCGCCGGATCAGCAGCCAGTTCTGCTCCTTGCCGTCGAGGTGCGCGGGAACGAGCGTCCACTCGCCGTTCAGGCGCCGGCCGTGCAGCCGGACGGTCAGCTGCCCGTTCGGCTTCTCCTCGAGCAGCTCGTACGTGCCGTCGTCCCAGATCTCGACCGAGCCGCCGCCGTACTGGCCTTTCGGGATCTCGCCGTGGAACGTTGCGTACTCGAGCGGGTGGTCCTCGACGTGGACGGCGAGCGCCCGGCCGCCCGGGTCGAGCGGGACGCCCTTCGGCACCGCCCACGACGCCAATGCCCCGTTGCGCTCGAGGCGGAAGTCGTAGTGGAGCCGGCGCGCGTCGTGCCGCTGGACGACGAAGATCGGGCGCTTTCCACGCGTGCCCCGGCCGGCGAACGGCTCGGGCGTCCGCCCCGGATCCCGCTTGCGGCGGTACTCGTCAAGGCCCATTCGGGGACTTTTCCACAGGCTCGAGGGCCGGGAGACGGGCCTCTTTCACCGGTTGCCTGTTTCCCCCGTTGAAAACCCTGTGGATGGTGTGGAAAGCGCGCGTTGCCTAGGCAAACACGCCCATGCCGCGGAACTTCGCGCGGCGGCGCCGGCGCAGCTCGTCCCCGGGCACGTCCTCGAGCTCGGCCAGCGCCTCGACCAGCCCCGCCTCGAGCAGACGCGCCGCCCCGTCATGGTCGAGCTGGGCCCCGCCCTCGGGCTCTGCCACCACCGCGTCCACGACGCCGAGCTCGAGGCAGTGGGCGGCGTCGGGCTTGAACGCTGCGGCCGCCTTCTTCGCCTCGCCGGCGTCGCGCCACAGGATCGCGGCGCAGCCCTCCGGCGTGATCACGGAGTAGATCGCGTTCTCCTGCATGAGCACCCGGTCGGAGACGGCGATCGCAATCGCGCCGCCCGAGCCCCCCTCGCCGATGATGCACGCGACTGTCGGCACCGAGAGGCGCGCCATCGCCGCCTGCGAACGGGCGATCGCGCCGCCCTGCCCATGCTGCTCGGCCGCCACGCCCGGATAGGCGCCGGGCGTATCGACCAGCGACACGAGCGGGAAGCCGAACCGCTCGGCGATCTCCATCGCGCGAATCGCCTTGACGTACCCCTCCGGATACGCCATCCCGAACTGGCGGTCGATGCGCTCCTTCACGTCGCGGCCCTTTTGATGCCCGACGAGCACGATCGTGCGGCCGTCGAGCCGCCCGATGCCGGTGACGAGCGCTCCGTCGTCGGCGCGGCCGCGGTCGCCGTGCAGCTCCACCCAGTCGTCGACGATGCGCTCGACGTAGTCGAGCGTGTACGGACGGTCCTTGTCGCGCGCGAGCTGGACCGAACGCCAGATCTCCTCGTCGCTCGTGTCCGTCTGCAGCCGGTCGAGCTGCCGCTGCAGCCGATCCGCCTCGCCGGAGACCCGCGCCCCCCGCAGCAACGGGAGCCGCGACAGCCCCGACAGGCGCTGCCGGAGGTTGACCTCCTGGTCCTCCGAGCTCACGCCGGCTCTCGCTCCGCCCCGGCGAAGAGCCGCAGCACGCGCGTGAGGTAGCCGCGCTGCTCGCTCCGCGGCACGATCGCGTCGACGTGGCCGAAGCGAAGGTTCTGCTCGGCGAGGCCGAAGTCGTCGGGGAGCTTCTCCTTGGTCGTCTGCTGGACGACTCGCGGGCCGGTGAATGCGATCAGCGCACCGGGCTCGGCGATCGTCACGTCGCCGAGCGACGCGAACGACGCGAGCACCCCGGCCGTCGTCGGATGCGCCATCACGGTGATCAGCGGCAGCCGGGCGTCGTGCAGGTCCTCGACGGCACAAACCGTCTTCGGCAACTGCATCAACGAGAGGATGCCCTCCTGCATGCGCGCACCGCCCGACGAGGTGACGGTGAGCAGCGGCACCCCGCGCTCGATCGCCGCGTCGCACGCGCGCGAGAACTTCTCGCCGACGGCGCTTCCCATCGAGCCGCCCATGAACGAGAAGTCCATCACCGCGAGCTCGAGCGCGTGGCCGTCCATGGTCGCGTGGCCGATCACGATCGCCTCGCCGAGTCCCGTGTTGAGCTCGGCCTCCGCGAGGCGCTCGGCGTACGGACGGAGGTCGAAGAAGGAGAGTGGATCGTCCGAGCGGACGTCAGCTGCCTCCTCGGCGAACGAGTCGTCGTCCGCATACCACGCGATGCGCGCGCGTGCCTGCATCGGGAAGTGGTGGCCGCAGTGGCCGCACACGCGCAGCGCGGCATCCAGCTCGTCGTCGCGGTAGTGCGAGCCGCACTTCGGGCACGTGTTCGGATGCTGCTGCTCGGCCGGGGTCGGAGCGTTCCTGTGCTCGACCTGGACGTCGATCCGGGCCTCTGGCATCACCAGATGTTAGACGGGTCCCACGGCAGGATCGGTTACAGCCCGAGCGCGTGCCCCAACCGCGCCAGGGAGGCCTCGTTCCGCTCCGAGCGGGCGAAGCCGGTGAAGCCTGCGCCCACGACCGCCGGGAGGCGCGCGAGCAGCAGCTCGAGCTCGCCGAGGGAAATGCCGTCCGGCTCGGGCATGAACACGTCCGCGTCCGGAGGGTCGATCACGTCGCCGTCGAGTGCGACGTACAACCGCTCGGGCAGCTCGCCGAGCTCCTGCGCGATCCCGGAGGCGGCGATGAACTCGACCTCGGGCGGGTCGAGGTTGCGCGCGCCGAGCAGCGTCACGTCCCCGGCCCGGACGTCGCCGGCGTCGATCAGCATCCGCAGCGGCATCCCCCAGGCGTTGCCCGAAGGCGACGACTCCGGCGTGTTCAGGTCGCCGTGCGCGTCGAGCCAGACGACGCCGACGCGGCCGTGCCGGCGCGCGAGCTCCCGCACGGCGCCGACGTGCGAGCAGCAGCAGCCGCCGAGCACGAGCGGGCGCTCGGGCAGTGCGCGCCCCATCGCCGCCACCTGCTCCTCGAGCGACGCCTCCTCGATCGTGGCGGCCTCGGGCCACGGGACGTCCATGCCGGCCGCTTCCCGCATCTCCGCGCCGCCGTCCCCCCACGCCCGCGGCACGCGGACGAGCCCCGCGGCGAACTCGCGGCCGCACGCGTGGCACTGGTAGTCGGGGCCGATCGCGACCGCCGTCATCGTCCGGCAGTCGGGGCAGCGGGCGCGAAGCGCGCTCACGCGGAGACGAGCACGAGCTCGTCGAGCGTCTCGGGCAGCGCGAGCAGGTCGGCGAGCTCGCGCGTCGGCAACGTGCCGTCCGCGCTCGCACCGGTCCGGTTGATCCACACGCTGCGCAGGCCGAGCTCGTTGCACGGTGCGACGTCGTGGTAGAGCGACGCAGCGACGTGCACATGCCCTTCGCGCGGCGCGTGCGTGCGGGCGAAGAACTCCTCCCAGTGGCGGTGCGCGGGCTTGTACGAGCCGAGCTCCTGCGCGACGACGACCTCGTCGAACGACACTCCGATCTGCACCTGCGACGCCGCGATGTAGTCGTCGTCGGTGTTGGAGAGCACGCCGAGACGCCAGCCGCGGCGGCGGAGCTCCTCGAGCGCGCCGCGCACCTCGGGGAACGGGCGCCACGACGGGAGCGACTCGGCGAGCCCGTGCTCGCTTCCCGGTGGTGCGCCAAGCGCGCGCATCGCCTCGGTCATGACCTCGCGATAGCTGCGGCTGCCGTCGCGCTCGAGCTCCGGCTCGAGCTGGTGGTAGCGCTCGAGCTGTGCCGCGGCCTCGTCCTCGCCGAAGACGCGCGCGAGCTCGGTCCGGATCCCGCCGTCCCAGTCGATCAGCGTCCCGTAGCAGTCGAACGTCGCCCAGCGCACCACGGAGGAGAGACTACGCGGCGAGCGGCGGCCGGTAGGCCAGGAGCTCCCAGCCGTTGTCGTCGAGCCACTCCTTCGGCTCGCGATAGTCCCGCCGGCGGCGCTCGACGAGTCGCCAGAACGCGGGGCCGTGATGGTGCTCGACGAGGTGGCAGGCCTCGTGCACGACGACGTAGTCGAGGACGTCGTGCGGCGCGAGCACGAGACGCCAGTTGAAGCTGAGCTCCCCCTTGGCGGAGCACGAGCCCCATCGGCTGCGCTGGTCGCGGAGCGTGATGCGGCTGTACCGGGCTCCGAGCGCCACCGCCTCCGACTGCGCGATCAGCTCGATCCGTGCGCGTGCCTCGCGGCGACCCTGCTCCTCGGTGAGCGTCAGCCGCTCGAGGCCGAGCACGGGCTTCGCCGCGCGGGCGAGCTGGCGCTCGAGCCAAGGGAGGTATTCGGCGATCGCCGCATCGATCTCGGCGTCGGTGGCGCGTGGGCGGACGACGAGCTCCGGCGGCAGCCCGTGGTGCACGACGATCCGATGCCCCTGGATGCGCTTCGAACGGCGCACGTGCACCTCGACCAGGTGGCCGCCCACGTCCACGAGGCGCATGGCAAGAAGGTAGGTGTCGTCCCGGACGGCAACGTTCGTGACACGGCCGTGTTTGCGACAATCGGCGCGTCGTGAGACGAACGGTCGCAGCGTGCGCAGTCGTCGTGTTCTTCGTCCTGAGTGCACCCGCGCTCGCGAAGGACTGGTTGTCGTTCAACCGCGCGTCGGCGCGGCCCGGCGACACCGTTCGTGCGGAGACGTCGTACTCGCTGCACGGCAACCAGCTCGTCGTGTACCTGCTGCCACTCGCCGCTTCGCCCCGCTTCTGGTCGATCGGCTACACGAACGACTACGACCCGGATACCGGCCCGCCGCCCCACGTACGCGGTGCGATCCACGTCGGCGTCACGCACGCGCACGGCCGCGCCGCATCGCTCACGTTCCGTCTGCCCCGAGTCCGTCCGGGAACGTACGTGCTCGGCGTGTGGTGCAAGCCGTGCAACACGCACTGGACGTCTGGCCTCCCGAACTACCAGCCGGACCCGCACGGCCTGCTGCGCGTTCGCTGAGCATGGGCGAACGACTGGTGCCTGGCACCGCTCCGGCGCATGCCGCATCCGCCGGACGGCGGGCATCCCACCCGCCGGACCTGCCCTCGCGCGACGTGGCCGCACGAGCCAACCACCCTGCCGCATCCGGTGTCCTCCCGACACCTCCCGGTGCGTGTTCTGCGGAGAGCATTCACGCAGTGAGCCGGCGGCGCCAGTCATGTGGAAACAACGTCACACTCTTGTGACGGTCCGTCGTGCGGTGCCTGGCCCCGTTACTGGTGATGTCGCGCGAGGTCGACCAGCGGTTTTACCAGTCGTCAGAGCATCAGCGAAATCGCCATGGGACTTTGGGAAGGAACCTCGGTTCCCTTCCCAACTACTCGAAGCGGCGGATGACGATCGAGGCGTTGTGGCCGCCGAAGCCGAACGAGTTCGAGACGCCGACGCGCAGGTCGGCGAGCTCGCGCGCCTCGTTCGGGACGTAGTCGAGATCGCAGTCCGGGTCGGCCGCGTCATAGTTGATCGTCGGAGGCGCGACGCCCTCCGTCACCGCCAACGTCGTGAACACCGCCTCGACCGCACCAGCGGCGCCGAAGCAGTGGCCGGTCGCGCCCTTCGTCGACGACACGGCGAGCCGCTTCGCGTGCTCCTCGCCGAACGCGCGCTTGATCACGCGCGTCTCGGCCGAGTCGCCGAGCGGCGTCGACGTTGCGTGCGCGTTCACGTAGCCGACCTCCGTCGGATCGATCCCGGCGTCGGCGAGCGCCATCGTCATCGCGCGCGCGGGGCTCTCGCCCGTCGGGTCGGGCTCGGTCATGTGCATCGCGTCGGCCGAGATGCCGTAGCCGAGCAGCTCGGCTTGGATCGTCGCGCCGCGGGCGCGCGCGTGCTCGAGCTCCTCGAGCACCAGCACCGCAGCCGCCTCGCCCATGACGAGCCCGTCGCGGTCCTTCTCGAACGGCCGCGACGCGCGCAGCGGATCGTCGTTGCGGCGGGACAGCGCGCGCATCGCGTCGAAGCCGGCGATGCCGACCTCGGTGATCGGCGCCTCGGTACCGCCCGCGAACATCACGTCGGCCCTGCCGAGGCGAATCTCGTCGAGCGCATCGCCGATCGCCATGTTCGACGCGGCGCACGCCGTGCACTCGCTCATCAGCGGCCCCTTCGTGCCGAGCTCGATCGACACCCACCCCGCGCCCATGTTGGGGATGATCGACGGGATCGAGAACGGGCTGACCCGGTCGGGGCCGCGGCTCAGCAGCACGTCGTAGCACTCCTGGTAGGAGTGGAGCCCGCCGATCCCCGTCGCGATCGAGGCGCCGACGCGATCGGGCGCCCGGGAGACGTCGACGCCGGACTGCGCCTCGGCCTGGCGTGCGGCCGCGAGGATCATCTGCGCGAAGCGGTCCATGCGCCGCGACGCCTTGCGGTCGACCCAGACGGTCGGGTCGAAGTCCTTCAGCTCGCACGCGAAGTGGACGTTGTAGTTCGAATGGTCGAACGCGGTGATCTCGGCCGCACCCGACTGCCCGGCGACGAGCGACGACCAGGACGACGGCACGTCGTTGCCGAGCGGGCTGACCATGCCCAGCCCGGTGATCACCACCCGTCTACGGCCGTTGCCGTTCGTCTGCTCCATCACATGCCCAGCCCGCCGTCGACGAGGAGCACATCCCCGGTGATGAAGGACGCCTCGTCTGAGGCGAGGAAGCGTACCGCACCGGCGATCTCCTCCGGCTCTGCGACACGGCCGAGCGGCGTCTGCCCGACCATCGCCGCGGTCGCCTCGTCGGGCAGCACCTCGGTCAGCTGCGTCTTCACGTAGCCGGGCGCGACGACGTTGGCCCTGATCCCGCGCGAGCCGAGCTCGCGGGCGAGCGACTTGGTGAATCCGATGATCCCTGCCTTCGACGCCGCGTAGTTGGTCTGGCCCCAGTTGCCGTGCACGCCGACGATCGAGCTGACGTTCACGATCACGCCGCTGCGCTTCTTCATCATCGGCCGCGTCACGGCACGGCACGTGTAGAAGACCGAGCTGAGGTTCGTCTCGATCACCGTGCGCCAGTCGTCGTCGGACATGCGCGCGAGCAGGCCGTCGCGCGTCAGGCCCGCGTTGTTGACCAGCACGTCGACGTCGCCGGCCTCCTCGACGAGCCGCCGGGCGTCGTCGGGCGACGAGACGTCCGCCTGCACCGCACGGCCGCCGATCTCCGCGGCGAGCACCTCCGCCTCGTCCTGCCCGGAGCGGTAGCCGACGACCACCGACGCGCCTGCGCGTGCGAGCTCGCCCGCGATCGCGCGGCCGATGCCGCGCGACGCACCGGTGACGAGCGCGAGTCGACCGTCGAGAGAGGCGAACGCCGCGTCGTTAGCCAAGCGACTGCGCGACGCGGTCGAGCGATCCGAGATCCTTGACCGAGAACGTGCGGGCGGAGCTGTCGATCCTCTTCAGTAAACCCGACAGGACGCTGCCCGGCCCCACCTCGACGAAGACCGTCACTCCCTGCTCGACGAGCGCGCGCGCAGCCTGCGTGAAGCGGACCGGCGCAGTCAGCTGCTCGACGAGCAGCTCGCCGTAGCGCTGCGCGTCCTCGATCTTGGCGGTGACCGTCGACATGAACGCCGTCGTGCCCTCGCGGAGGTGCACGCGCTCGATCGCGGGGCGGAGCCGATCGGCCGCACGCTCCACGAGCGGCGAGTGGAACGCACCGGATACGCGCAGCTTCACCGCGCGCCGCGCCCCCTCGCGCTCCGCCTCGACGCACGCTTCGTCGACCGAGGTGGTCTCGCCGGAGATGACGAGCTGCCCCGGGCAGTTGTAGTTCGCCGGCCACACGCCGGCGATCTTCTTGCACAGCGCCTCGACCGCCTCGTCGGCGAGCCCGAGGATCGCCGCCATCGAGCCGGGGTGCTGCCGCGCCGCGTCGGCCATCGCCTGGCCGCGCTCGGAGACGAGCGCGATCGCCTCGCGCGCCGACAGCGCACTCACCGAGCCGAGCGCCGCGAACTCGCCGACCGAATGGCCGACGACGAAGTCGGGGCGGATGCCGCGCGAGCGGAGCGCCGCATCGAGCGCGAGCGACGTCGCCACCAGCGCGGGCTGCTGGATCTCGGTATCGACCAGCTGCTCGACCGGCGTGTCGAAGCAGAGCACCTTGAGGTCGAGGCCGGAGGCTTCGGAGCCCTCGTCGTACACGGCCATCGCCTCGGGCACCGCCTCGGCGACGTCCTTGCCCATACCGGCCTCGAACGAGCCTTGCCCGGGGAACATGAATGCGATCTTGGTCATGGGGTCGCTCCAGAGGTCGAATGTGTCCAGTCGATCAGGGCGGATCCCCAGGTGAGGCCGGCGCCCATGCCGGTCAAGAGCACCAGTTTGCCCGGTTCGAGCCTGCCGTCGTCGGCGGCATCGGCGAGCGCGAGCGGAATCGATCCCGACGAGGTGTTCCCGTAGCGGTCGACGTTCACGACGATCTTGTCCTTCGGGATGGCCAGCTTCTTTGCAGCGTGGTCGATGATCCGGATGTTGGCCTGGTGCGGGACGTACACGTCGATGTCATCCACCGTCTTTCCGCATTCGTCGAGGATTGCCTCTGCGGAGGCGACCAACACGCGGGTGGCGAACTTGAAGACCTCGCGCCCGTTCATCTTGACGTAGCGCTCCGGATCGTCAAAGTGGCGCGTCCCGCTGCCGGGAAGCCAGAGGTGCATTCCCCCGCCCCCGTCCGCGCCGAGCTCGAAGCCGAGGAAGCCGCCGTGGTCGACCGGCTCGACCACGACCGCGCCCGCACCGTCGCCGAAGAGCACGAGCGTGGAGCGGTCGTCCCAATCGAGGATCGAGGAGAGGACGTCGCCTCCGACGACCAGCGCACGCTGCGCCAGCCCGGCCGCGATCATCCCGTGTGCCTGCGCAATCGCGTAGACGAACCCCGTGCAGCCCGCGGCCAGATCGTAGGCCGCGGCGTCCGGCATGCCGAGGCGGTCGGCGAGGAGCGCAGCCGTCGACGGGAATGCCATGTCTGGCGTCACGGTCGCGACGATCACGAGGTCGACCGACGCGGGCTCGACGCCCGCCATCGCGAGCGCCCGCTCGCACGCCGGCACGGCGAGATCCGACATCGCGAGCGGACCGTCGGCAAGGCGCCGCTCGTGGATGCCGGTCCTGCTGACGATCCACTCGTCGGACGTGTCGACGAGCTTCGAGAGGTCGTCGTTCGTCACGATGCGGTCGGGCACGCTGCAGCCG
>DATBIC010000140.1:0-11007 GCA_036557145.1 Gaiellaceae bacterium
CTGCTGATCGTGATGCCCGGCCCCGACACGGCCGTGGTCACGAAGAACGCGCTGCTCGGCGGACGCCGCGGCGGCATGCTGACCTCGGTCGGCGTGACCGTGGGCCTGCTCGTGTGGACGCTCGCCGCCTCGCTCGGCATCGCAGCGCTGCTGCGGGCTTCGGAGGTCGCGTTCCTCACCCTCAAGCTCGCCGGCGCCCTCTACCTGGTCTGGCTCGGCGTGCAGCTGCTGCGCGGCCGCGACCGGCTTGGTAACACGGGCACGGACCGTTCGCGCTCCACTGGCAAGGCGCTCCGCCAGGGCCTCCTCAGCGACCTCGGCAATCCGAAGGTGGCGATCTTCTTCACGAGCTTCCTGCCGCAGTTCGTGCACGGCGGCGCCGTCTTCCTGCCGCTGCTCCTGCTCGGCACTACCTTCGCCGTGCTGACGATGGCGTGGCTCGCGGCCTACTCGCTGCTCGTCGGCACGTCGACCGCGCTCGTCAACCGTCCGTCGGTGCGGCGGGCGCTCGACCGCGCGACCGGCGTCGTCCTGATCGCCTTCGGCGTGCGCCTGGCGCTCGAGCGGCGCTGAATCACTTCTGGGAGATCATCAGGCCGACCTCCCAGCCGAGCGCAACGACGCTGCGCGTGCGCACGTCGATCACGACGCGCCCTTCTTGAGCGCGTTGAATCAGTCGGCGACCCCGAGCCCCCAGCCGCCGTCGATCACGATCTCCTGGCCGGTGATGTACTCGGACGCCGGCGACGCGAGGAAGAGCGCGAGCGCCTTGACGTCGTCCGGCCGGCCGACGCGGTGCATCGGGATCTCCTTCGCGAGCGCCGCCTGCACGGCAGGGTCGTGCGCGTGGCCGCCGCCGATGTTGGTGACGAAGAACCCCGGTGCGATCGCGTTCGCCGTGATCCCGTCGGCGGCGAGCTCGAGCGCGATCGAGTGGACGAGATGGCGCGCGCCCGCCTTCGCCGCCAGGTACGCCGACCCGATCGCCGGCTCGACCTTCGACGCAGCGAGTGACGTGGTCACGATGATGCGGCCGAACCGGCGCGGCCGCATGTGGCGGGCAGCGGCACGCGCAGTCGCGAAGATGCCGTTCAGGTTGACGTCGATCACGCGGTTCCAGCGCTCGTCGGTGTAGCGCTCGAGCGCGCCCTCCTCGACCCGTGGCCGCTCGCCGCCGGCCCACGCGCCGACGAACCCCACGCCGGGATCGATGCCGGCGTTCGCGAACGCGACGTCGAGCCGCCCGTTCGCCTCCGCCGCCTCGTCGATCGCGCGGTCGAGCGCCGGGTGATCGGTGACGTCGGCGACGGCGCCGCGCACGTCGAGCCCCTCACCCTGCAGGCGCGCGACCTGCGCCTCGACGCCTTCCGCGTCGACGTCGATCAGCGTCACGCGCGCACCGTGCGCCGCGAGCACCTCGCCGTATGCCAGCCCGAGCCCGCTGGCGCCGCCGGTGACGATCACGCCGAACCCGGCGACGTCGAAGCGGGAGGAGACGTTCACAGCCGGCCGAGCCTAGCGCCCGGGCTCGTGGCTCGACTCCTTGACGGGCTCGAAGGCGTTCCGCGACACTCACATGCGATGAGGGGCCGCGCCGCAATCGCCGTTGGTCTCGCCCTTGCCGGTGCGCTGATCGCGCCGGTGCTGAGCGCGCTCGGAGGGACGACGCGAAGTACTTCGGTGAGTCCGTGTTCGTCGCAGGTGCGAAGCGGCGTTCTGCCGGTCTGGATGCGCGGCGGCTTCGGGCCGAATCCGCGCACGACGTACGTGGTCGGACGACGCGGGGCGATCGGAGCCGTGCTCTGGGGTGTGCGGACGCTCAACTCACCACCCGCGCAGAACCGCAACAACAAGATCCTGTGGGTGCCGCGGCACGCCTCGAAGAGCGTCGCGCCGCTCTGGATCAAGATGCAGCGCATGGACGGCACGGCACCGGTCGGTGCGCCGGTCCGGAGGATCATCACCACTGGGCCGGGTCCGTCCTACGTCGATGCTCCTTCCGCGGGATGCTGGCGCCTGACGCTGACGTGGTCGGGGCGCAAGGACACGCTCGACCTGGCGTACGCGCCTCCGACCGGCTGAGCCGCGTCAGCGTCCGCGTGAGCGGTAGATCATCCCGGCTTTGCTGTCCTGGCTGATCTTGTCTTGATTCAGCTGGGCGCGGATGGCTTTCGCTTCGGCTCTCGCAGCGATCTCTTCTTCAGTCGGCGGTCGTCGCCGGAACCGCGATGTCAGCGCAACTCGGAGTCCCACGTGGGAAACAGCGTACTCCGATGCAATTGGTCGCCGTAGAGCCTTTTTGCGCCTATAGTTCCGGCGCAGGTTCAGCTACCAGGAGGCGAAAGATGCAGCACGCGTTCATGTCCAGCCGCAGGTGCTTCGTGACCTACTCGGAGGGTATGACGCGTGTCGCAGCAAGAGCTGAATCTCGGAATCCTGGCGCATGTAGACGCCGGTAAGACGACTCTCACCGAGCGCCTCCTCTACGAGGCGGGCGTCATCGACGCGATCGGCAGCGTCGACGACGGAACGACGCAGACGGACTCGCTCGCGCTCGAGCGGCAGCGTGGGATCACGATCCGGTCCGCGGTCGCGTCGTTCACGGTCGGCGACGTTCACGTCAACCTGATCGACACGCCGGGTCACCCGGACTTCATCGCGGAGGTCGAGCGCGTGCTCGGCATGCTCGACGGCGTCGTCCTCGTGATCTCGGCCGTCGAGGGCGTGCAGCCGCAGACGCGCAACCTCATGCGTGCGCTGCAGCGCCTCCGCATCCCGACGGTGCTGTTCGTCAACAAGGTCGACCGCACAGGCGCCGACGAGGACCGCGTCCTGCACGCGATCGCCGAGCGGCTGACGCCGTCCGCCGTGGCTCTCGGCACCGTGACGGCGGCGGGCACGCGCAGCGCCTCCGCCGCGCTCGCGAGCATCGACGACGACGGGTTCCGCATGCGACTGACCGAGGCGCTCGCCGAGCACGACGACGAACTGCTCGCCGCCTACGTCGAGAACGGTTCGCGACTCGCGGCGGAGCGGCTCCGCACCGCGCTCGCGGCACAGACGAGAGACGCGCTCCTCCACCCCGTCTTCTTCGGCTCGGCGATCACCGGCGCCGGCGTGCCGGAGCTGCTGGCCGAGCTCGCCGAGCTGCTCGCGCCGGCGACCGGGGACCCGGACGGGCCGCTCTCGGCCTCGGTGTTCAAGATCGAGCGCGGCGCGGCCGGCGAGAAGGTGGCGTACGTACGCATGTTCTCGGGCACGATCCGGACGCGCGAGCTGCTTCGCTTCGGCGGCGATCACGAGAGCAAGGTGACGGCGATCGCGGTCTTCGAGAACGGCGGCGCGGTGCAGCGCCCGTCGATCTCCGCCGGCGCCGTCGGGAAGCTCTGGGGGCTCGGCGAGGTCAAGGTCGGCGACCGCATCGGCGACGGCTCGGTCGACGCGCCGGTACAGCACTTTGCGCCGCCGACACTGGAGTCGGACGTCGCCGCGACCGACCCCGCCGACGGCGCGCGTCTTCGCATCGCACTCGGCCAGCTCGCGGAGCAGGACCCGCTGATCGACATCCGTCGCGACGAGGCCGGCAGCCTCTCCGTCTCGCTGTACGGCGAGGTGCAGAAGGAGGTGCTCGGCTCGACGCTCGCCGACGACTACGGGATCGAGGTCACGTTCCGCGAGACGACACCGCTCTACCTCGAGCGTCCGATCGCGATCGGCGAGGCGCTCGAACTGCTGCACGCCGAGACGAACCCTTACCGGGCGACGATCGGGCTTCGCGTCGAGCCTGCGCCCGCAGGATCGGGGCTCGCCTTCCGGTTGGAGGTCGACCACACCGGGGTGCCGCTGTACGTCTACAAGCGGATGGAGCACTTCGTCGACTCGATGACCGAGTACGTCCGGAGCGCGCTCGACTCGGGACGGTTCGGCTGGCGCGTCACCGACTGCGTCGTGGCGCTGACCCAGTCGGCGTACAGCGTCCCGGACGGGCCGCCGTCGCGGCGCGGCCCGCTGAGCACGGCGGCCGACTTCCGCAAGCTCACGCCGCTCGTGCTCGCGCAGGCGCTCGAGCGCGCCGGAACGGTGGTCTGCCAGCCGTTCGTGCACGTGACGGTCGAGGTGCCGACGGAGTCGCTGGCCGGGGTGACGACCTTCGTCGGACGCCTCGGCGCCGCCGTGGAGGCGCGGTCGGTGCGGCCCGGCCTCTCGGCGGTCGAGACGGTGATCTCGGCGCTCGCGGCACGCGACCTGCAGCGGCAGCTCCCGGGCCTGACCGGCGGCGAAGGTGCGCTCGAGTCGAGCTTCGCCGGCTACCGGCCGGTCAGCGGGGAGCAGCCCGTGCGTCAGGCTCGCAACGCAGGAGCCGACACGTGAAGCAGGTGCCTGGCACCTGGTGCCAGGCACCATCTCGACGGTGGAGCAGACTCGCAACCGATGAGCGTCGACTTCGACGACCGCCTCTGGCGCGGCTACCGCAAGGGACGGGCACTCCCGCCGCAGGCGATGGACGCGTGGATGGACGCGGTCGAGCGCCGCGCCGACCGCAGGCGGCCGCTGACCGTGCTCGATCTCGGATCCGGCACCGGCCGCTTCACGCCTGTGCTCGCCGACCGCTTCGGCGGCCCGGTGTACGGCGTCGAGCCGGCGGACAAGATGCGCGGCGCCGCGCTCGAGTTCGGCCGCCATCCGGCCGTGACGTACCTCGCCGGGCGAGCGGAGCAGGTCCCGCTTCCGGATGCGAGCTGCGACCTGGGCTTCCTCTTCTTCGTGATCCACCACTTCTCCGACCGGGACGCCGCCGCGCGCGAGCTCGCGCGCGTCGTGCGGCCGGGAGGCGTCGTCTGCGTGCGCACGCAGTTCGGCGACCGGCTGCGGGACGTCTCGTGGCGGCGCTACTTCCCGCGCGCACGCGAGATCGAAGAGTCGACGTTCCCGACGTACGCCGAGACGGTCGACCCGTTCGTGCGCGCCGGGTTCGAGGTCGCCGCTCTCGATGCGGTCGAGTTCGAGATCGCCTCGAGCATCGCCGCTCACCTCGAACGGTTGCGCTGCCGCGCCGTCTCGACATTCGAGCTCCTCTCGGAAGACGAGATCGAGGCAGGCTTCGCGGCGATGGAGCGCGCGGCCGCGGAGGAGTCGCCCGCCGAGCCGGTACGCGAGACCGGCGACCTGCTCACCCTGGAGCGACGCTGACGACGGAGATCCGCCGCGTCGCCGACATCGCCGCGATCGAAGACGCGGCGGCGCTCTTCGACCACCGAGTCGACCGGGACGCCGCGTCCCGGTTCCTCGACAGCGACATCCACCACCTGCTGCTCGCCTACGTCGACGGCCGGCCGGTGGGAATGGTCAGCGGCGTCGAGCTGACGCACCCCGACAAGGGCACCGAGCTGTTCCTGTACGAGCTCGCCGTCGACGAGGCGCACCGCCGGCGCGGGATCGGCACCGCGCTCGTCGAGGAGCTCGCGGCGCTCGCGCGCGTGCACGGCTGCTACGGGATGTGGGTGCTCACCGACCGCGACAACCCCGCCGCGCTCGCCACCTACCGCCGCGCGGGCGCAAAGGGCGACAGCGACCAGGTGATGTTCGAATGGGAGTGGCCTAAGCCGGCGGGCGGGGCCTGAACGGCTGCAGCTCGTCCTCGCCCGGCCGAACGCAGCCCCAGCTCGACTCCGGCACCTCGTTCCACGCGCCCGGCAGGTCGCGCAGCGGCTCCGAGACGATCAGCCGCGACTCGTCGGATGCTTCCCGAAGGATCTCGAGGTCGGGGTAGAGCACGCGCAGCGTCGAGACGTCGGTCGAGTAGAAGAGGGAGCGCGACTTCCCCTCGCTCGAGTAACGGAACGCCCAGACGTCGGTGCCGTTCGTCGTCGCGACCGTCATCTGGATCGGGTACTGGACGCCGTGCGCGCGCCCGACCTGCTCGATCACCCCGACCGCCGCCTCGACGGCCGCCGGCGGATCGTCTTCGAGCCCCAGCGTGAGCGCCAGGAAGAAGAAGACCTCCGAGTCGGTCGAGCCTTCGATGCCGGGATAGAGCGACGGGTCGATGGCAAGCACGAGGTCGCGCTTCACGACGTGGAAGTCGTTGATCACACCGTTGTGCATCCACAGCCAGCGCCCGTGGCGAAATGGATGGCAGTTCGTCTGCTGGATCGGCGAGCCCGAGGACGCGCGGATGTGCGCGAACAGGATGGGCGTCTCGATGTGCGCCGAGAGCTCGCGGAGGTTGCGGTCGTTCCACGCCGGCTCGACGCTGTGGAACGTCCCGGGAATCTCACCGATGCCGTACCAGCCGATGCCGAAGCCGTCGCCGTTCGTCGTCTCCGCGCCGAGCTGCGAGTGGAGGCTCTGATCGATCAGAGAGTGCTGCGGCTTGTAGAGCAGCGTCTCGATCCGGACCGGCGAGCCCGAGTAGGCGAGCCAGCGGCACATCAGTGGTGGAAGCTCGAGGCGGCCAAGCCGTCGTGGACGGGATGCGGCTGCGCCTGCAGGCGCGGCAGCTGACGCTCGAGGTCGGCGACGAGCATGTCCGCCATGTCGTGCGTGAAGCCCTGCTTGACGACGACACGGAGCGCGGCAAGGTCGGTGCGATTCGCGGGGAAGGTGTACGCGGGAACGAGCCAGCCGCGCTCGCGCAGCGCCGCCGAGACGTCGAACACGGTGAAGTTGTCGACGTCTTCGCTCACCGTGAACGCGAACACGGGCAGCTCGTCGCCTTTCGTCAGCAGCGCGAACTGCTCGAGCTCGCCGATGCGCGCGGAGAGACGGGTGGCGACCTCGCGCGAGTACGACTGCACCTTCTGGTAGCCGGCGAAGCCGAGCCGGATGAAGTTGTAGTACTGCGCAACGATCTGCGCGCCCGGCCGCGAGAAGTTGAGCGCGAAGGTCGGCATGTTGTCGCCGAGGTAGTTCACCCAGAAGATCAGGTCCTCGGGCAGCGCCTTCGCGTCGCGCCAGACGATCCAGCCGACCCCCGGATAGACGAGGCCGTACTTGTGACCCGAGGCATTGATCGACGCGACGCGCGGCTGGCGGAAGTCCCACTCGAGCTTCTCGTCGACGAACGGCGCGACGAACGCGCCCGACGCGCCGTCGACATGCACCGGGATGTCGAGACCGGTTCGCTCCTGCAGGTCGTCGAGGGCGGCGCAGATCTCGGCGACCGGCTCGTACGAGCCGTCGAACGTCGAGCCGAGGATCGCGACGACGCCGATCGTGTTCTCGTCGCAGCGCTTGACCGCCTCCTCGGCCGAGAGGTGAAAGCGATCTCCCTCCATCGGCACCAGGCGCATCTCGACGTCCCAGTAGTTCGCGAACTTCTCCCAGCACACCTGGACGTTGATCCCCATCACCAGGTTCGGCCGGTCGGCCGGCTTGCCGTCGGCCTTGCGCCTCGCCTGCCAGCGTCGCTTGAGCGCGAGCCCGCCGAGCATCGCCGCCTCGCTCGAACCGGTGGTCGAGCAGCCGGTCGCGCCCTTCGGATCGGGCGCGTGCCAGAGCCGGCTCAGGATGCCGACGCAGCGCATCTCGAGATCTGCCGTTTGCGGGTACTCGTCCTTGTCGATCATGTTCTTGTCGAAGCACTCGGCCATCAGGCGCTCAGCCTGCGGCTCCATCCACGTGCTCACGAACGTCGCGAGGTTGAGGCGGGCGTTGCCGTCGAGCATCAGCTCGTCGTGGACGATCTGGTAGGCGACGTCGGGCGCCAGCTCGTCCGCCGGCAGCTCGTGCCGCGGCAGCTTCATCCCCTCGAGCGTGAAGACGGGCGCGACCGAGAGCTCGTCCGACTGCGGCGCGGGGCCTTTTGGATGCTTCAGCGTCATGCGGCGGGTTCTACACGAACAGCCCGTCGCCCACGAAGCCACCGGGGCTCGCGCCGGGCGGGACTGCGAACACGGCGCTCCCGGTGTGGACGATGTACTCGCCGAGTGCGTCGTGCGCGGCGAGCCGGTTCTGGATCGCAACAAACCCCGAGTCGAGGTCGCGCTGGAACGCGACGAAGAAGAGGCCGGCGTCGAGCTCGCCGGTCACCGGGTCGGCGCCGTCGGTGTAGGAGAAGCCGCGGCGGAGGATGCGGCGGCCGCGGTTCTCGGCCGGACCGGCGAGCCGCACGTGCGCGTCGAGCGGGATCACCGGCGTGCCGTCCGCCGCCTTTGCAGCGAGGTCGACCGGGTCGTGCTCGCGCTGGCCGGTGAGCGGCGCGCCGCTCGACTTGAGCCGGCCGATCGTCTGCTGCTGGTCGTCGAGCGACGAGCGATCCCAGGTCTCGATCAACATGCGGATCCGGCGCGCGACCAGATACGTCCCGCCGCGGAACCACGTCTGCGGCTCTTCGTCGCCGACCCAGACGAACTCCTCCATCTGGTCGGCGTCGTCGCCACGGAGGTTGTTGGTGCCGTCCTTGAAGCCCTGCAGGTTGCGCAGCGTCTCCTGGCCGCTCGACGTGACCGACGTGCGGCCGAACCCGAGCTGCGTCCAGCGCAGCGACACTCGGCCGAAGCCGATGCGCGCCAGGTTGCGCACGGCGTGGAACGCGACGACCGGATCGTCGGCGCACGCCTGCACGCAGAGGTCGCCGCCGGACCGCGCCGGCTCGAGCGCGTCGCCGGGAAAGCGCGGCAGCTCCTTCAGGCCGCTCGGCCGCTTCGACGCGAGCCCGAGGCGCCGGAACAGCGACGGGCCGAGCCCGAACGTGACCGTGAGCCTGGCCGCCGGCAGGCCGAGCGCCTCACCGGTGTCGACCGGCGGCGCGGCGAGGTTGTCGTCGACGTCGCCGACCGGCACGCCGCGCGTCATCGACTCGGCGGCGGCGCTCCAGTCCCGCAGCAGCGACGCGACCACGGCGCGCGACGGCTCGACCAGGTCGAACGCGCCGAATGCGAGCCGGTCCTGCACCGCTGTCGCGACGCCGGCCTGGTGGGCGCCGTGAAACGGGACGACCTGCGGGCGTTCGTCGTCGCCGCTTCCGATCGCGTACCCGACCGCTCCGCCGACGGCGAGACCGGCCGCCCCAGCTCCGGCACCGGCGAGGAAGCCGCGGCGGGTGAGCCGTCCGTCAGGCGGCAACGGTCGCGGCCACGGTCGAGAGCGGCTCGGCGAGCGCGTCGACCTGACTCGCGAACCTGCGCCGGTCGGCGCCCGTCAACACGCCGTACGCCGCGTAGCGCCCGTTCGGCAGCTTGTAGCGGGCGAGACTGCGCGAGACGTCGTCGAAGCGCGCGCCGATCGTGGCCGCCAGCTTCGCCGATCCGCCGGCGACGAGCACCGGGCGAAGCAGCTCGAACGCGCGCCGCGCGCCTTCCAGGTTGCCCGCGAAGTCGGACAGGTCGGTGTGCGAGTAGCGGTCCTCCTCGCCGGTGATCTTCGAGCTCGCGACCTCGTCGAGCAGCTCGACCGCACCGTTCGCGAGCTGCGCCGCCTGGACGTCGAGCGTCTTCACCCGCTTCCGGAGCTGCTCGACGTTCGTCAGCAGCTTGGCGGCATAGCGCTGCGTCCCGACCGTCGTGCCGCCGACCCAGAGGATCTTCTCGATGCGGTGGAACCCGGTCCACTGCGACGGGCTCGAGACGTCGTTGACGCGCGCGTCGATCTCCGGGTCGAGGTTGCCGAAGCTCTCCGCGACGGGCTCGATCGCCTCGTAGTGGTACCGCGTCGGCGCGTACAGCGCCTTCGCCCTCGCAACGTCGCCCGCCTGCAGCGCCGCGACGAACTGCCGCGTCCCCGCGAGCAGCTGCGCCGTCTGCGCCTGGACGTAGCTGCGGTAGCCGGTCACGGCCCTGGCGACGAGCTTCGCGTCCACGGTCGGCGACGCCGCTCCGCCCGTGCCGGTGACGACGACGGCGCCGTTGTCCTCCTCGTCGCCGTTCGGGCAGTTGAGCACGTAGGTGCCGGGCTTCAGGTTGAGCGAGAACGACCCATCGATGCCCGAGACAATGTTCTCGCGCTCGCCGAGGATGATCCCGCTCTTGCTCTTCAGCTCGAGCTCGGACACCTTCGACGTCCCGCCGTTCTTCACGTTGAACGTCACGGGGCCGGCGGGAACGCTGAGCTTCTCGGGCGAGCAGCCGCCGTCGACGAGCGCCACGTTCAGCGCGTGTGCGCCGGGCGCGGCGGACTTCTTGTCGCCGCAGCCGGCGGCGACGAGCAGCACGACGAGGCAGACCATGCCGACGCCGGCGGCCTCCCGGCCGCGCAGGGGGTTCCGCAGCCGGACGCCGCGCGGCCAGAGCACGATCGCGAGCATCGGGATCGCGTAGAGCAGCCAGCCGGCCGCCTCCCCCACCGTCGGCTGGGGCTGCAGGCCGAGCACGCCGGTGAGCAGCGAGCTGACGACCGTTCCCGGGCGCACGAGCCAGCCGAGGTCGACCGCCTTTCCCTGCAGGCTGTTCAACCAGGTCGCCTCGTGCGCAGTGTGGATCGCCGACATCACGAGGCCGGCGGCGACGAGCACGAGCGCGACGCCCGTGACCCGGAAGAAGCGCGCCAGATTCAGACGCACGCCGCCGCGGTAGATGCCGTAGCCCAGCAGGACCGCGACGAGCACGCCGAGCGTCGCGCCGATGCCGGCCGCGGTCGCGTTGCCCGACGCCTGGAAGGCGGCGAGCAGGAAGACGGACGTCTCGATCCCCTCCCGCACGACCGCGAAGAACGCCATCGCGACCAGCGCCAGGGTCGAGCCGCGCTGCAGCGCGGAGGCGGCGCTCGCGCGGAGCTCGCCCGCGAGCCCGCGCGCGTGCCTGCGCATCCACAGGATCATGAAGGTGACCATCGCGACCGCGACCGCGGCCACGACCGTCTCGAGGCCCTCCTGCTGCGCCTGCGGCAGGTCCTCGTCGAGAAGCTGCAGCCCGACGGCGATCCCGACGCACAGCACGACGGCCGCCGCGACCCCGAGCCACATGAAGCGGAGCGCGTCGCGCCGGCCCTCCTGCCGCAGGAACGCGCCGATGATCCCGACGATCAGGGCGGCTTCGGTCCCCTCCCGGAGGCCGATCACGAAGGTGGGCA
>DATBIC010000141.1:0-5878 GCA_036557145.1 Gaiellaceae bacterium
GGCATGTTCAGGCGCAGGCGGTTGTAGATGACGGCAGCGATCTTCGGGCGGTCCCCGGACAGCGCGGCTTCCGCCTCGACCATCGACGCGATCGTGAGGACGTCGTACGCCGTCAGGTGCTTCGAGCGTGCGTAGGAGAGATCGAGCTTCGACCACTGGTTGCAGAAGGCTCCGACCTGGTTCGCGACGACGTTCGAGCCGAGCGTCCGCTGGTCGAACGAGTACGTCGACGGGAAGAGGAAACCCTCGGCGCTGCGCTGTGTTCCCTTGCCGAAGCACGGAACGACGACGTGCGAGGTCGCCCTTGCATACGCCGTGCCGGTCAGCGCGATCCGCGCCGGCTGGTGCGACGTCCTCAGCTCGCGTAGGGCGATGCGTCGTACGGCCGACACCTGGTCGGTCATCCGTGCGCGCGTGAACCCCTCCGGGAACACCACCTTGAACGCGCGAGGCGATCCGGCGGCCAGTGCCGCCGCCGCGCACACGAGCGTGGCAACGATGCCGAAGAAGGCGAACCGACCCTTGCCCACGAATCCCAAGGTATCCGCACCGACCACTGCTGCCGGACGAGAGCGTGTGAGCCCGCAGCCGGATCGTGATGCTGATCGCCGCGACCCAGCGCAAGCCGCGCCCGATTGGTTCGATCGAGCCTGGCTCGGTCACGTTCGCCGCCTACTCGTGGCCTGACACGCCGTGCGGCACGTACGGCTCCTCGAGCCGCGCGATTGCGTCGTCGTCGAGCGAGAGCTGCTCGGCTGCGACCGCGTCCTCGAGGTGCTCGAGCTTGGTCGCGCCGACGATCGGCGCGGTCACCCCGGGCTTGTGCAACAGCCAGGCGAGCGCGACCTGCGGCGGCGGCGCTCCCAGCCCGCCGGCGACCTCGGCGAGGCGGTCGACGACGGCGAAGTCGAGCTCCGGCGACGTGTAGAGGCTGTCCCCGAACGGGTCGGTGCGCGCGCGCACCGTCAACCGCTCGCCTTCGCGCGTGCGCGTCCCGGCGAGCAGGCCGCGCGCCAGCGGGCTCCACGGCAGCAGGCCGACGCCCTGGTCGATGCACTGCGGGATCATCTCCCGCTCCTCCTCGCGGTAGACGAGGTTGTAGTGGTTCTGCATGGAGACGAACGGCGTGCGAGCCGCGCCCTGCGCTTTCGCGAACTGCCAGGCGTACATGCTGCTCGCGCCGATGTAGCGCGCCTTGCCGGCGGCGACCACGTCGTGGAGCGCCTGCATCGTCTCCTCGATCGGCGTGCGCGGGTCCCAGCGATGGATCTGGTAGAGGTCAACGTAGTCGAGGCCGAGCCGCTGCAGCGATCCGTCGATCGACGCGAGGATGTGCTTGCGCGAGAGCCCGGCGCCGTTCTCGCCCGGCATCGTCCTCCCGTGCACCTTCGTCGCGACGACGTACTCCTCCCGCGTCCCGAACAGCTGCCGCAGCAGCCGGCCGGTGATCACCTCGCTCGCGCCGCCGTTGTAGACGTCCGCCGTGTCGAAGAAGACGATCCCCCGCTCGACCGCACGGCGCACGATCGGCTCGGCCGCCTCCTCGTCGAGCGCCCATTGCCTGCTCTCGTGCGGGCCGTAGCTCATCATCCCGAGGCAGATCCGCGAGACGCGCAGGCCCGTCCGGCCGAGGTTCACGTACTCCATGCGCCGAAACGCTACTCGGGGACGGCGGCGGGCGCTTCGGGAACGCCGCGCCGCCGCCGGAAGTGCGGCAGCCGCCCGTCCCGCGACGGCTCGGCGCCGATGCGCTCGTCGACGAACGCGGTCAGCGACTCGCTCGTGAGGTACGCGACGGTGACCGCGACGACGATCAGCGGGGCGACGGAGAGACCCGCCTTCGAGGCGAGCAGCGTGGCGATCATCACCGAGCTGAGCGGTAACCGCAGCACCGAGACGCAGAACGCGCCGACGAGCGCGGCGATCGCCTGCGTCTCGGCGTAGCCCGGCAAGTGCTGCGCCATCAGCCCTGCCACGACGCCGAGGAAGATCGCGGGGAACGTCCGCCCGCCGCGGAAGTTCCCGAGCGAGATCGACCATGCGAGCGACTTGAAGAGCAGCAGGAGCACGAGCGTCGACATCGAGATCGTCGTCGCCGAGGCGAACAGCGAACCGAACGACTCCTCGCCCGAGAACAACACGTCGTTGAACGTCTTGCCGGTCGACTCGGCATACGCGATCGCGAGACCGCCGACGGCGAGCCCGGCCGCAACGGTGAGGACGAACGGCTTCCTGTCGACGAGACGTTGCGACCACCGCGCGAGCTCCATCACCGCGAAGACACCCATGGCCGCGGCAACCGACACGACGATCGTCCACGCGAAGTCGCTCCACCCGGGGCCGCCGAACGGCGGCAGCGGGAACGGGCTCAGCGCCCACGCAGCCGTGCTGAAGCCCGAGAAGGAGCCGAGGCCGATGAACACCAGCGAGCCGATGCCGGCGGCGAGCAGCCCGGGGAGCAGCACGAGCGGGAGGGTGGCGCCGCCGAGGCCGGCCGCCTCGATCACGAGCACCGCGCCGATGACCGGGGAGCCGAAGATCGACGCGACGGCAGCGAAGCTCCCCGCGGCCGCCATCAGCCCCAGTGCCTGCTCGGGCGCGTCGCGCTTCACGAGGCGGGTCGACAGGACGCCGAGGCCGAGCCCGAGGGCGATCAGCGGCCCCTCCGGGCCGAGCACGAGCCCGAGCCCGAGCGTCGCGAGCGCGGCGAGGAGGACGCCGGGCAGGTCGATCGGTCGCGTCGGGTGCCCGCCGGCCTTGAGGCCGTCGGACGGCACGTGCCCGCCGTGCCCCGGCAGGCGCCGGATCGCGAAGGCCGTCAGCGCGCCGGCCAGGGCGAGCCACGGCAACGGCCACCAGACCGGCGCGGCGTGATAGCCCGCGTGGTGCGGGAGGTCGTCGTAGACCCAGACCTCGATCTCGTGGACGGCTTCGAGGAAGCACCACGCCGCGGTCGAGACGATCAGGCCGATGATCGCGGCGAGCACGAGGAGGACGCGGTACTGCCGCGTCCGGATCAGCGCGGCGGGGTCGGTCTCGAGCGGGGACTCGGACACGGCCGCGTCACCCTACTGCGCTGACGGGCCCGGGTGAAGCGGCGTCAGTTGACCTTGCAGGCCGAATCTTTGAATGCGGCCGTTCGCTGGTCGGCGTTGGCGGCGAGATCGGTGGCCTTGTCGTACGCACCGGGCGCCGCTCCCTGCCACATCACGTCGGGCGTCACTCCCGGCCCGGTCACGGTCGCGCGGTACTTCGTCCCCTTGCCGGACGGATGGCTGCCGTGCGGGTAGAACCCGTAACAGAAGGTTCCGTTCGCCTTGTGCGTGAGGAAGCTGTTCTCGCGCTTCCAGCCGGTGCCGTACGTCGAGCCGAAGGTGTCGACGTAGAGGTTGCGGCCGAAGGTGTCGAGCGGGACGCCGGCCGGCGACGACTTGAACCCGTAGACGCCGGTGCCGTCGTACGTCAGCGAGCCGTACAGGTGGTCGAAGCGGTGATAGGACCAGTCCTCCTTGATCGTCAGCACGGCGACGGGCCCGGACCAGTGCGACAGGTGCAGCTCCCACTCCGCCTGCGCGGCGCTTGGGGCGACGCCGTAGTCGGGCAACGCACGCTGCCAGGACTGCAGCGCCCAGTACGAGCCGTCCGGCGCCTTGCACGCGGCGACCAGCCATGCGAGCGGCGGGCCGTCGTACGTCCCGCAGTCGCTCCCGAACGTCTTCCAGTAGTCGCGGTGGTACTTGCCGTAGCCACCCGCGTAGTCGAGCGAGAACTCGACCTGCTTGCGCGCGGTCGTCGGGGCGATCGCGTTGATCGCGCCCCACGCGAGCACGTGCTTCGTCTTGCCGTCGGCGCTGTAGGTGAGCAGCGCCTCGCCCTTCGCGTTCACCGCGAGCTTTACGCTCGAGGCGTTTCGGTCGATCAGCTGAGACGAGTGCGCCGGCGCGGCTGTGAGGGCCGCGACCACCGTCGCAGCGAGGAAGAGACGCATGCGTCACCTCCAGGCTTCGTGTTGCGCCAGAGGCTAGCGGAAATCTCCGTCAGTACGTCAAGCCGTGCCCGAACGCGAAGAGCGGCGACTCCGAGTCGTAGGGAACGTCGGGCAGCTGCTGCAGGACGGCGGCCGTCGACGACGGCAGCTCGAACGGCAGCTTGCCGCTCGGCGCGAACCGGCCGAAGACGAGGTCGAGCACGGCGGCGTCGGCGGCGCCGAAGCTCGCGACGAGCGCGGCGGCGCCGGCGGCGACCTCCGTCAGGATCGCGGGACGGTCGAGGAAGACGTCGACGACGGTCGGAACGCGCTCGGTGACGCCGCGGATGCGCTCGCGCTCGGCAACGGGGAACTCGAGGCTGCCCTGGTGGAACATGCTCTCGAGGAAGCCCTCACGCGGCTCGTACGGCGCGGCAATCCGAAGCACGGCGAGGTCGGCGTCCTCCGGCGCGTCGACGACGTCGCCGTACGCAGCGGCGGTCTCGCGGTCGACGCCCTCGACGTAGAGGCGCGGCTGCGAGCGGACGGGAAGCGCGCCGTCGTTGGCGAGCAGGACGAGCGATCGGCGCTGCGCGTCCTCGCCGGCGCGGCGGAAGTCGTCGCGGCCCGCGATGCGTGCGGCTGCGTCTTCGTCGACGTACGGATCGTCGAAGAGGCCGAGCCGGAACTTCACGCGCAGCAACCGGCGCACCGATTCGTCGAGCCTTGCCTCGTCAACGCGGCCCGAGCGGACGAGCTCGACGAGCAGCGCGGGGTCGTTCTCGCCGCCGAGCTGGTCGCAGCCGGCGTCGATGATCTTCGCGAGCCGGTCGGCTGCGGAGAGCTCCTCGACGCCCCAGCACTTCGCGGGGAAGACCCAGTCGCCGAGGTCGGCGTCGGTCACGAGCCCCCAGTCGGTACAGACGACGCCGTCGTAGCCGAAGCGCTCCCGCAGCAACCCGGTGACGACCTGCTGGTTGAAGCCGAAGCCGACCTCCTCGAGCTCCGTCCCGACCGGGCGGCCGTAGTACGGCATGATCGCCGCCGTGCCGGCCGCGAACGCCGCTTCGAACGGCCGCAGGTGGTACTCGAAGTTGCCGCCGGGGTAGATCTGGTCTTTGCCGGTGGCGAAGTGCGGGTCCTCGCCGTCGGCCTGCGGGCCGCCGCCGGGGAAGTGCTTCGTCATGCAGGCGACGCCCTCCGGGCCGAGCTCGTCGCCCTGGAAGCCGCGGATGTACGCAGCGAGCAGCCGCGATGCGAGCTCTGCGTCCTCGCCGAACGTGCCCGACGTGCGCGCCCAGCGCGGCTCGGTGCAGAGGTCGGCGGTCGGGTGGAGCGCCGTACGGATCCCGAGCGCCAGGTACTCCTGGCGCGCGATGTCCGCGAACGCGCGCACCAGCTCCGCGTCGCCCGCGGCGGCGAGCCCGATCGGCTCCGGCCACGACGAGAGCGCGCCCGACGAGAGGCTCGTCGCCGGGTTGTCGCTGAACCCGTGGCGCGGGTCGCTGGAGATCGTCACCGGGATCCCGAGCCGCGTTTCCTCGGCGAGCCGCTGCAGGCGGTTGTGCCAGGCCGCGGTCTCGCGCGGGCCGGGAGACCAGTAGATGTTGAAGTGGTTGATGTGCCGGCCGCGCACGAGCTCCGACGTCGGGACCGGCGAGAACGGGGCCGGCTCGTCGAGCAGCGACCCGTCCGGCCCGATGCCGATCGGCGGGTGGTACATCAGCCCGGCCTTCTCCTCGAGCGTCAGCTGTGCGAGCAGGTCGTCGACGCGCTCCTCGACGGGACGGCGCGGGTCCTCGTAGGGGTCGAGCCGCCCATTGCCGTTCAGGTCGCGGTAGTCCATGCGCACGCGATCCTACGGTGACGACGCCCGTTTGACGGGCTGCTCGATCGTTCCTACGCTGGCCG
>DATBIC010000142.1:0-1682 GCA_036557145.1 Gaiellaceae bacterium
CGAGGTGGTTCACGAAGATCATGAGGGCCGAGATGGCCGTATTGAAGGCCATCGCGTCGATGTCCGTGCTGACCTTCTTGATGGTCCGGTGGAGTAGCCGGCGCGTGGCGGCGTCCATCGCCTCCGCGAGGGGCTGGCGACAGACCGCGTCGAGCCGCTCGCGGAAGCGCACGACGCCCTGGATCTGCGAGGTCTGCCACGGCTTCACGGCCTCGAGCGGCCCCATGAACATCTCGTAGAGCCGGAGCGCGTCGGCGCCGTACTCCCGCACGATGTCGTCGGGATTCACGACGTTGCCCCGCGACTTCGACATCCGCTCGTTGTCCTCGCCCAGGATCGTTCCCTGGTGCACGAGCTTCATGAACGGCTCGGGGTGCCGGACGTGACCGAGATCGAAGAGCACCTTGTGCCAGAAACGGGCGTAGAGGAGGTGGAGCACCGCGTGCTCGGCGCCGCCGACGTAGAGGTCGACGGGCATCCACGCGTCGTACGCGTCCATCGCCCAGGGTTTGTCATCGTCGTGCGGGTCGAGAAACCGGAGGTAGTACCAGCACGAGCCCGCCCATTGCGGCATGGTGTTGGTCTCGCGTGCGAACCAGCGACCGTCGCGCTGGAAGAAGCGCCAGTCGGCGACGCGCGCGAGCGGGCCGGCCGGGTCCTCGCCCGGGTTGTAATCGGCGAGCTCGGGCAGACGCAGCGGCAGCTCGGGCTCGTCGACCGCGAGCGGCTGCTCGTAGCGAATCGTGTGCGCGGCCCCGCGCCGAGGGTCGCCGGTCGGGTCAGCGAGCTCGACCGGAAAGTAGATCGGGATGGGCTCGCCCCAGTAGCGCTGACGCGAGAAGACCCAGTCGCGCAGCCGGTAGCTGACGGTGCCGCGGCCGCGGCCGAGCGCCTCGAGTCGACGGACGACTGCGCGCTTGGCTTCGGGCGTTGCCAGGCCGTCGAACTCACCGCTGCGGACGTTGACGCCGTCCTCGACGTACGCGGCCTCGAGCACATCGTGCAGTCGCCCGTCCGGGCTCACGACCTCGACGATCGGAAGATCGAAGGCGGTCGCGAACTCGAAGTCACGCTGATCGTGCCCGGGGACGGCCATGACGGCACCGGTCCCGTAGCCGCCCAGCACGTAGTCACCCACCCAGATCGGCAGGTGAGCGCCGGTGATCGGGTGGATGGCCGCGGCGCCTGTCGGCACACCGGTCTTCGTCTTGGCGAGCGCGACGCGGTCGAGCTCACTCTTGCGGGCCGCCGCCTCGACGTACGCGACGACGGCCTGGCGCCGAGCCGGTGTCGCCAAGGTGCGCGTCAGCTCGTGCTCGGGCGCGAGCACGACGTAGGTCGCGCCCATGAGGGTATCGGGCCGGGTCGTGAAGACGGCGATGCGCGCGTCCGGGTGACCGTCGACACCGAAGGCGATCTCGGCGCCTTCCGAACGGCCGATCCAGCGGCGCTGCGCGGTGAGCGTCCCCTCGGGCCAGTCGACGAGCGCCAGATCCTCGGCGAGCCGATCGGCGTAGGCGGTGATCTTCAGCATCCACTGCCGGAGCGGCGTGCGATAGACGGGATGGCCGCCGCGCTCGCTCTTGCCGTCGACGACTTCCTCGTTGGCGAGCACGGTGCCGAGCGCGGGACACCAGTTGACGGGCACCGTCGCCTGGTAGGCGAGCCCGCGCCGGAACAGC
>DATBIC010000143.1:0-11679 GCA_036557145.1 Gaiellaceae bacterium
CACTCGCCGCTCGGCACCGGGTACGGCGTCTTCGGCAACTACAAGTACGACATCGCCGGCAAGACCGGATCCGCGGAGAAGGAAGTGCAGCTGCCCGGCTATCCGCACCCGCAGGACCTGACGCAGTCGTGGTGGTGCGGCTACGGCCCGTACGACGACCCGACGATCGTCGTCTGCGCGATGATCGAGAACGGCGGCCACGGCGGCGAGGCGGCGGCACCGGCGGCGCTCAAGGTGTTCGAGCAGTACTTCCACGACGAGAACGCGTCGGTGAGCGCGCACCCCTCCGACTGATGGCGATCGAAGCGGTCGACTCGGCAGCACGCGGCCTTCGGCCCCGCCGGCACGCGCCGTCGGCGGGCGTCGGCGTGCTCGTTCGCCGGCTCGACTGGCCCCTGCTCGGCGCGCTCGTCGCGCTCTCGGCGTACGGCCTGTGGGCGATCAACGGCATCACGCTGAACGATCCCGGCGGCTCGGTGATGCAGCGCGAGGCGGTGTACGTCGCCGGCGGGGCGATCCTGTTCGTGGGCGCGCTCTTCGTCGACCCGTCGTTCTACCGGCGGTTCCATCGGCCGATCTACTTCGGCACGCTCGGCCTGATGCTGCTCGTGCTCGCCGCCGGGGCGGCGACGCGCGGCTCGAAGCGCTGGCTCGACGTCGGCTTCTTCCGCTTCCAGCCGTCCGAGTTCGGGAAGGTGCTGTTCGTCCTCGTCGTCGCGGCGTTCCTCGCCGACCGCGCGCGGTCGATCTCCCATCCCGCCGTGGTGCTCGCGGCGATCGGCTACGGCGCCGTGCCGATCCTGCTCGTGTTCGTCCAGCCGGACATCGGCACCGCGCTCGTCTACACGGCGGCGCTCGCGGCAGTGTTGTTCGTGGCCGGCGTCCGCTGGAGCCATCTCGCGGTGCTCTCGGTGATCACCGTCGCCGGCGCGCTCGCGGTGCTGTGGCTGCTGCCCGCCGCGGGCGTCAACGTGCTCAAGCCCTATCAGTCGGCGCGGCTCACCGGGTTCACGCATCCCGACAACGACCCGCGCGGCGCGACCTACAACCTGCGCCAGTCGATCACCGCCGTCGGTGCCGGCGGCCTGCGTGGCCGCGGCGTGCTCGGCGCGACGCAGACCCGGCTCAACTACCTGCCGGAGCACTCGACCGACTTCGCGTTCGCGTCGCTGGCCGAGGAGCACGGCTTCTTCGGCGCCACGATCCTGCTACTGCTCTACCTGCTGGTCGTCTGGCGCGCGCTGAAGGTGGTTGCGGGAGCGCGCGACCTCTACTGCGCGATCGTCGCCGGCGGCATCGCGGCCATGTTCCTCTTCCAGATGTTCGTCAACAGCGCGATGGCGATGGGAATCGCGCCGATCACGGGCATCCCGCTGCCGTTCGTCTCCGTCGGCGGCTCGGCGATGCTGACAAACTTCTTCGCGGTGGGAGTGCTGCAGGCGATCCACATGCGCAGGAACGTGCGCCGGCGCTGATGAGCCCGAAGTTGAAGTCCAAGGTCGGGCCGATGAGCATCGTGTCCCTGGCGCGCGAGGTGCGCGGCGGCAACGGCGAGACAGGGCCGGTCGCGGTGGCAGGCGCGCGCGAGCTGGTGCCGCTGCTCGCACGCGAGCTGCGCGCCGGCGGCGACGAGTCCGCGATCGTCGAGCAGAACGTGGACGGCGCGGCGGCTTTGGTCTGGATCGGCGCCGCGGACGAGAGCGTGCTGCGTGCGGCGCACCGCTCGAAGGTGCCGATCGTCGCGGTGACGGATGCCGGCACGCTCCCGCACGTGCTGCCGGAGGACATCGTCCGCGTGCCGCCGGGGCAGGGCTTCCCCGTCGAGCGGATCGCCGCCGCGGTCGCGCGCAAGCTGGAGGACGATGCGCTCGCGATCGCGCTCGCGGCGAGGCTGCCGGTGCTGCGCGAGGCGGTCTGCGAACGCCTGATCGCCACCGTCTCCCGCCGGAACGCGCTGATCGGCGTGGCCGTCTGGGTGCCGGCCGTCGACATGCCGATCCTGACGCTCAACCAGGTGCGCCTCGTGATGCGGATCGCGCGTGCCCACGGCGTCGAGATCGACCGTGTGCGCGCCGTCGAGCTGCTCGGCGTCGTCGGCGCAGGCTTCGGCTTCCGGGCGATCGCGCGCGAACTGCTCGACCTCGTGCCGGTCGGCGGCTGGGCGGTGAAGGGCGCGATCGCCTACACGGGCACCCGCGTCGTCGGCGAGGCCGCCGCGCGCTATTTCGCCGCCTTGCGCTGACGACGCGGCGTTGACGTCCGGTCCCGGTCCTACGCTTCTCGAAACGACCGGGAGGTGGCGCTCGATGGGTCTGTCCGGCAACCAGGAGGCGCACGAGCTGCTCTTGATCGAAGAGGCCGACGCGTGGTTCGAGTATCTCGAGTCGACGCGCGGCCAGACCGAGACTCGCTACGCCGAGGTCGAGCCGTGGGCGTGGGCCCGCCTGACCCAGCGCCTGCGGGCGATCCGCGCGCGCCGCGCGAGGCTCGCTCCTGCGTTCGAGGTGGCGTAGAAGCGCTTCGCAGCCTGCTGATACTCTGGTCGCAGGCCATGCCACGGCTTTTCAACCACACCAGCGTGACGCTCGCCGAATCAGGCTCGAGCGCGCGCACGATTCGGGAGACACTCTTTGCCACTATCCTGGTTCCGGCGCAGGAAGCCGGAAGGAGCGGCGCCGTCGCCGGCTGCCGCAGAAGCACCACCAACCCCTGAACCGACGATCACGGAGACCGCCGCGGCGGCGGGCTCCGACGAGGCGAGCGCAGCGAAGAAGCGCCGCCGCGGCACGCGCGGAGGCCGCAATCGCAAGCGGAAGACCGCGGGCGACGCGACGCCGCAGGCTCCGGCTGCGAAGGCCGGCGCCGCGAAGCCGAAGGCTCAGGCCGGCGAGAAGAAGAAGTCGGGCGAGCGAAAGACGCGGACGCAGCAGCCACGCCGCCGCCAGGCGCCGAAGCGCGCGCCCCTGCCGAAGGCGAAGCGCGAGCTGCTGGTGTCCGTCGACGTCGGCGAGAAGCGCGTCGCGGTGCTCGAGGACGACAAGGTCGCGGAGGTCTACCTCGAGCGGCCCGAGCGGCGGTCGATCGCCGGCGCCGTGTACCTCGGCGTCGTCGACAACGTGCTGCCCGGCATGGAGGCCGCGTTCATCGAGATCGGCCTCGAGAAGAACGGCTTTCTCTACGTCGACGAGATCGTCGCGCCGGAGCTCGAGGGCCGCCGCGGCGCACGCAAGATCCAGGACCTGATCCAACGCGGGCAGACCGTGCTCGTGCAAGCCGTCAAGGATCCGATGAAGACGAAGGGCGCGCGGCTCACCACCGAGATCTCGCTGCCCGGAAGGTTCGTCGTCTACGTGCCGCACGGCGAGGGCCTCGGCGTTTCCCGCCGCCTCGAGGACGAGGAGCGGACGCGGCTGAAGGCGATCCTCAAGGAGTGCGCGCCGAAGAAGGGCGGCGTGATCGTGCGCACTGCTGCGGAGGGAGCGTCGGCGGAGGACATCGAGCGGGACCTCGACTTCCTGCAGCGGCTCTGGAAGTCGATCGAGGCGCGCGCGAAGGAATCGAAGGCGCCCTCGCTCGTGTACCAGGAGGCCGAGCTGCCGCTGCGCGTCGTGCGCGACCTCTTCACTGGCGACTTCGAGCGGCTCTACGTCGACCACGACCGCACGTACAAGCGCATCGTCGGGTACCTGAAGAAGACGTCGCCGCACATGGCGGAGCGCGTCGTCCGTTACAAGGAGCGCGAGCCGCTGATGGAGGCGTTCGGCGTCGAGCAGGAGATCCGATCGACGCTGAGCCGGCGCGTCGATCTTCCGTCGGGCGGATACCTCGTCTTCGACTACGCGGAGGCGTTCACGGTGATCGACGTCAACACGGGCCGGTTCGTCGGCTCGCGCTCGAAGTCGTCGACCGCGCGGCTCGAGGACACGATCACCAAGAACAACCTCGAGGCGGTGAAGGAGGTCGTCCGCCAGCTGCGCCTGCGTGACATCGGCGGGATCATCGTCATCGACTTCATCGACATGGCGAACCCGAAGAACCGCGCCGCTGTCGAGGAGGCGCTGCGCACGGAGCTCGAGCGCGACCGGACCAAGACCTACGTGGTCGAGATCTCGCCGCTCGGGCTCGTCGAGATGACGCGGCAGAACGTGACCGACGGCCCGCGCGAGGTGATGACGAAGAAGTGCCCGACGTGCGGCGGCGACGGCATCGTCGTCTCCGAGCACACCGCAGCGGTCGACGTCGAGCGCAGGCTGCGCGCGCTCGTCACGCCGGGGTCGCGTTCGAAGGCGTTCAAGGTCGAGGTCAGTGCGCGAATCGGCGCGATCGTCGCCGGGCCGGCGGGCTCGCGGCTGCGCGAGATCGAGGAGACGACCAAGCGCCGCTTCTTCCTCGTCGGTGCGGAGGACGAGCACCTCGACCACTTCCGGGTGCTCGCGCAGGGGACGCTCGAGAAGGTCGCGCCTACGTCGCCGGTCGAGGTCGGCCAGGACGTCGAGGTGAGCCTCGGCGAGGTCGGGCTGCACGATCCGCAGGCGGGCGTGGCGAAGCTCGACGGCATCGAGGTGCACGTCGCCGGAGCGGCGAAGCTCGTCGGCAAGAAGGTCAAGGTGCGGATCACGCTCGTCACGGAGGGGATGGCGTGGGCCGAGCTGCAGACGCCGCTCGAGGCGGCGCGCGAGCCGCTCACCGCGGAAGCCGAGGCAGAGAAGCCGACGCGCGCGCGCCGCTCGAAGGCGAAGCCGACGGAGGCGGGGGTCGAGGCCGAAGCGGAGGCGGAGGCGGAGGAGCCCGCGCCGGTCGTCGCCGAGGAGCCGGAGCCCGAGCCGGTCGACGAGCAGGCCGAGGAGGGGTCGGACGAGGAGGCGCCGGCGAAGAAGAAGACCCGCCGGGGAACGCGCGGCGGCCGCAACCGCAAGAAGAAGACGGCGGCGGCAGTCGGCATCGACGCCGCGAACGGCGCCGAGCCTGCGGACGGCGAGCCGGCCGCGGAGGCGGTCGACCACGAGGCCTCGGCGAACGGTGACGGCGGCGGCGTGCCCGTGATCCACGTCCCCGACCGCGATCTCGGCGACGAGGAGACGGGCACGGCGACGCCGCGCAAGCGCACCCGGCGCGGGACGCGGGGCGGCCGCAACCGCAAGAAGAAGTCGGCGGCGAGCGCGGTCGAGGCGCCTGTCGATCCTGAGGCTCCCGCCGCGGCCGAGCCCGATGGGCCAGACGGCGAGGGCGACGACCAGTGGGGGTACACGCCGATGTCGGAGTGGGGCCTCGACGGGGAGTAGCTGCTCCGGCTACACTGCATGCCTTCGCGGGCGCGTGCCCGCGATTCTCGCGCTATGGACTACGCAGTCATCCGTGTCGGCGGCAAGCAGTATCGCGTTCGCGAAGGCGAGACGCTGCTCGTCGACCGTGTGAGCACGGACGAAGGGAAGTCGTTCTCCCCCGACGTCCTGCTCGGCGACGGCGCTGCGGTGACCGCGAAGGTGGTCGCACACGAGCGCGGGCCGAAGATCCGGATCGGGAAGTACCGGCGCCGCACGGGCTACAAGCGCCACACCGGCTTCCGGGCGGCGATGAGCCGGATCGAGATCTCGCTCGGGGCTGCCGGCCGTGCGCCGGCGAAGACGCGGAAGGCCGCCGAGCCGAAGCAGCCTGCGCCCGCACCGGTCGAGGCAGCCGCCGCTGCGCCCGCCGAGGAGCACGAGGCGCACGAGCACGTCAAGGGCATGCCGAAGGGCTACGAGGAAATGACCGTCGCGCAGATCTCGGAAGCGGCGAAGGGCTGGAACCGCCCGATGCTCGAGGCCGCGCTCGCCTACGAGGAAGCCAACGCGGCGCGCAAGGGCGCGCTCGCAGCGCTCAACTCGGCGCTGAAGGCGAAGGAGGAAGACTAGATGGCACACAAGAAGGGCCTCGGCTCGTCGAAGAACGGCCGCGACTCGAACCCGAAGTACCTCGGCGTGAAGATGTTCGACGGCCAGTCGGTCGAGCCCGGCAACATCATCGTGCGTCAGCGCGGGACGAAGTTCCGGCCCGGCCCCGGCACCGCCCTGGGCCGCGACGACACGATCTTCGCCGTGCGCGCCGGCACGGTCTCGTTCCGCACGAGCGGCGAGCGCCGCAGCGTGTCGGTGCACGAGCCCGAGGCGTAGCCAACCTCCCCTCGTCCCCGGCCGTCCCCGTGACGGTTTTGTCACCCTCGTTTGGTGACGGGACAGGTCGCAAAGGTGCGGTCCGCCGCCGCGAGAGCCGCCCTGGCTCCGCGCCCTGTGGACGCTTCGTCACAGCGCTGTCACCCTCGTTTGGTAACGAGACATGTCCTCCCGGGCGATGTGCGCGAAAGGCCGGGCGCTACCGTTCGGCCGATGTTCAACGACCGCGCACGGATTCACGTCCAGGCAGGGCGAGGGGGCGACGGCGGGCTCAGCTTCCGCCGCGAGAAGTTCGTGCCGAAGGGCGGGCCCGACGGCGGCGACGGCGGCGACGGCGGCGACGTCGTCCTGCGCGCCGAGCAGTCGCTGCGGGACCTCTCTGCCCTGCGACGCAGGCGCCTCGTGCGCGCGTCGCGTGGAGAGAACGGGCGCGGGGCCCGCAAGCACGGCGCCCGCGGCGCCGATGCCGAGCTCGGCGTGCCGGTCGGCACGCAGGTGCTGGCCGACGACGGTGCGCTGATCGCCGACCTGGCGCATCCCGATGCGCGGCTCGTGCTCGCGCGCGGCGGTCGCGGCGGACGCGGCAACGCGCGGTTCGTCTCGTCGACCCGTCAGGTGCCGAGATTCGCCGAGGTCGGACGTCCGGGCGACGAGCTCGACGTCGAGCTCCGGCTGAAGCTGCTCGCAGATGCGGCGCTCGTCGGCCTGCCGAACGCCGGGAAGTCGTCGCTGCTCACGCGCATCTCGAACGCGCATCCGAAGGTCGCCGACTATCCGTTCACGACCCTGCAGCCGGTGCTCGGCACGGTCGAGTCGCAGGACGGCCGCCAGCTCGTCGTCGCCGACGTTCCCGGCCTGATCGAGGGAGCGAGCGAGGGAGTCGGCCTCGGCCACGAGTTCCTCGCTCATCTCGAGCGAGCACGGATGCTCGTGCACGTGATCGATGCGTCGCACGACGCGGGCGATCAGTGGCGGACGATCGACGCCGAGCTCGGCGCCTACGGTGCAGGGCTCGACCAGCGGCAGCAGATCGTCGTCCTCAACAAGATCGATCTCGCGCCCGAGCCCGAGCTCGACGTCGCCGACGAGCGCATCGTCGCGGTCTTCCGCCTGTCCTGCGCGACGGGCGAAGGCCTACCGGACTTCCGCCGCGGCCTCTTCGATCTCGTCCCCGCACCGCCGCCGCTCGAGCGTGACGCGCGCGAGCTGGTCGACTTCCTCGTCTACCGGCCGCAGCCGGACGCGCGGCCGTGGCGCCTCCTGCGCACGGAGCGCGGCTTTCGCGTGCTCGGCACGCCGCCTCCCGCAGACGAGCTCGAGCATGCGCTGAAGGCCGCCGGCGCGAAGCGCGGCGCGACCGTCGAGGTCGGCGACGAGGAGCTCGAGCTTGCCTGAGCCGCGAACGCGTCTGGGGCTCTTCGGCGGCGCGTTCGACCCGCCGCATCGCGGTCACGTCGAGCTGCTCGAGCAGGCGCGTGCGCAGCTCGGGCTCCGGCGAATCGTCGTCCTCGTCGTCGCCGATCCGGGCCACAAGCGCGTCGAAACGCCGTCCGAACAGCGACTCCAGCTCGCGCGCGCGGCGTTCCCCGACGACGACGTCGTCCTCGATCCGCACCCGCGCACCGTCGACACGCTGCGTGCGCACCCCGAGTGGGCCGATCCCGTGTTCCTCGTCGGCGCCGACGAGTTCTGCGCCTTCCCATCCTGGAAGGAGCCCGACGAGGTGCTGCGGCTGGCGCGAATCGGCGTGGCCACGCGACCGGGCTTTCCCCGCGAGCGCCTGGACGCGGTGCTGCGCGAGCTCTCGACACCGGACCGTGTGAGCTTCTTTGCGATCGAACCGACCCCGGTCGCCTCGAGCGAGCTCCGCACCCGGCTCGCCGCTGGGGAGGACGTCGACGGCGACGTGCCGGCGGCGGCGCTGTCGATCATCCGGGCGCAGCACCTCTACGCCGGGTAGCCGCCGGTACACTGAGAGCGCTTGAGCCCACTCGAACAGGCCCGGCGGATTGCGGCGCTCGCCTCCGACAAGCTTGCACGCGACGTCGTCATCCTCGACATGCGCCCCGTGTGCGCCTACACCGACTACTTCGTCGTCTGCACCGGCGGCAATGCGCGGCAGACGAAGGCGATCTGGGACGAGGTGCACGGCCGGCTCAAGCAGGAGAACGACCTCCTGCCGAAGTCGATCGAGGGCGGCACCGAGGCGACGTGGATCATTGCCGACTACGTCGACGTCGTCCTGCACGTCTTCACGCCCGACGCGCGGGCGTTCTACCGGCTCGAGGAGCTGTGGGACGACGTGCCGCACGAAGCGCTCGAAGCCGCGAGCGCGTAGGGCTACACTTCGGCTCGCGAGGGCCCATAGCTCAGCTGGGAGAGCGTCTGGCTGGCAGCCAGAAGGTCGGCGGTTCGAGCCCGCCTGGGTCCATCTAGCGGGTCAACGTGCGTGGCGGCGTGATGACCCGGAAGACGCTCGGCGTTCCGTGGATGATCCTGTAGATCGTGATCGCCGGCGCCGTCGTGTCGCCGTTGCGGTCGAATCCGAACGTGCCGAGGATGCCGTTCGACTCGTGCGTCTCGAAGAGTTGCGCCACGACTGAACGGCGCGTCCCGTTGGAGCGGGCGATCGCGTCGAGCGCGACGTCGGTCGCCTCCGCTGCGGCGATCGCGAATGCCGTTGGCGGCCCGTTGCCGGTGGCCCGCTCGAAGTCAGTGACGAACGCCCGCCCGCGCGCCGGGAGTTCCGTCGCCGGAAGTCCGAAGGTACTGGCCGTCATGCCTTCCGCGTCGGCTCCGACGTCCGCCACGAGGTCGCCCGGCGAGAAGCCGTCGGGTGCAAGCAGCGTGACGCGGTCCGGAAGGGCTCGACGGAGGTCTTTGATCAGCCGCACGGTCGCGGGGGCGAGGAACGTGCCGAGAAAGACGGCATCCGGACGCGACGCCGCGACGTTCGCCGCGAACGGCACGTAACTCTTCGCCTCGTAGTTCCAGAAGCGCGGGCCGACGACGGTGAGCCCCAGGCGGCGAGCGGTGTACGTGAAGTCGGCAGCCATGTCGTCCCCGAGTCCGGGGCCGTCCGAGAGGACGAAGACCCGGTGAGCGCCCAACTGCGAGGCGACGAGCGCGTCTGCGGCCCCCTCTGCGTCGTCGGATGCAATCACGCGGACGTAGGTACGCCGGCCGCTCGGGAAATACCGCGCAGGCTCGTTAGGCGCCGTCCCGGGGCCGCGACGTGTGAGGCCGACCAGGGAGTTCGACGAAGAGATCATGGCGAGACCAGCGCGGTTCGCGATGGGCAGCTCGACCACGGTGCAGTTCGAGCTCCAGGCGCCGAGCACCGCGATGACATCCGGGTCGTGAGCGTACAAGTGCGCGTTCGCCTTGCACTTCGTGGGCGAAAGGTTGTCCACGCCGGGCACGGAGTCGTCGCAAGACTGGTAGCCGACCGCGAAGCGTCCCGCGCGAAAATGCCGCCGTGCGAGCTCGAACTGGATCGCTTCGCCGACCTGTGCCACGAGCTGCTCGCCGGGTCCCTGGAATCCGAGATCGCTTGCGATCAGGTACTGAGGTCGCGCTCCGCTGGCCGAGTAGACGGGGGAGCACGTCGCGGGAGGCAGGGGATGAAGCTGCGTCGCGCCGGCCGCGACGGTCGAGTTGCGGAGCGACCCTGTGCCGGCACCGGCCGTCACCCAGACGTGCTTGCCGACCACGGCGACGTCCCGGAGCGATCCGGCCATCGGCACGAAGTGCGGGACGCCGGTGTCAGCGTCGATCCGCGTGAGCGAGCCGTCTCCCCCGGCGACCCATGCTGCGCCGTCGCCGGCGGCGATCGCCAGCGGCCGGTGCCCGATGCCGACCGTGGTCGTGGAGACGACGAGCCGCTGGACCGGATCGATCTTCGTCACGGTGGCCGTGTTGCCCTCGACCACCCAGACGAAGCCGGCCCCGACGGCGATGGCGAGCGGGAACGGCGACTCGGCGCCGGGGCGGGAGACGATCGGGATCCGCGCCACTGCGCCGCCTGGACTCATTCGGATCACCGTGGCATCGGGCCCGCTGATCACCCAGACTGCCCCGTCGCCGACGGCGACGCCGGTCAAGGGCGCATGGAGGTCGAGCTTGCGCGAGCGGAGCGACCTCGGGTCGATTCGAGTGAGCTCTGACGAGCCGTTGGTCGCCCATACGCTGCCGAGCCCAGCCACGACGGAGTCCGGGTCGACCGCCTCGCGACTCCGGTCGTAGACGGTGTTCGGCGGCGAGATGCGGACCTGCCCCTTCGCGACCGCGTACGTGGGATCGAACCGGGTCAGGAGCCCGCTCGAGTCGTCGAGTAGCCAGACGTACCCCTCGCCGGCGGCGATCGCACTGGGGAACGCGGCCGTCGGCTGGATCCGCCCGACCGTCCTCGTGTCTGGGTCGACCGCGCCGAGCGTGCGCGATTCGTCGCCGCCGACCCAGACCACATCGCGGGCCGCCGCGAGCTTCGTCGGCAGCCCGGGAATCTCGATCTGGGCGTCGATGCGACGCGAGGCGGCGTCGACGACCCCGATGGAGCTCGGCGCGAGCGTCTTGATCCCGCCGTCGCCGCGCCGAGTGAGGGCCAACGCTGCGGCGAGCGCCACCGCGACCGCGGCAAGCCCACCGGCGAGGAGCAGCTTGCGGGAACGGCGGGCGACGACGCGTCGGGGAAGTGAGGGCGGCGGGTCGAGCGCGGGGTCGTGGTTCAGGATCGCCACCTCGAGCCCTTGGAGCTCGGCGCTCGGCTCGAGCCCGAGCTCGTCCGCGAGCTCGGCTCGCGTCTTCCGGTAGACCTCGAGCGCGTCCGCCTGTCGGCCAGCGCGGTAGTAAGCGCGCATCAGCTGCCCGCGCGGCCGCTCCCAGTGGGGATGCGCGTCCGCCAGCGCCTCGGCTTCGCCGATCACGTCGCTTCGCCCTTGAGCGAGCCGCGCATCGATGCGATCGGCGGCGGTGCGTGCGCGCAACTCCTCCAGCCGCCGGGCGTCGTCCTGCGCGAACGAGTCGAACCGGAACTCGGCGAGCGCCGGCCCGCGCCAGAGGCGAAGCGCGCCCGAGAGGAGGCGCTCGGCAGCCGCCGGGTCCCCGTCGAGTTGCCCGTGACCCGCGTCCGAGAGCTCTGCGAACCGGGTCAGGTCGAGGTCCGCGACTGGGACCTCGAGGATGTAGCCGGCAGGCGTCGTTCGAGGACGGTCCGGCCCGATCGCCTTCCGCAGGCGCGAGACGTAGACCTGGACCGTCTTCGCGGCGTTCTCGGGCGGCGACTCGCCCCACAGTTCGTCGACGAGCCGATCGACCCCAACCGGTTGGTTCGCGTGCAGGAGCAGGACCGCGAGAAGCGCCCGTTCCTTGCCCCGCGGCAGGTCGACCGGGCGGCCCTCGTCGCTGATCTCGAGCAGACCGAGGAGCCGGAACTCCATCTCGGAAGCGACCCTAACACCGCAGTTTTCGCAAGAACAGCAGGGCATTTTCCGGCGTGAAACCGTGAGATACCGACCTGATGCCGGGT
>DATBIC010000144.1:0-11213 GCA_036557145.1 Gaiellaceae bacterium
ACGGCGTGCACGCAGCAGTAGTCGAACTCGATCCCCTGCCCGATGCGGTTCGGGCCGGAGCCGAGGATGACGACGCGCTTCGCCGAGCCCTGCGGCGGCGCCTCGTCCCGCTCGCCCCAGGTCGAGTAGTAGTAGTTCGAGGCGGCCTCGACCTCGCCCGCGCACGAGTCGATGCGGCGGTACACGGGCCGCTCGGCGCGCTGGCGCGCCTCCTCCGCCTCCGCGGCGGCGAGCTCGCGCTCGAACCACGGGTGGAGGTTGTGCGGCGACCAGTCGAGCGGGCCTTCGAGCCCCCGCTTCGCCTTCACGAACGCCTCGATGAACGTCCGCCCGATGCCCATCGTCTCGCCGACCGCCTTCATCTGCGTGCCGAGCGTGCGGTCGGCGCCCGGGAACTTCTCGAACGCGAAGCGCGGGATCTTGACGACGACGTAGTCGAGCGCCGGCTCGAAGCTCGCGGGCGTCGTGCCGGTGAGGTCGTTCGGGATCTCGTCGAGCGTGTAGCCGACGGCGAGCTTCGCCGCGACCTTCGCGATCGGGTACCCCGTCGCTTTCGAGGCGAGCGCCGACGAGCGCGAGACGCGCGGGTTCATCTCGATCACGCGCACCTCGCCGGTGACGCGGTCGCGCGCGAACTGGATGTTCGACCCACCGGTGTCGACGCCGACGACGCGCACGACGGCGATCGCCGCGTCGCGCAACTCCTGGTAGGCCTCGTCGGGCAGCGTCATCTGCGGCGCGACGGTGATCGAGTCGCCGGTGTGCACGCCCATCGGGTCGATGTTCTCGATCGAGCAGACGATCACGACGTTGTCCGCGCGGTCACGGACGACCTCGAGCTCGAACTCGTCCCAGCCCCGCACCGACTCCTCGACCAGCACCTGCGAGATCGGCGACTCGCTGAGGCCGCGCTCGACCTGGCGGCGCAGCTGCTCGGGCGTCTCGGCGAAGCCGCTGCCGTGCCCGCCGAGCGTGAACGCGGGCCGTACGACCGCGGGCGTGCCGAGCCCTGCGAGCTCGTCGAGCGACGTCACGATCCGCGAGCGCGGGACGCGCAGGCCGGCCTGCTCGACGCACGCCTTGAACAGCTCGCGGTCCTCGGCGCGCGAGATCACTTCGACGTCGGCGCCGATCAGCTCGATCCCCAGCCCGTCGAGCACGCCCGCCTCGTGCAGGTCGCGCGCGAGGTTGAGCGCGATCTGGCCGCCCATCGTCGGCAGCAGCGCGTCCGGGCGCTCGCGCTCGAGCACGGCCGTGACCCCCTCGACGTCGAGCGGCTCGAGGTACGTCCGGTCGGCGAAGCCGGGGTCGGTCATGATCGTCGCCGGGTTGGAGTTGACGACGATCGTGCGGAAGCCCTCTTCGCGCAGCACCTTGAGCGCCTGGCAGCCCGCGTAGTCGAACTCGGCCGCCTGTCCGATCACGATCGGCCCGGAGCCGATCAGGCAGATCGACTCGATGTCGGTTCTACGCGGCAAGGCCGGCCACCCACCCTTCGAGCACCTGGCGCGCGTCGTGCGGGCCCGGCGAGGCCTCGGGGTGGAACTGCGTCGACCGCGCGCGCAACTCGGGCAGCGCGAGCCCTTCCACCGTGCCGTCGTAGAGCGACGCGTGCGTGACGCCGTCGTCGTCGCCGGCTGCGACAGCGAAGCCATGATTCTGCGCGGTCACGAGCACGCGGCCGGTGCGGTGTTCCAGCACCGGGTGGTTCGCGCCACGATGGCCGAACGGCAGCTTGAACGTGGTACGGCCGGTCGCGCGCGCGATCAGCTGGTGGCCGAGGCAGACGCCGAGCACCTCCGTGCGCCCGAGCAGCTCGCCCACCATCGCCGCCTCCGGTTCGAGCGGCGCCGGATCGCCGGGCCCCGGCGAGAGCAGCACCCCGTCGTAGCCGGCGACCGTGTCGGCGTCGACGTCATGCGGGAAGACGTCGACGGCGGCTCCCGCAGCGGCGAGCCGGCGCACGATCGAGCGCTTGCAGCCGTAGTCGACGACCGCGACCCGGGCGCGGCCGCGCTTGGTGTACGTGTAGGGGTCGGCCGTCGAGACGTCGCGGGCGAGCGCCCGGCCCGCCATCTCCGGCTGTGCCCGAACCTCGTCGACGAGCGCCTGTTGCGTTTCACCGCACGCGAGGCCGGCACGCATCGCGCCGCGCTCGCGTAGGTGCAGGACGAGCGAACGCGTGTCGACTCCGGTCAGCGCAACGACGTCGTGCGCGCGCAGCCACTCGATCCAGCCGGGGCCGCGCGCCTCGCGCATGACGATGCCTCGGGCGTGCACGCGCCTCGACTCGGACCTGCCGGGATCGGTGCCGTAGTTGCCGACCATCGGCGCGGTGAAGCACACGATCTGCGCCTCGAAGCTCGGATCGGTCGCCACCTCCTGGTACCCACTCATCGAGGTCGTGAAGACCGCCTCGCCGAACACGCGGCCGGGAGCACCGATCGACTCGCCCGCGAACACGCTGCCGTCCTCCAGCGCCAGCACGCCCTTCATGCGTCGTGCACCACCTTTCCCGCGGCGATCGTCAGGCGCACGCGCCCCGAGAGCCGCTCGTCGAGAAGCCACGAGTTCGTCGAGCGCGAGCGCAGCTTCGCCGCGTGCACGCGCCAGCTCGACTGAAGGTCGAGCAGCACCAGGTCGGCGCGCGCGCCGACCGCCACGCGCGGGCGCTCGAGCCCGTAGATCGCGGCGGGGCCGGCGGACATCCGCTCGAGCACCGTCTCGAGCGTGAGCACGCCCGGCTCGACCAGGTACGTGTAGAGAGCGGCGAACGCGGTCTCGAGGCCGATCACGCCGAAGGGCGCCGACTCGAACGGCACCTCCTTCTCGGTCGCCGCGTGCGGCGCGTGATCGGTCGCGACGGCGGCGATCGTCCCGTCGCGGAGCGCGTCGATCAGCGTGCGCCGGTGCTCGTCGCTGCGCAGCGGCGGGTTCATCTTGAAGTTCGGGTCGAGCGTGCGGATCGCGTCGTCGGTGAGGCAGAGGTGGTGCGGCGTGACCTCCGCGGTGACCGGGACGCCGTTCGCGCGCGCTCGCCGCAGGTGCTCGACCGACTCGAGCGCCGAGAGGTGCATCAGGTGCACCGGCTGCCCGGTCTCGCGCGCCAGCTCGACGTCTCGGCCGACCATGAGACTCTCGCCGAGCGCCGGCCACCCGTCGATGCCGAGCTCGCCCGCGACCTCGCCCGCGTGCGCGTGGCCGCCGCGCGTCAGCGTCCGCTCCTCGCAGTGCACGGCGATCGGCAGGCCGGTGACGGCGTTGTACTGGAGCGCACGGCGCATCACGCCGGCCGCCTCCACCGGACGGCCGTCGTCCGAGAAGGCTGCGGCGCCCGCGTCGGCCAGCGCACCGAGCTCGGCCAGCTCGGCTCCCGCCTGGCTCTTCGTCAGCGCGGCCATGAAGCCGACGGGCACGTGCGCCTCGGCCTCGGCCCGTGCGCGCAGCGCCTGCAGCAGCGCCGGCTCGTCGACCGGCGGCTCCGTGTTCGGGACGGCGAGGATCGCGCAGAAGCCGCCCGCGGCCGCCGCGGCCGTGCCGCTCTCGATCGTCTCCTCGTCCTCGCGCCCCGGTGTCCGCAGGTGGACGTGCGGGTCGACGAAGGCGGGCGCGAGCACGAGCCCGGCCCCGTCGACCACCCGGTGGCCGTTCGCGTCGACGTCCGGCCCGAGCTGCGAGATCACGCCGCCGTCGATGCGAACGTCCAGCGTCGCGTCGATCCGCTCGGTCGGGTCGAGCACCCGCGCGCCGCGCACGACGACGTCGTCGACGCCCGGCCTGCCGACCAGCACGTTCATGCGGTCTCCACCGTCGCCTCGACGGCGACCGGCCCGGCGGTGAGGAGGTCGTAGAGGATCGCCATGCGCACGACGAGCCCCGCGCGCACCTGCGCGAGCACCAGCGACGCTTCCGAGTCGGCGACCTCGCCGCTCAACTCGACGCCGCGGTTGATCGGGCCCGGGTGCATCACCACCTGCCCGGGACGAACGCGTGCGGCGGTGATCCCGTACTGCCGGCTGTACTCGCGCAGCGACGGGACGAAGTTCGCGCCTTCGAGCATCCGCTCGCGCTGCATGCGCAGCACGTAGATCACGTCGGCGTCGGCGATCGCGTCGATGTCGTGCGACACGGGCGCGACGCCGGGCGGGAGCAGCGCGGGCGGCCCGACGAGCAGCGCCTGCGAGCCCACGAGGTTCAGCGCCTGGACGAGCGAGCGCGCGACGCGGGAGTGCGCGACGTCGCCGACGATCGCGACCTGGAGCCCGTCGAGGCGGCCGAACGCGTTTCGCAGCGTGTACAGGTCGAGCAGCGCCTGCGTCGGGTGCTGGTGCTTCCCGTCGCCGGCGTTGACGACGCGTGCGCCGGTCAGCCGCGCCACGAACGCGGCCGCGCCTGCCTCCGGATGGCGCAGCACGATCACGTCCGGGTCGTACGACGACAGTGTGAGCGCGGTGTCCTTGAGCGATTCGCCCTTCTCGACGGAGGAGCCGGACGCGCGGAGCGTCACCGTGTCGGCCGACAGGCGCTTCGCCGCGAGCTCAAACGACGACGACGTCCGCGTCGACGCCTCGTAGAAGACGTTCAGCACGACGCGGCCGCGCAGGGTCGGGAGCTTCTTGTTCTCGCGCTCCTGCGCGTCGGCGAACGAACGTGCCGCCGCGAGGATGCGCTCGACGTCGTCGCGGGTGAGGTCGAGCACCGACAGCAGGTGCCGGCGCTCACGGCTCGCGGGCGGCAGCAGCTGGCCGCCGACGAGGCGGAGATCGGTCATGACGTCGCCTCCGTGGCGCGGATCAGGAGCACGCGGTCGACCTCGTCGACCTCGACGAGCTCGACCTGGATCCGCTCGTCGCTTCCCGTCGGCAGGTTCTTGCCGACGTAGTCGGGCCGGATCGGCAGCTCGCGGTGGCCGCGGTCGGCGAGCACGGCCAGCTGCACGCGCTCGGGGCGCCCGAACTCGAACAGCGCCTCGATCGCGGCGCGGATCGTCCGGCCGGTGTAGAGCACGTCGTCGACGAGCACGACCGTCCGGCCCTCGAGGTCGAAGTCGAGCTTCGTGTCGCGGACGAGCGGCTGCGCGCGGCGCGGGGCGCGTCCTGCGCGGACGTGAACGTCGTCGCGGTGGAAGGTGACGTCGAGGCGGCCGAGCGGCGGCTCGACGCCGGCGCGCTCTGCAATCAGCTGCCGGAGCCGTTGTGCGAGCGGCACGCCGCGGGTCTGGATCCCGACCAGCGCGACCGTGTCGAGATCGTCGTTCCGCTCGATGATCTCGTGCGCGATCCGCGTCAGCGTCCGGCGGATCGCCTCGTCGTCGAGCAGAAGATGCGGCGCCGGTCCGGCGACAGGGTGCGACATTCGACTCCTTTCCGGCCTCGCTGGACCGGGTTAAAGGGGCGGTGCGGTTCGCACAGTACCTGCTTCGTCGGACGGACGGAACCCGTACTCTGGCCCCCGCTCGTGGACCGCGACCTCCTCTCCCGCTACGCGCAGCTGATCGTCGAGGTCGGCGCGAACGTCCAGCCCGGGCAGATCGTCTGGGTCGTCGCCGAGCCCGGCGCCGCGCCGCTCGTGCGACTCGTCGCCGCAGCTGCGTACGAGCGCGGCGCGCGCTTCGTCGACCCGTGGTACTTCGACCCGTACGTCAAGCGCATCCGGCTCGAGCGCGCCGACCCCTCGACGCTCGACTTCGTCCCGTCGTGGTACGGCGGGCGGCTGCTCGCGCTCGGCGAGAGCCACGGCGTCCGCATCTCGATCACCCCGCACGTGCCGCCCGGCTTGCTCGCGGGGATCGACCCGGCGATCGCCGGCCGCGACGCCCTCCCTTCGCTCCGCGAGAACTTCACCGTCATCAACGCCCGCACGACGAACTGGACGGTCGTGCCGTGGGCGGGGCGCGAGTGGGCCCAGACGGTCTTCCCCTCGCTCGATGCCGACGCGGCCGTCGCCCGGCTCTGGGAGCAGCTCGTCCACGTGCTGCGGCTCGACGAGCCGGACCCGCTCGCGGCGTGGCGCGTCCGCCTGCAGGAGCTGCACGAGGCAGGGAGGCGGATCGACGCGTGCCGCTTCGACGCGCTTCGCTTCGAGGGGCCGGGGACCGATCTCACCGTCGGGCTGCTTCCCAGCTCGCGCTTCTCCTCGGAGACGCCGGGCACGCAGAACGTGGACGGGATCGTGCACGCGCCGAACCTCCCGACCGAGGAGGTCTTCAGCACGCCCGACCCGCAGCGCGCCGAGGGCGTCGTCCGGGCGACGAGGCCGCTCGACGTCGGCGGGACGGTCGTGTCCGAGCTCGAGGTGCGGTTCGAGGGCGGCGAGGCGGTCGCGATCGAGGGCGTCAACGCCGGCGCGCTCCGGGCACGGACCGAGGTCGACGCGGGTGCGTCACGGCTCGGCGAGGTGGCGCTGGTCGACGGGAGCGGACGGATCGCCGGCACCGACACGATCTTCTTCAACACGCTGCTCGACGAGAACGCGGCAAGCCACCTCGCGCTCGGCAACGGCTACACCGTCCCGGTCGGCGAGGAGGATCGCGAGCGCGTCAACGCGAGCGACATCCACATCGACTTCATGATCGGCGGCGACGACGTCGCCGTCACCGGCCTCGACGCCGACGGCAACGCGACGCCGGTGCTACGCGGCGGCGTCTGGCAGCTCTAACGCCTCGAGCCGGCCGCGGCGCAGAGGGCGGGCGGCGCGGCGATGCAGCTCCGGCGGGCCGCGCTCGGGGAGCGGCACCTCGATCACGTCGAAGTCGCGCGGCACGACCGTCGCCGCGAAGACGGCTTGCGCCTCCTCGGCCAGCTCGGGCCCGAAGTAGCGCGACGACAGATGCGTGAGCGCGAGCAGCTCGACGCCGGCGTCGCGCGCGATCTCCGCGGCCTGCACCGCGGTCGAGTGCGACGTGTCCGCGGCCCGCCCGCGCTCGGCCTCGCCGAACGTCGCCTCGTGCACGAGCACGTCGGCGGCCTCCGCGAGCAGCCGTACCGTCTCGGCCGGCGCCGTGTCGCCGGGCAGCACGATCCGGCGCCCGCGCCGTGCCTCGCCGAGCACCGCGTCGGGCGTGAGCACCCGACCGTCGTCGAGCGTGATCGACTCGCCGCGCTGCAGCGCGCCCCGCTCCGGGCCGTTCGGGACGCCGAGCGCATCCGCCGCCTCGGGGTCGAAGCGCCCGGGGCGCGGGTCCTCGACCAGCGCGTAGCCGACCGACGACACGCCGTGGTGCACCGGGAAGACCAGGATCCGGTACCCGTCGCGCTCGAGCGTGTCTCCGGCCCGCAGCTCGACCGTCTCGACGGGATACGTCAGACGCCCGAACACCTTGCCGAGCGAGGCGTAGAGGTCGCGGAGCCCGGGCGGCCCGTAGACGGTCAGCGGCAGCTCACGCTGGCGAAGCGCGAACGTCTTCAGCATCCCAGGCAGCCCGAGGTAGTGGTCGGCGTGGAAGTGCGTGATGAAGATCTCTTCGAGGTCGGGCAGCCCCACCACCGACCGCATCAGCTGCCGCTGCGTGCCCTCGGCGCAGTCGAAGAGCAGCCGGTCGCCGCCGCGCCGCACGAGGACGGCCGTCGCGGCACGTGACGCCGTCGGGGCGCTCCCGGACGTGCCTAGAAAGACGATGTCGAGGTCCACGCGCGGCCGATTCTCGCGAACGGGCCGGGCGAGCGCCATCCGCAGCCGAGAGCACGGCTGGTTGCCGGCGGCGACAGGGCCGCGTGCTTGGTCACGAAGCCGCTACGGCAGGACGAGGCGCTGCCCGGCGCGCACGTCGGCGCCCGGCAGGTGGTTCGCCTGCTCGATGCGCCAGATCGCGGCCCGGACGTCGCCGCCGTAGTGCCGCTCGGCGATCGCCCACAGCGTCTGGTTCGGCCGAACGGTCACGACCGCCTTGGCGCCGTGCGCCTGCGTCGACCGCGCGACCGCGCTCCAGACGAGCACCGTGACGCCGACGATGAGGAAGATCCTGACGAACATGTGTTCGCCAGGCTAGCGAACATCTGTTCGCCCGTCAAGGGGTGTTGACGAACGGCGGCGCCGGGCCCTTCGGCACCAGCCGGGAGACGAGCGCGTCCAGCGCCAAGGAGCCGCCGTACACGTCGAACGGCGCCCAGTAAGAAGGACGGCCGGCCGGGCACTGCCCGTCCACGCGCTCCAGCTCCTTCCGCACCGCGCCGGCCGAGAGCTTCGGCACGAAGCCGGCGTAGTAGAGGCCGCTCTGCCAGCCGGCGAGGGAGGTCTCGTCGACGAGCTTGAAGAGGTTGACCGAGTGGATGTCGGCGTCGCACTCGGAGAAGTCCACGAGCTTCGTGTACCACTGCGCCTGGTACCGCTGCGTGTTGTACGGAGGCCGCAGCCCGCCGGCCGCCCCCGTCGCAGTCTCGACACCCGTGTAGCCCTTCCGCCCCGCCGAGGTCGTCTGGATCCCGACCTCGTTGAGCTGCACCGGCAGCCGCCCGACGAGGCCGACGGTCGCCTGCCCGGTCCGCGCGAACGCGCGGTAGAACGCCGCGTAGACGCGCGGCAGGTTGGCGACGCTGAAGCTGTGCGGGTTCTGGTAGCCCGTGGCGAACGGCAGGGACTGCGGGATCGGGTACGGGTGGAGGTCGAGCCCGTCCATCAGCGGCTTCGTCCGCCTGCTCGCGCGATACCACTTGCCGAGCAGGCCGAGCCAGTCGATCGGGTCGGTCGACGGATGGTCGTGCTTGTCGGGGACGTTCCCGCGCGGGGAGAGGCCGAGCCCCCAGACGAAGATGTCGCGCGAGACGCGCTTCAGGGCGTCGTACCCGGCGGCGAGGAAGGCGCCGCAGCGCGCGGCCGAGACGTTCTTGCCGTGCCGCGACTGCGGGTTGACGAACATGTCCTGGTTGCACTCGTTCATCACGACGTACTGCGTCACGTCGGGATACCGCTTCGCGAGCCCGGAGAGGAAGGCGGCGAAGGCGGAGGGGCCGTCCGGATCGGCGAGCTCCCTCGCATGCCGCGGGTAGACGTCGAACTCGACCGTCACGCCGGAGGTCTCCGCCGCCGCCAGCGCCGGGCCGAGGTAGGCGCGGTCGGCGGGGGCAAGGCCGTCGGGCATCGTCTCGTCCCAGCGCAGGGTGATCGTGTTCGTCGTCAGCCCGAGCTCGGTGAGCGTGTCCCAGAACGGGCCGGTGCCGTGCTCGTAGAGGCCGGCGTTGTCGTTGACGCCGAAGGCGACGCCGTCGGCGCCCGCCTGGGCCGCACCGAACGCCAGCGCCGCGACGGCGACGGTCGTTGCCGCGAGGAGTCGTCTCATCGGAAGCCGCCGGAACGGTACTGCCTCGTTCGCGGCGGCCGGGGCTAGACCTTTTCCCGTTCGAGCAGCGGTACCAGGGCGTCGACGAGCTTGCCCGCGCCGAAGCGCACCGGATCGTCGGCCGGCAGCCCCGTCTCCGCCTCGGCCGCCGCGACCGCGGCGCGCGCGGCGCCGTCGTCGAGGCCCCGCGTGTTCAACGCGATCCCGCGCACGACCGCGGGACGGGCGAGCAGGCTCATCCGCTCGTGCAGCTCGACGAGCGCGGCGAGCGGCGGGATCGGAAAGCGCTCGTCCCCGTCGACGACCGTCTGGCCGGCGTGGTGGCAGAGGACGTAGGCGTGCGGCGCCGAGCCGTGGATCAGCCCGAGCGTGACGCCCGAGTACGCGGGATGGAGCAGCGACCCCTGGCCCTCGACGAAGAGCAGGTCGCCGCCCCGCTCGACCCCCTCGAGGACCAGCTGCTCGGCCGCCCCGGCGATGAAGTCGGAGACGACTGCGTCGACGGCGATCCCCCAGCCGGCGATCGCCATGCCGGTCTGGCCGGTCGGGACGAACCGGCTCTCGATGCCGCGGCGACGTGCCTCGCGGTCGAGCTCGAGCGAGACCGTCATCTTCCCGATCGCGCAGTCCGAGCCGACCGTCAGCACGGTCGTCGCCCCGTGGGTCAGGTTCGCACCGGTGGGGACGTTCAGCCCGGACGGCGGCAGGCGGAGGTCGCGCAGCTCGACCCCTCGCTCGCGCGCAAGCGCCACCAGCTCGTCGTCGCGGGTCAGGAACTCGTGCAGCCCGTTCTCGACGTCCAGCCCGGCGGCGATGGCGTCCCGCAGCAGCTCGCGCCACGCCGGCGGAAAGCGGCCGCCCTGCGTGGCGACGCCCACGAGCGCCACGGTCGGCCCGAATCGCATCGAGTCGGCAACCGTGGCGACCACGGGGAACCCGCTCTCCTCTTCTCCTGCGCGCGTCGAGTCGAGGATCGCGACGACGTCCCCGGGCCGGTAGCGCAGGACGCCGTGTGCCGTCTTCCCGTAGTGCGGATCGGCCGAGCGGCCTTCGGCGAGGAGCAGGAGCCTACGCCGCCGCGACACCCAGCCCTGCCTGCACGGACGGCAGCTGGACCCCGTCCTCGAACGCGACACCGGGCCACGGGTCGTGCGCGAGCAGCAGGTTCCCGTCGAGGTCGACGTGATCCATGAGGGCGGCGATGTGCGCACCGGCGGCGATCCCGAGGCCGGACTCGACCATGCAGCCGAGCATCACGCCGAGCCCGAGCGCCCGAGCGGCGTGGACCATCCGCACCGCCTCCCGGATCCCGCCCGACTTGGCGAGCTTGATGTTGATGCCGTGCGCGCGCTCGGCGCACGTGGCGACGTCGGCGAGGGTGTGGCAGTCCTCGTCGACGTAGATCGGGAGCGGCGAGCGCCGCTTCAACTCCGCGCCGTCGGGGTCGCCGGCGGGCAACGGCTGCTCGCAGTACTCGAGCTCCATCTGCGGGAGGAGCTCGAGCGCCTCGTCGAGCGTCCAGTACTCGTTGACGTCGCACCGCAGCGGCAGATCGGTGACGGCGCGCACCGCACGCACGCGGTCGAGGTCGAGCCCGTCGCGCCCGCCGAGCTTGAGCTTCAGCCGGCGGAAGCCGCGCGACGCGGCCTTCTCGGCGCGGCGCGCCATGTCGTCGGGATCGCCGAGCCAGACCGTCCACGACGTCGGCGGGCCGGCGCGCTGAAGCCCGAGCAGGCTGAAGACGGGGCGGCGGGTCAGCTTTCCCTGCAGGTCGTACAGCGCCGCGTCGACGGCCGCGCGCGCGGCCTGCTCGCCGGGAGGCACTGCCGCGAAGACCTCGTCGAGCGCGAACGGATCGCCGCCGAGCGAGACGCCCTCGAGCCATGCGATCGCGGAGCCCGCCGATTCCTCGTAGCGTTCGATCGGCGCTGCTTCGCCG
>DATBIC010000145.1:0-5886 GCA_036557145.1 Gaiellaceae bacterium
CTCGAGCAGCTGCGCGAGCGCGAAGCCGCGGTCGGTGTCGGTGGTGAGGATGCCGGCGCTGAGCCCGTACTCGGTCGCGTTCGCGCGCTCGATCGCCTCCTCCGCCGAGTCGACGACGTCGATCGACACGACCGGCCCGAACGTCTCGAACTTCGCGAAGTCCGAGTTCTCCGGCACGTCGGTGATCACGGTCGCGCGGTAGCACGGGCCGGCCGCCTCGCCGCCGGCGAGCACCTTCGCGCCCTTGGCGACCGCATCGTCGACACGCTCGCTCACGAGCGTCAGCGCGGCCTCGTTGATGAGCGGGCCGATCACCGTGTCGTGCTCCTTCGGGTCGCCGGCCTTCAGCGTCTTCGCCTTCTCGGCGAGCCGCGACGTGAACTCCTCGGCGATCGGGCGTTCGACGATGATGCGGCGCGCCGACATGCAGATCTGCCCCTGGTGCAGGAACGCACCGAAGGCCGACGCGTTGACGGCGTAGTCGAGGTCGGCGTCGGCGAGGACGACGAGCGGGTTGTAGCCGCCGAGCTCGAGCACGACGCGCTTCAGGTGGCGCCCCGCCGCCTCGGCGAGGCGCCGGCCGGTGGCGGTCGAGCCGGTGAAGTTGATGCGGCGGACGGCCGGGTTCTCGACGAGCTCGTCGCCGATCGGTGCGGCCTCGCCGGGCGCGTGCGTGACGACGTTCAGCACGCCGGCAGGCAGCCCGGCCTCGGCGAAGATCTCGCCCCAGATCAGGCCGCCGACGACGGGTGAAAGCTCGGACGGCTTCAGGACGACCGTGTTGCCGAGCGCGAGCGGCGCGGCGATCGAGCGCGCCGAGAGGATCAGCGCCGCGTTCCACGGCGCGATCGCGCCGACGACGCCGACCGGCTTGCGGATGCCCATCGCGAGCGTGCCGGGGTGGTCCGACGGGATGATCTGTCCGAGCGGCGCGTACGCGGCGGCCGCGGTCTGGCGCAGCAGGCCGGGCACGAAGCTCATCTGGAACATGCCGAAGCCGAAGCTCGCGCCCGTCTCACGTGCGAGCAGCCCGACCACCTCGTCGAGCCGCGACTCGAGGATGTCGGCCGCCTTCAGGAAGATCCGCTGTCGCTCGGCGGGGACCGACTGCGCCCAGGCGGGGAACGCTGCGGCTGCGCTCTCGACCGCGCGCGCCGCGTCGGCGCGCGTGCCCGACGGGACGTGCGCGACCACGTCGCCCGTGAACGGATCGCGGTCCTCGAACGTGCCGCCGCCGTCCGCGGCGGCCCACTCGCCGCCGATGAACTGCCGGTACTCGCGAACCTCTGACTGCACGCTCGCCACTCGAGTCTCCTTTCTCGAAAGCCGCTCGCTTGACCGCCTGCCGCTCGATCGTCGAAGGTGGGGCCAAGCCCCAGTATCTAACCGGAGGAGCATCGTCGTGTCGACTCAGCGAGCAGCCGTCCTACATACTCGAACGCCGGCGTGATGGATCTCGCGAACGTCACCGCGATCGACGTGCACGTGCACACCGAGCGCTCGCGCGACGGCCACGACCCTATGCCGCGCGAGCTGCGCGAGGCGGCGGCGCGCTACTTCGGCAACGCCTTCACCGACGAGGCGCTGCCGACGATCGACGACGTCGCTGCGTACTACCGCGAGCGCAACCTCGCCGCGGTCGTCTTCACCGTCGACTGGGAGCTCTCGAGCGGCCGCGCGCCGGTGTCGAACGAGGAGATCGCCGAGGGCGCGCGGGCGAACGCCGACGTGCTGATCCCGTTCGCGAGCGTCGATCCTGGGCGTCCCGACGCGGTCGAGCGCGCCCGCCGGCTGATCGACGACCACGGCGTGCGCGGGTTCAAGTTCCACCCGAACCTGCAGCGGTTCTTCCCGAACGACCGCTCCGCCTACCCGCTGTACGAGGTGATTGCGGCGGCCGGCCTGCCGGCGCTCTTCCACTCCGGCCACAGCGGCATCGGCACCGGCCTTCCGGGCGGCGGCGGCCTCAAGCTCAAGTACTCGAACCCGCTCTGCCTCGACGACGTCGCCGCCGACCTGCCGGAGCTCGAGATCGTGCTCGCGCACCCGTCGTTCCCCTGGCAGGACGAGGCGATCTCGGTCTGCCTCCACAAGGCGAACGTCTGGATCGACCTCTCCGGCTGGTCGCCGAAGTACTTCCCCCCGCAGCTCGTCCAGTACGCGAACACGCAGCTGCGCACGAAGGTGCTGTTCGGCTCCGACTTCCCGCTGATCACGCCCGACCGGTGGCTCGCCGACTTCGCCGAGGCGCCGTTTCGCGACGAGGTCCGGCCGCTCGTGCTCAAGGAGAACGCCGCGCGGCTGCTTCGCCTGTGATGTTCCGATATTCGGAACGCCATTCTTGACATCGGAACCGGCCATCCCTAGCGTCCGCGCAATCAGGCTGTCGCGCGGTATCGACCCAGCGAGGAGGGTGGAGGCAAACTGCCGGTCGTCGGGCTGAGTGAAGCCGTCTCCACGCTCGTCCACGACGGCGACATGGTCGCGCTCGAGGGCTTCACCCACCTCATCTCGCATGCGGCGGGCCAGGAGCTGATCCGGCAGGAGCGCCGTGAGCTGACGCTCGTGCGCATGACGCCCGACGTCGTCTACGACCAGCTGATCGGGATGGGCTGCGCGCGCAAGCTCGTCTTCTCCTGGGGCGGCAACCCGGGCGTCGGCTCGTTGCACCGGCTGCGGGACGCCGTCGAGCACGACTGGCCGGTGCCGCTCGAGCTCGAGGAGCACTCGCACGCCGGGATGGCGGCGGCGTACGCAGCCGGCGCGGCCAACCTGCCGTTCGGCGTGCTCCGCGGCTACCGCGGCACCGATCTCGCGCCGCACACGCGCGTCAAGACGATCGTCTGCCCGTTCACCGGCGAGGAGCTGGCGGCGGTGCCGGCTCTCCGGCCGGACGTCGGGATCATTCACGCGCAGCAGGCCGACCGACACGGCAACGTGCAGCTCTGGGGGATCACCGGAGTCCAGAAGGAGGTCGTCCTCGCGTCGGCGCGCTCGATCGTGACGGTGGAGGAGATCGTCGACGAGCTCGAGCTCCAGCCGGGCGGCGTCGTTCTGCCCGCCTGGGTGATCGATGCCGTCGCGTGCGTGCCGGGCGGCGCGCATCCGTCGTACGCGCACGGCTACTACGAGCGCGACAACGACTTCTACGTCGCGTGGGACGAGATCAGCCGCGACCGCGACGCGTTCCGCGCGTGGATGAACGAGCACGTGCTCGAGCAGGTGTCGGCATGACAGATGTGAGCGATCTCAGCGACGTCGTCCTGCCCGACGACCCGAGCTTCGGGCCCGAGGTGCAGGTCGACTATCCGGGCTACCGGTCGACGCGCTGGCGGGCGCCCGACCGGCCGCTCGTCACGCTGCCCGAGGAGCTGCACTCGCTCGCCGGCCCCGTCTTCGGCGAGGACACGGTGCGGGAGTCGGATGCCGACCTGACGCGGCAGCACGAGGGCGAGCCGCTCGGCGAGCGCATCGTCGTGCACGGCCGCGTCCTCGACACCGACGGACGCCCGCTCTCGGGCGCGCTCGTCGAGATCTGGCAGGCGAACGCCTGCGGTCGCTACCACCACGAGGTCGACCAGCACCCGGCGCCGCTCGACCCGAACTTCTCCGGCGCCGGCCGCTGCCTCACGGACGACGACGGCCGCTACCGGTTCGTCACGATCAAGCCCGGCTCGTACCCGTGGGGCAACCACGAGAACGCGTGGCGGCCGGCGCACATCCACTTCTCGCTCTTCGGACACCTCTTCACGCAGCGGCTGGTGACGCAGATGTACTTCCCGAACGACCCGCTGTTCGCGTACGACCCGATCTTCAACTCGGTGCGCGACCCGCGCTCGCGCGCGCTGCTCGTCTCGCGGTTCGATCTCTCGCAGACGATGCCGGAGTGGGCGCTCGCGTACGAGTGGGACGTCGTGCTCGGGCGGGGCAACGGGGTGACGCCGCTCGAGGAGGACGCGTGACGACTCCCTCGCAGACGGTCGGGCCCTTCTATTCGATCGGGCTCGTGAACGACGGCCAGAGCGTGCTCGATCCCGATGGCGTGGTGCTCGAGGGGCAGTTGTTCGACGGCCAGGGCGAGCCGATCTGGGACGGTCTGATCGAGCTCTGGGACGCCGCCGGCGGCCGCTGGGGGCGGAGCGGCACCGGGCCTGAGGGGAACTTCTCGTTCCGCGTGCCTGCGGACGTACCGTGCTTCGAGGTCTACGTGTTCGCACGCGGGCTGCTTCGCCACCAGTGGACGCGCGTGTATCTCGATGACGCAGATGACGACGTGCTCGAGAGGCTCGAGCCGCGCGAGCGCGCGACGCTGATCGCGCAGCGGGAGAGCACCGGCTTCCGCTTCGACATCCGCCTGCAGGGCGACGACGCCACCGTCTTCTTCGCGCATTGAGCACCGAGACGACACCCGCGCAGCAGCAGCAGGGGCACGCGCCCCGCGCGGGACGGACCGTGCGCGACGCGGCGTACGACGTGCTGCGGCGGCGCGGCCTGACCACGATGTTCGCGAACCCGGGCTCGACCGAGGTTGCGTTCCTCACGGGGCTTCCCGGCGACTTCGACTTCGTGCTCGGGTTGCACGAAGGCTCCGTCGTCGGGATGGCGACCGGCTACGCGCTCGGCAGGCGCGAGCCCGCCCTCGTCCTGCTGCACACGACCGCGGGGCTCGGGAACGCCGTCAGCGCGCTCGCGACCGCCCGCGTGAACCGGGCGCCGCTCGTCGCGCTCGTCGGCCAGCAGGACCGGCGGCACCTCTCCTACGAGCCCTTCCTCGCCGGCAAGCTCGCCGGGCTCGCGGGCGAGTATCCGGTCAAGGTCGAGCAGCCGGCGCTCGCGCAGGACGTTCCCGGCGCGATCGAGCGCGCGTACCACGCCGCGACGACCTGGAAGGGCCCGGCGCTCGTGATCGTGCCGATGAACGACTGGTCGGAGCCGGCCGACGACGAGCGCGAGCCGGCCGCCGCCGTCGGCGACGTGCACCGCGCCGCGGCCGCCGCTCCGGCGGCGATCGACGCGCTCGCCGCCCTGCTGGCCGAGGCGGAGTCGCCTGCGCTGGTCGTCGGCGCGGGCGCCGACGACCCCGAGACGTGGGCTGCCCTCGTCGAGCTGGCCGAGCGCCTCGTCCTGCCCGTCTTCCAGGAGACGTTCGGTGCACGGGCGGGCTTTCCGCAGGACCACCCGCTCTACCTCGGGACGCTGCCCGCCGACCGCCCGCGCCTGCTCGAGCGGCTCGCGCCGTACGACACGCTGCTCGTCGTCGGGGCGCCGGCGTTCCGCCAGTCGGCGTTTGCGCCCGGCCGGCTGACAGCCGCCGGCACGCGGATCGCCGTCGTCTCCGACGACCCCGAGGAGATCCACCGCAGCCCGGCTGCGGTCGCCGTCCTCGCCCCGCCCGCCGCGGTGTGCCGCGAGCTGGCCGTGCAGCTGCCCGCCCGCGACGCGGCCTCGCCCGAGCGGCTCGCGCGCCCCTCCGCGCCGGAGCCGCCCGGGCCGGGCGAGCCGCTGACGGCCGGGCACGTGCTCGCGGCGCTCGCCGAGCGCCTCCCGCGGGACACGGTCGTCCTCGAGGAGGCGCCCGTCGACCGGCCGGAGCTCGCCGGCCGGCTGATCGCCCGCGAGCCGCTCGGCTACCTGAGCGCGGCGCAGGGCGGCCTCGGCTTCGCGCTGCCCGGCTCGACCGGCCTGCGGATGGCCCTGCCCGGCCGTCCGATCGTGGCCGTCGTCGGCGACGGCTCCGCGATCTACCAGATCCAGGCCGTCTGGAGCGCCGTCCACTACAACATCGGCGCGGTGTTCGTCGTCCTAGCGAACGGTGGCTACGCAGTGATGGACGTGATCGCCGGCCTGGAAGGCGGTTCCGGCCCGTGGCCCGGGTTCCACGACATC
>DATBIC010000146.1:0-1803 GCA_036557145.1 Gaiellaceae bacterium
TCCGAGCGCCGCCCGGGGGTAGCGCCCCTCGGTGATGTCCGAGTCGAACTGCCCGGCGCCGGCGGAGAAGCCTTCCCGGTCGTCGTCGGCGTCGAAGACGATCGTCCCGTCGGCGACGAGCAGCGGTCCGGCCTGCACGAGATCGCCGCGCGGCCGTGCCGGAGCCGCGCCGCGTTCCAGGAGCTGCACGTCGCCGTCGTCGATCACGACGCTGGCACGACGCGCTGCGTACGGCCCTGCGACCGGCTCGTGATCCACCCGGCGGCCGTCGATCCAGACCTCGCCGAGCGGCCGGTAGGGATCGCGGACGAAGAAGCCGCCAACGACGGCTTCCTCGACGCCGTTCCGCCGACACCACACGTCCAGGTGCTCGGGCCGGGGGAAGTGGACGACGCGCGCGCGTGTGGACCGCCTCGGGTAACGCACGGCGTACATCGTCGTCACGTCGCCGTCCGCGAGCTCCTGGCGCCAGAGCAGATACTCGATCTCGGGGAAAGCCATCGAGGCTCGATTCCGATCTCCATGTCGTTCGACGCGCGCTCGGCGATCCTCCACGAGATCGGCGCCGAGCTCCAGTCCGGCGCTCGGGCGTACGTGACGGGCGACCGCGAGAACCTCGAGACGGAGGTGAGCATCGAGGTGCTCCGGCGGGTTCCGCGCCACCTCGAGGCGATCGGGGAGCAGGACCGGCTGGCGCTCGCCCTCGACGAGCTCGTCGTGCTCGTGCCGTCTGGGCTCACAGCGCGGGCACGCTCATCGCTCTCGGCGCCGACAGGATCGCCATGACCGCGGTTCGCGTCGCTCAGCCCCATCGACCCGTCGGTGACGAACGGGCTCAACCCACCGCGCGGCGCGACACGCCTGCGCGGCTCAGGGTGCGTAGCGGAGGATCGCCGCGACCGACCCGTTGCCGGGGATGTCGTCGCGGCGGACGGCGAGCACCTTGCCGCCGTTGAGCCAGACGCGCCGGGCGATCTCGTCGACGACTCCGTAGTTGACGGCGTCGTCGGTGTCGTCGACGGCGATGGCGCCGGTCTCCTCGTCGACGCTGCCGGGGACGACCTCGTCGATGTCGACGAGCACGGTGTCGACGAGGCCGTAGGTCGCGGCGCGCGCCACGTCCGCGATGTCGCCCGACGCTCGCCGTTGCGAGGCCCGGAGCGCGTACGTCTCCTTGATGCCGCGCAGCTCTGCCGCGTAGAGATCGTCGAGGACGCCGCGTGCCCGCTCGGTCAGCTCGGCGTCGGAGCTGGTGTCGGGGTTGCCGGGCAGGCTCGTCGGCACCAGATGCGGGTAGCTGTTCACCGATCGGTAGATCGAGTCGATCGGCTCGGCTGCGGCGAGGATCAGGGGGAGGTCGAGGCCGGTGAGCAGCGGCCGCAGCGCGTGGTCGACCTGCCGGGCGTACTGGCGCATGCGCGTCTTCTGGCCTTCCGAGCCCTGGATCCTGCCCACCGGCGCCCGGTCGCGGATCGACGACTTGCCGACCGCGCTCGCCGCATCCTCGGGCAGATCCGGAACCCGGATCTCCGCAGGCTCCAGCTCCGGTGCGATCTCCAGCAGACGGACCCGGTTCTGGGACAGCGCCAGCACGAACGCCGTGTTCGGGAACGTGAGCGTGCGCAGAAGCGGCTTGAGGTGGAAGCGGTCGGAGACCTCGACCATCGCGGCGAGGTTGTTCGGCAGCCGGAACGTCGTGCTCCCGGTCGGTGTGAGGAAGACCGCGAGGCTGCGGGCCTGGTGGCGCCAGAACTCGTCGTCGTCGACGAGGTCGGCGAGCTCTTCGTCGATCGCCGCAACGTC
>DATBIC010000147.1:0-5098 GCA_036557145.1 Gaiellaceae bacterium
CCGCCATCGCGCTCGTGATCGCGAAGTCGAACAACGACGCGGACATCCTCGACGCGACGAAGTACGCGGTCGACAACAACCTCGGCGACGTGGTCTCGCAGAGCTTCGGCGAGGCCGAGCAGTGCATGGCCCGTGATCAGGTGAAGCGGCAGGAGCAGATCTTCCGGTCGGCCGTGTCGAAGGGCATGACGCTCTTCGCCTCGTCCGGCGACTCCGGAGCCGCCCAGCCGACATGTGACGGCGAGAACCTCTTCAAGGCCGCCAGCACGCCGGCGAGCGACCCGAACGTGACGGGCGTCGGCGGCACCACGCTGCACGCCGACGGCATCACGGGGGCGTACCAGTCGGAGTCGACGTGGAACGAGTCGGCGCTCTTCGGCGACGCGACCGCCGGGGGCGGCGGCCTGAGCGTCCTCTACAAGCGCCCGATCTACCAGCTCGTCTCGACCTCGTGGCGGACCGGCTTCGGCCTGATGCGCCAGGTACCGGACGTGTCCTACAACGCGGCCGTCTTCAACGGCGTCATCGTCGTCTGGACGCGGCCCGGAACCGGTGGCCCGGCGGCGTATCGCTTCGGCGGCACGAGCGCCGGCTCGCCCCAGTGGGCCGCGATCGCGGCGATCACCGACCAGCTCGGCGGTCATCGGCTCGGCAACATCAATCCGTCCCTCTACTCCATCCCGCTGTACTGGGGCGGTGCGTACCACGACATCGCGGACGGCAGCAACAACTCCGTCCCCGACGGGCTCGGCGGCACGATCACCGGCTTCACGGCAGTGCCGGGGTACGACATGGCGACGGGCATCGGCACGCCGGTCGTGTCGACCCTCGCCCCGCTGCTGGCGAAGCTCCCGGCGAACACCAACCCGAGCTAGCCAGGCGTAAGACGAACGAGCACGGGGGCCGCCGCGAGGCGGCCCCCGGTCGTTACGGCTTTATCCGTGCGGCTTCGCGAGCCCGCGGTAGTCGAGCGCCTCGTCGAGGATCTCCTCGGAGACGCCGGCCTCGCGGGCGACCTCGCGCAGCGGCCGTCCGGAAGCGGTCGCCTCCTTGACGATCTCCGTGGCGCGGTCGTAGCCGATGTGCGGGTTGAGCCCGGTCGCCGCAGCGAGCGTCAGCTCGGCGTAGCGCTCGCACTGCTCGCGGTTCGCCTCGATGCCGGCGACACACTTCTCGTCGAGCAGCCGGCACGCGGACGCGAGCAGCTTGATCGACTGCAGCAGGTTCCGCGCGAGCAGCGGGACGAAGACGTTCAGCTCGAAGTGGCCCTGCATGCCGCCGACCGCGATCGCCTGGTCGTTGCCGATCACCTGCGCCGCGACCTGCGTCACAACCTCTGGGATCACCGGATTGACCTTGCCCGGCATGATCGACGACCCCTTCTGCAGCTCGGGGAGGAACAACTCGGCGAGGCCGGCCCGCGGGCCGGAGCCGAGGAAGCGGAGGTCGTTGGCGATCTTGGTGAGGCTGACCGCCAGCGTCTTGAGTGCACCGGAGGCTTCGACGAGGCCGTCGCGCGCGGCCTGCGACTCGAACGGATCGGCCGGCGGCGAGATCGTGAGGCCCGATCCGCGCTCGAGCTCGGCGCGAACGCGCGACGCGAACTCGGGATGGGTGTTGAGGCCGGTGCCGACCGCGGTCCCGCCCAGCGGGATCTGACCGAGCCGCTGCAGCGTGGCCGACACGCGCGCATGCCCCTCGCGCACCTGCGCGGCATAGCCGCCGAACTCCTGGCCGAGTGTGACCGGGACCGCGTCCATCCAGTGCGTCCGCCCCGACTTGACGATGTCGTCGAACGCGCGAGCCTTCGCTTCCAGCGCAGCCGCGAGCCCGTCGAGCGCGGGCAGCAGATCGTGCACGGTCTCGTCCAGCGCCGCGAGATGGACTGCCGACGGGAAGACGTCGTTCGAGCTCTGGCCCAGGTTGACGTCGTCGTTCGCGTGGACGTCGTCGCCCGCGAGCGTGGCGATCACCTCGTTGGCGTTCATGTTCGAGGACGTGCCCGAGCCGGTCTGGAAGACGTCGATCGGGAACTGGTCGTCGAGCTCCCCGGCCGCGACGCGGTCGGCGGCAGCGGCGATCCGCTCGGCCTTGTCGGCGTCGAGCAGCCCGAGCTCGGCGTTCACGCGCGCGGCGGCGGCCTTGATGCGCCCGAGCCAGCGCGCCACCGGGAGGGGGATCGGCTCGCCCGAGACCGGGAAGTTGTCGATCGCCTTGCGCGTCTCCGCGCCCCACAGCTCGCGCGCCTGAAGCCGCTCGCTCACGACGTGGACTGTACCCCGCGGCCCGCGTCCAGCAGCTCGTCCCAGCCGGTCACCTTGACGCGCGGACGGCCGAGCGGCTCGCCCGCGGCGCGCTCGAGCGTATCGATCGCCTGCCAGCCGTCGTACTCGACGAACGGCGCGCCCCGCTGCTCGAGCAGCTCGCGGAGATCCTCGCCGCCGCGCACAGCGAGCTTCCCTGCGCGCGCGTCCTCGAGCAGCGCCTCCACCGTCTCGGTCGCGTCCTTCTTGTTCGTGCCGATCACGCCGCTCGGGCCGCGCTTGATCCACCCGGCGCAGTAGGTGCGCTCCGCGCCGCGAACACGCCCGCCGTCGTTCGGCATCACGGCGGCGGCGGCGTCGAACGGGACGCCGGGCAGCTCGACGCCCTGGTAGCCGACGCTGCGGAGCACGAGCCCGCACGGGACCGTCTCGCGTGCGCCGGTGGGGCGGGCGACGAGCCTGCCGTCCTGCGCGACGAGCTCGTTGCGCACGACCTCGACCGCCTCGACGCGGTCCCCGCCGAGAAGCGCGACCGGCGAGACGAGGAAGCGGAGGACGATCCGGCGCGGATGGCCGACGGGCGCGCGCTCCGAGAACTCGCGCAGCAGCTCCATGTTGCGGCGGGCGCGCTCGCGGTCGTGCTCGAGCGCCTCGGCGCTCGCGGCGTCGAGCTCGAGGTCGGCCGGGTCGACGACGACGTCCGCTCCCGCGAGCTCACCCAGCTCCTGCAGCTCGGGCGGCGTGAACGCGGCCTGCACCGGGCCGCGGCGGCCGAGCATCACGATCTCGCGGATCCCGGACTCGACGATCGCGCGCTCGGCGGCGTCGACCGTGTCGGTCGTCGCGAGCTCCTCGGCCGTCAGCGCGAGCATCCGCGCGCAGTCAATGGCGACGTTCCCGTTGCCGACGACCACGACTCGCTCGTGCGAGAGATCGAACGAGAGATGCTGGAAGTCGGGGTGGCCGTTGTACCAGGCGACAAACGCCGTGGCCGGCCACGAGCCGGGCAGGTCCTCGCCGGGAATGCCGAGGCGGCGGTCGGTCTGGGCGCCGACGGTATAGACGACGGCGTCGTAGCGCTCGAGCAGGTCGGCGTGCGCGACCGTGCTGCCCACCTCGACGTTCCCGAAGAACCGGAAGCCCGGCCGGCCGGCTGTCTTCTCGAACGCCCGCGAGACCGCCTTGATGTTCTCGTGGTCGGGAGCGACGCCGAGGCGGACGAGCCCCCACGGCGTCGGCAGCCGATCGAGGACGTCGACGGCCACGGGCGGCTCCGCGCTCTTGAGCAAAGCGTCCGCCGTGTAGAAGCCCGCCGGGCCCGAGCCCACGACGGCGACGCGAAGGGGCGCGCTCACGCGCGCGAGGGTACTAGAGGCGTCAGTGACAGCCGGCGCAGCCGGCGTCCGCCGGGTCTTCGCCCTCGGCGACCTGGAAGCTCGAGCCGCAACCACACGACGACGTCGCGTTCGGGTTGTCGATCTTGAAGCCGGACTCCTGAAGCGTCTCGAGGAAGTCGACGGTCGCGCCCTGCAGGTACGGCGCGCTGAACGGGTCGACGACGACCCTGACCCCGTGGAACTCGAGCTCGTGGTCGCCCTCCTGCGGCCCGCGGTCGAAGCCGAGCGCGTACTCGAAGCCGCTGCAGCCGCCGCCCTGGATCGCGACGCGGAGGACCGTGGCGTCGCCCGCCGGCTCCTCGGCCTGGAGGCCGCGGATCTTCTCGGCGGCACGCTCGGTGAGCGTGAGCACGGCGCCGGTCTCGAGCTCGGTCGTCGCCATCTGCTCTCAGTGTAGCCCGAGGGGTCGACCGTGGGCAGTTCGTGACAGCTGCAACGCCGGTCACTTCACGGTTTCCCGTTCCGTTCGTGCCACACGTCCCGAGCGTGGTAGCGTCGGGCCGCCGGCACTCGAGGAGGCGGGGTTTTCGTTGTTCGACAGCTGGTTGCCGTTCGCGATCTACGGGTTCTTCGCCCTGATGATCCCCACCACGATGATCGTCGGCAGCTTCGTGTTCGCGCAGCGGCCCCACCGGCGCCTGCGCGCGCGCAGCGTGCCGTTCGAATCGGGCGTCTCGAAGGGGCCGCCGAAGCGCCAGCGCTTCACCGTCAGCTTCTACCTGACGGCGATGCTGTTCATCCTCTTCGACATCGAGATCGTCTTCCTCTACCCGCTCGCCGTGATCCTCCACGAGCTCTCGTGGTTCGGGTTCTTCGAGTTCCTCACGTTCCTGATCGTCCTGCTCGTCGCGTACGTCTACATCTGGCGCAAGGGCGCCCTCGAATGGCGCTAGACGGACGGCGGCTCCGCGACGACGGGCTCCGCTCCGAGCGCCTGCTCTGGCCGACCAAGGGCCCGAGCCGGTTCGAGGAGGAGGTCGACGACCTCGAGCAGCGGGTCGGGCTGACGACGCTCGCGAAGGCGGTGGCCTGGGCGCAGACGAACTCGATGTGGCCGGACACCTTCGGACTCGCGTGCTGCGCGATCGAGATGATGTCGATCGTCACCGCGCGCTACGACATCGCGCGGTTCGGGATGGAGCCGTTCCGGGGGTCACCGCGCCAGGCCGACCTGCTGATCGTCTCGGGTCGCGTCTCCCACAAGATGGCGGCGCCGCTGCGGCAGATCTACGACCAGATGCTCGAGCCGAAGTGGGTGATCGCGATGGGCGCGTGCGCGAGCTCCGGCGGCATGTTCAACAACTACGCGATCGTGCAGTCGGTCGACAAGATCGTCGCGGTCGACATCTACGTGCCCGGCTGCCCGCCGCGGCCGGAGCAGCTCGTCGAGGGGATCGTGCGCCTGCACGAGGCGGTGAGGGCCGGCGTCCCGCCGGC
>DATBIC010000148.1:0-3284 GCA_036557145.1 Gaiellaceae bacterium
CCACCGGGAGCCACCACAGCCGCACGAGGGCACCACGCCAGCGAGCGAGGTCGACCTCGCGCTCCGCGCCGGGATCAGCCGAGGGCGACGTCATCGCGCGGCGACTGTAGCCGACGCCCACTCCCACTGCCGCGAGAGGCCTTCCTCGAGCTGGACCTCCGGGCTCCAGCCGAGCTCTCGCCGGATGCGCGTCGTGTCGGCGACGGTCCGCCGTTGGTCGCCCGCCACCGCCTCGCCCCGGCGAACGTCGAGCGTCCGGCCGGCGAGCCGCTCGAAGAGCGCGATCGCCTCCGACATCGACGCCTCGAGCGAGCCGCCGACGTTGTACGTCCCGGTGCCGGCCCCCATCGCCCGCACCGTCGCCGCGACCACATCGCCGACATACGTCCAGCTGCGCGATACCGAACCGTCGCCGTACAGCTCGAAGGTCGTTCCACCGGCCAGGGCGAACGCGATCCGCGTGAACGCCATGTCGGGCCGCTGCCGCGGCCCGAATGCATTGAAGTAGCGCAGGACGACCGCGTCGAGACCGAACGAGCGCACGTAGGCGTCGAGCAGCTGCTCGCAGGCGAGCTTGGTCACGCCGTACGGCGACAGCGGATGCGGCTGCTCGTCCTCGGGCGTCGGGAAACGTTCCGGAGCGCCGTAGACCGACGACGAGGAGGCGAAGACGACGCGCACGCCGTCGCGCGCCGCGGCCTCGAACACGCGCTGCGAGGCGAGCACGTTGCGCCGCACGTAGAGCGGAAAGACGTCGCCGAAGCTCCGCACGCCGGGCTGACCGGCGAGGTGGAAGACGCCGTCGAGCCCCGCGAAGTCGATCTCGTCGGCCGCGAGGTCGATCCGCCGGACGTCGAGGCCGGCGGCGTTCTCCTCCTTGAGCCGCGGGTCGTAGTAGTCGGTGAAGCAGTCGAACCCCACGACGTCGTGGCCGGCGCGCACGAGCTCTTCGGCGAGATGCGACCCGATGAAGCCGGCGGCGCCGGTGACCCCGTAACGCATGGCGCAGGTTACCGCCGGCGCTCGACGAGCCCGTAGATGCGCGTGTAGCCCGTGAGGTAGAGGTGATCGTGATCGGCGACGACCGGCGTGTACTTCCCGTCGGGATACGTCCAGACCTGCCTGCCGGTCCGCGCATCGAGCGCGTACGTCTTCCCGGCGAGCGTCGCGAAGTACACGCGGCCGGCGATCACCGTCGGCGAGCCGGAGATCGGGCCGTTCGCGGTGAACTGCCAGACGACGTTCCCGGTCGCCGCGTCGAAGCAGAAGAACCGGTTCGAGTACGAGCCCGTGTACACCCGGTCGCGCCATACCGCCGACGACGAATACACGTATCCCCCCGTCGACTGCGACCAGCGCAGATCGCCGCTCGCGGCGCCGAACGAGTAGACCTTGCCGTCGGTCGAGCCGATGTAGACCCGCCCGTAGGCAACGGCGGGTGTCGCATAGAACCGTCCCATCGAGCCGAACCGCGGCTGAGCGCTCGCACGCCAGAGGACGCGGCCGGTGCGCGCGTCGAGCGCGTAGACGTGACCCGAGTAGTCGCCGACGAACAGCCTGTTCCCGGACTTGGAGACGCCACCCTTGACCTGGCCGCCGAGCTGCGCCGTCCACAGCGTCTTGCCGGTGTGCTCGGCGAGCGCATAGACCTTGCCGCTCCAGTCGCCGGTGTACACCCTGCCGCCGGCGACGAGCGGCGACGACTCCGACGGTGCGATCGTCCGGCGCCACGCGATCTTGCCGTCGTTCACGCGAAATGCGATCACGGCGCCGGTGAGCGTCGAGCTCGGCGCCCGGTTGCACGGCGGCTCGTTCAGGAAGCTCTCGAAGGCGAGGTGGTCGTCGACGGCAGGCGAGGCGGCGACGCACCGACCCGAGGCGTAGCTCCAGACGCTTCGCCCGTGCGCGGCGTCGACCGCGTACACCTTGCCGCCGTTGGTGGCGAAGAAGAGCTTGCCGTAGGCGACGGCGGGCGGAAACTCGACCAGCGTGCGCGCGTGGAACGTCCAGGCGGTGCGGAACGGCGGCGCCAGCGAGATGCCGCTGCCGAAGCGCTGGCCCTCGAGATCGTGCCCGTAGACGGGCCACGCGATCCCGGGCTCCTGGGGCTTCGGCGGCGGCTGCGTCGCGACGAACTCGATCGACGACGAGCCCCGGATGTCGCGCGAATCGTGCTTGACGTGCAGGTACCACGCCGCACCGGCGCCGGCCGCCAGCACGATCAGCGCACCGGCCACGAGCAGCAGCCGGCGCCTCATCGCCGCTCGACCGCGTAGATGCGCGAGTAGCCGTGCAGGAGCAGCCTGCGGCCGCCGCCGGCGACCGGCACGTACTCACCGTGCGGGAAGTCGAGGACGACCCGGCCGGTCGCCGCGTCGACGCCGAGGATCCGGTGCGCGAACGAGCCCGCGTAGGCGACGCCGTCGACGACGACCGCCGCACCGGAGATCGGGCCGCCCGTGCCGTGCGCCCAGAGCGTCGCGCCCGTGCGCGCCGACAGCGCGTAGAAGACACCGTTGTACGAGCCGAAGAAGACGCGCCCGTCGGCCACTGCCGGCGACGAGTAGACGTACGAGCCGGTGGAGCGCGACCAGACCCGAGTGCCGTTGCGCGAGAACGCGGTCAGCGAGCCGCCGGTCGAGCTCGGGACGAAGATGCGTCCGCCGGCGACCGCCGGCGTCCCGTAGACGCGGCCGTCGACCGAGCCGCTCCACCGCAGCGCGCCGCTGCTCGTCGAGAGCGCGATCAGCCGACCGCAGTAGTCGCCCAGGTAGACCGTGCCGGCGGCGACCGCGGCCGACGACGTGATCTTGCACCCGTCGCGGTAGCGCCAGTCGACACGGCGCGTGCGCAAGTCGAGCGCAGTGACCCAGCCGTCCCAGGTGCCGAAGACGTCGATCCCGTTCGGTAGAACGACCGGCGACGACTCGATCGGCGAGCCGGCGGCGAACCGCCACAAGAGGCGTCCATCAGAGCGGCGGAGCACGCGTACGTAGCCGTCCATGCCGTGCACCACGACCTCGTCGCCGGCGACGGCGGGCGACGACGCCATCTTCCCGTACGGCGTGTCGTGCCGCCAGATCACGCGGCCGTTGCGCATGTTGATCGCGCGCACGGTGCCCTTAGCGTTGGCGATGAACGCGGCGCCGTCGGCGACGACGGCCGGGAACTCGACCAGCGATCCGAGCCCCCGCGACCAGACGACCCGGAACGGCGGGCGGAGCTTGATCGACGCCTGCTGCTGCGTCCGCTCCGGGCCCGCGCCGTACATCGCCCACTGCAGC
>DATBIC010000149.1:0-7354 GCA_036557145.1 Gaiellaceae bacterium
AGCTTCGCGCCGGTCGCGCGCGCGATCACGGCGGCGCGGCCGAGTGCGTGTTGTGCGGGCTCCGTTCCGTCGTAGCCGACGACGATCGACTCGTAGGGCACTTCCGTCACCGCGTCACCTCCGGGTGGGGCGTGGTTGTCAGAAGAGCCAGATTGCCAGGAACGCGAGCACGACGACAAGCGCTACCACGACCAGCACGACGAGATTGACCCGAGCGATGAAGGCGAATGGGCTCGTCTCGCTGCGTCCCTGGACGACGCGCTGAGTCTCGCGGCGCGCCGCGTCCCCGGGCTCGGGGGCCGGCACGCCCTCGGCCCGGCGGACCGGTAGCCCGAACTCGGCGAGCGACAACTCGAGCGCGCCGTCGTCCGGGCGACCGACGATCACGATCTCGTCGGCGGGGAACTCGCGGAGCGCATCCTCGACGGCCTGCACGGGATCGACGTCGCCTCGGCGCGCCTCGACGCGGTGCTCCTGGGCGGCGAGCGTTCGCGCCGCTCCGCGGGCGCGGTCGGACGCCTCGGCCCGCGCGTCGTCCTCGTCGTTCGTCAGCCACTGCAGCGTGCCGACGCTCGGCGGCGCGACCACGCGCACATGCTGATCGTCGTCGCGCACGCCCACGGCCCGCCGTAGCTCGGCCCGGTCGCCGCCCTCGAGCAGCACGACCAGGACCTTGACGTCGTCGTCGTTCATCTCGATCGCTTTCGTCCGTCCACGGCGCGCTGGAGCTGTGCTTTGTTCATGGACGAGCGTCCGGGGACGTTCATCTTCTTGGCCTCGCCGTAGAGCTGCTCGTACGTGCGTCCCTTGCCGCGCGCCGTGCCCGACCGCAGGCCGCCGCGCCGTCCGGACGAGATGTCGCGGGTCGACGTCGGCGACGACTCGCGCGACTCGCCGGCACGGGCGCGCGCCTTGTTGACGGTTCTCGCGGCGATCTCCTCGGCGCGCTGTTCCGGCACGCCGCTCCGCCGCTCGCTGCGCTTGATGTGCTCGTACTGGCGGGCGCGCTTCGTGCCCTTCTTGACGCCTCTCGGCGGCATGTGCGATCGACCTCCTCCAGGTCGCTCCGGTCTTGCATGGCCACTCTCCGCTTTCCGTACCGAGCAAACGTCGTGGTGTAACCCGGGCGGTCCCGGGGTAGCGGCCGAGGCAATGGGCATCTTCGTGATCACACTCCTCATCATCATCGGCGGCGTCCTCGTAATCGCCGCGTGCGTCTGGTTCTTCCTGACGCTCGCGGGCGGCAAGACCCCGGGCTCGGCGGTACGCGAGACGGAGCACGTCGAGCTGCTCGGCCCGGGCGGCCCCGACGATCCAGACGCCGGCAACTGAGAACGGCGACTGGTCCCGCCGGCGGGATTCCACACGGCGGCGTTTACGTGTTGTCACCCGGGAAACGATCGGTGCGTTCGCTTCCAACCAAGGAGTTGACGATGGGCATTGGCGTGAGCCTGATCCTGATCGCAGCTGGCGCAATCCTGACCTGGGCCGTCGACGCGACGGTCTCCGGCATCAACATCAACGCGATCGGCGTGATCCTCATGGTCGTGGGGCTCGTCGGTCTCATCATCTCGCTCGTCTTCTGGTCGAGCTGGGGCGCGGGCGCTCCCGGACGCCGTCGCACGACGACGACGACCGTGGACGACGCTCCGCCCGGGTACTGATCGCGAAGCGTGACGAAGCCCGAAGTCGTCGTTGTCACCGGCGCCTCGGCCGGCGTCGGCCGGGCTGTGGCGCATGCGTTCGCGCGACGAGGCGCGCACATCGGCCTCGTCGCGCGAGGCATGCGCGGGCTCGAGGAGGCGCGTGACGAGGTCGAGTCGCTCGGCGGCAAGGCCGTCGTGCTCCCGGCGGACGTCGCCGACCACGGCCAGGTGCAGGCTGCCGCCGAGCAGTGCGAGCTCGAGCTCGGGCCGATCGACGTCTGGGTGAACAACGCGATGGCGACCGTCTTCGCCCGCTTCCTCGACGTCACGCCGGAGGAGTACCGGCGCGCGACGGAGGTCACGTACCTCGGTGCCGTGCACGGGACGATGGCCGCGCTCGAGCGCATGGTCCCGCGCGACCGCGGCGTCGTCGTGCAGGTCGGCTCCGCCCTCTCCTACCGGGCGATCCCGCTCCAGTCCGCATACTGCGGCGCGAAGTTCGCGATCCGCGGCTTCACCGACTCCGTGCGCACCGAGCTGATGCACGACGGAAGCAAGGTGTGGATCACGATGGTGCAGCTCCCCGCGCTGAACACGCCCCAGTTCAACTGGTGCCGGACACGGCTGCCCGACCATCCGCAGCCCGTGCCGCCGATCTTCCAGCCCGAGGTCGCCGGCGAGGCGATCCACTGGGCCGCGCACCACCGGCGCCGCGAGGTCGACGTCGGCGGGAGCGCCGTGAAGGCGATCGTCGCCAACAAGCTGGCGCCGCGCCTCGCCGACCTGTACCTCGCACGCACCGGCTTCGACGCGCAGCAGGTCTCCGGCATGCCGGTGAACGGCCGCCGGGACAACCTCTTCGAGCCCGAGCCTGCCGATGCGGCGACGCACGGGATGTTCGACGAGGAAGCGCGCGAGCGCAGCGTGCAGCTGTGGCTGACCACACACCGGCCGCTCGTGGCGGCGACGCTCGCCGCCGGGCTCACCGGGCTCGCACGCATTGCCCGGCGTTGAGCGCCATTCAGGTCGAGCCGCACTCGCTGCGCGACTACGCGGTGCTCGCCGACGGCGAACGGGCGGCCGTGATCGGCCCCAAGGGCGACATCGTCTGGCTGTGCTTTCCGCGCTGGGACAGCGACGCCGTCTTCTCGGCGCTGATCGGCGGCGCCGGCGGCTACGCGATCACGCCCGTGGACCGGTTCGTGTGGGGCGGCTACTACGAGGGCGGCGGACTGATCTGGCGCAGCCGGTGGTTGACGGAGGACAACGCGGTGATCGAATGCCGCGAGGCGCTGGTGCTCCCCGCCGAGGACGAGCGCGCAGTCGTCCTCCGCCGCGTGATCGCCCGAACGGATCGCGCACGCGTCGAGGTCGTGCTCAACCCGCGCGGGGCGTTCGGGACCGATCCGCTGCGAAGCCTCCGCCGCGACGACGAGGGCTACTGGCACGGGCGGATCGGCGAGGACTACCTGTGCTGGGCCGGCGCGCCGGAAGCGAAGGCCGAGGGCGATGGGAGCCGCGGCAAGGCGCTGCGGCTCGCACTCGACCTCGACGAGGGCGAGCACCACGACTTCGTCCTCGTCCTGGCGACGAACGCGGACGGCACAGCGCCTCCCGATCCCGACGTCGCCTGGTCGTCGACCGAGCAGGCGTGGCGCGAGCGCGTGCCCGAGCTCGCCAACACGATCGCACCACGCGACGCGCGGCACGCCTACGCAGTGCTCTCGGGCCTGACGAGCAGCGCCGGGGGAATGGTGGCCGCCGCGACGATGTCCCTTCCCGAGCGCGCGCGAGAGGGCCGCAACTTCGACTACCGCTACGCATGGGTACGCGATCAGTGTTACGCGGGCCGCGCCGCGGCTGCCGCGGGGCCCCACGCGGTGCTGGACGACGCCGTGCGCTTCGTCGGCTCCGTGTTGCGCGAGTACGGGCCTCGCCTCCGCCCGGTGTACACGGTCAGCGGCGGAGCGGTCCCGGACGAGCGCGAGCTCGACCTGCCCGGCTACCCCGGCGCCGACAAGGTGCTCGTCGGGAACCGGGCGAAGGATCAGTTCCAGCTCGATGCGTTCGGCGAGGCGCTCCTGCTCTTCGCGGCCGCCGCGGAGCACGACCGGCTCGACACGGAGGCCTGGCGCGCGGTGGAGACCGCCGTCCAGGCGATCGAGAAACGATGGCGCGAGCCGGAAGCCGGGATCTGGGAGATCGACCCCGACGACTGGACGCACGGCCGCCTGATCTGCGCGGCCGGGCTGCGGGCGATCGGCGGCTGTGCGCCCGGCGGCGAGACGGCGGCGGCGTGGCTCGCGCTCGCCGAGAAGATCGTCGCGGACACGGCAGCGCAGGGCGTCCACCCGTCGGGCCGCTGGCAACGGTCGCCGACCGATCCCCGGCCCGACGTGTCGCTGCTCCTCCCGGCGATCCGCGGCGCCGTCGCCGTCGACGACCCTCGTTCGCTCGCCACGCTGAGGGCGGTCGAGCGCGAGCTGACCGAGGACGGGTACGTCTATCGCTACCGGCCCGACGACCGTCCGCTCGGCGAGGCCGAGGGCGCGTTCCTGCTCTGCGGGTTCATCCTCTCGCTCGCCTACGACCGGTTGGGCGACGAGGTCGCCGCCGCGCGCTGGTTCGAACGGACGCGCGCGTCCTGCGGCCCGCCGGGCCTGCTCGCCGAGGAGTTCGACGTCGCTCAGCGGCAGCTGCGCGGCAACCTGCCGCAGGCCTTCGTTCACGCGCTCCTGCTGGAGTGTGCCGCGGCGTCGGCGTCGTCGCCGTCCGGGTCCGGGTCGGGATTCGGGACGTCGATCTCGTCGGGCGGGTAGGGCTCGGGGACCGGTGCCGGCGCCGGCGGCGTGGCCTCGTCGGGCGGCGGGTACTCCGCGCCCGGATTGGCGGAGCCGCGCATCGACTCCTCGTCTTGCTGTCGCCGGGTTGCCGCGAGCTCGTGCTCGTATGCGGTCGGATGCTGCTCCATCACGTCTCTCCTCTCGGGTCGATGGCACCTGCTGTTTCTCATGCCAGGCTCGTGAAACCCGATGTTTTCCGGCGAAACCGGCGGGTATCAGCGCCGACGGCAGATGAAGCCACCGCCGAAACGACGGGTGTCTGTCGGGCGTGCGCTCGTGCTTGCTTCCGTCGGATTGCTCGCGGCGGGATGCGACGAGCAGCAGAACGCGCTCGCGCCCAAGAGCCACCAGGCGACGGACATCGCGCGTCTCTTCTGGTGGATGATGGGCATCGCCTGGGTCGGGCTCGCGCTCGTCGTCGCGATGATGCTGCTCGCCTGGCGGCGCGCGCGGCGCAAGCGGGGAGACGACCCGAAGGAAGGCGAGCAAACGGCGTTCCGGGTGGTGATCGGCGGCGGGATCGTGTTCCCGATCGTGCTGATCGCGGCACTGTTCGTCGTCGCCGACATCTTCGTGATCAAGACGACGCAGGCGCCGGCGAAAGGCGCGACCGAGTTGACGATCCGCGTCACCGGCCACCAGTGGTGGTGGGACGTGCAGTACCCGGGTACGGCGGCGGTCACCGCGAACGAGATCCACATCCCGGCACGGACGCCGGTGCGCGTCGACGTCGCGAGCGCCGACGTGATCCACAGCTTCTGGGTCCCGCGCCTCAACCGGACGATCGACGCGTTCCCGGGCAGGACGAACTCGATCGAGCTGTACGCCGACGCCCCCGGGCGATACCGAGGCCAGTGCGACGAGTACTGCGGGCTGCAGCACGCGCACATGGCGTTCTACGTGTTCGCCGACCCGCCGAAGCAGTTTCGCGCCTGGCTCGCGCACATGGAGAAGCCGGCTGCAGCGCCGCAGGGCGCGCTTGCGCAGCGCGGCCGGCAGGCGTTCGTGACCGGGCCGTGCGCGAACTGCCACACGATCCGCGGGACGTCGGCCTCGGGGAACGTCGGCCCCGATCTCACTCACCTGCAGACCCGGACGACGCTCGCGGCGCTCGCGATCCCGAACACGCCGAGCGACCTCGCAGAGTGGATCGAGAGCTCGCAGCACGTCAAGCCGGGCAACGAGATGCCTGACTTCAACCTGAAGGCGTCGGAGCTGCACGCGCTCCTCGCCTACCTGGAGCAGCTGCACTGATGGCGATCGCGACGCCCCCCACCCCCGCAGCCGCCGAGCGCATGGAGCTGCTCGAGCAGATGTGGGAGAGCCGGCCCGGGATCCTCGGGTGGCTCACGACGACCGACCACAAGCGGATCGGGCTTCTCTACTTCTGGACGACGCTGGCCCTCTTCGGAGCCGGCGGGGTCGAAGCGCTGATCATGCGCACGCAGCTCGCCCAGCCGAACCAGCACCTCGTCTCGCCGAACACCTACGACCAGCTGTTCACCGTGCACGGGATCACGATGATCTTCTTCTTCATCATCCCGATGACGACGGGGGCGTTCGGCAACTACCTGCTCCCGCTGATGATCGGCGCGCGCGACATGGCGTTCCCGCGCATGAACGCGCTGAGCTACTGGGTCTTCCTCGGCTCGGCGATCTTCCTCTACGTCAGCGTCGTGCTCGGGATCGCGCCGAACGCCGGCTGGTTCGACTACGTGCCGCTCGCGAGCCGGGAGTTCAATCCCGGGCACAACATCGACTTCTACTGCCTGGCGATCATCTTCAACGGCATCTCGTCGAGCCTGACGGCCGCGCAGTTCATCGTCACGATCTTCAAGTCACGCGCGCCCGGCATGTCGTTCAACCGCATGCCGCTGTTCTGCTTCGCGTTCCTCGCCGCGGCGGCCGGACTGCTCGTCGCGCTGCCGCTCCTGACTGCGGACACGATCTTCCTCTTCCTCGACCGCAACGTCGGCACGCACTTCTTCGACGTCGGCCACGGCGGGTCGGCGTACCTGTGGCAGCACCTGTTCTGGATGTTCGGGCACCCGGAGGTGTACATCCTCATCGTCCCGGCGTTCGGGATCGCGACCGAGATCATCCCGGCCTTCACACAGCGCCGCGTCACGGCGTTCCCGCTGGTCGCGATGGCGGAGCTCCTCGTCGTCTTCATCGGCTTCGGCGTGTGGGGGCACCACATGTTCGCCACCGGCCTCCCGACGATCACCGCCGTCTTCTTCGCAGCCGCGACCGCGATGGTGGTGATCCCGTCGACGATTCAGGTGTTCGCGTGGTGCATGACGATGATCCTCGGCACGCCGCGCTTCCGAACGCCGCTGCTCTTCATCGCCGGCTTCATCTTCATGTTCGTGATGGGCGGGCTCACCGGGATCATGTTCGTGGCGATCCCGTTCGACCAGCAGGTGACGGACACCTACTTCATCGTCGCCCACTTCCATTACATCATCTTCGGGGCGGCGGTCTTCCCGATCTTCGGCGGGATGTACTACTGGTTCCCGAAGGTCACGGGGAAGCTCTACTTCGAGCTCCCGGGCCAGATCAGCTTCTGGATCCTGTTCGTCGGGACGAACCTCCTCTTCTTCCCGATGCACATCGTCGGGCTGCTCGGGATGACCCGCCGCGTCTACACCTACCCGGCCGGTCTCGGCTGGACCGCCTACAACGTGGCCGAGAGCGTCGGGGGATACGTGACGCTCGCCGGGATCGTGCTGCTGCTCGGCAACCTCGTGCTGAGCTACCGCCGCGGCCCGGCGGCCGGCCCGGATCCGTGGCACGGCCCGACGCTGGAGTGGGCGACCTCCTCGCCGCCGCCCGCGTACAACTTCGCCGTCGTTCCGACCGTCT
>DATBIC010000150.1:0-8136 GCA_036557145.1 Gaiellaceae bacterium
GTGCGGTGTCGCGTCGTCGGGCAGAGGCTCGCCCGCGCGGCGTTTTTCGATGCCGCGGTTCCACGGACAGACGTCCTGGCAGATGTCGCAGCCATAGATCTGCGCGCCGAGCGGGGCGCGGTACGGCTCGGGGATCGCCGCGGGTGCCTGTGTCCAGTACGAGAGGCACTTCGTTGCGTCGAGCACCCCCGGCTCGTCGAGCGCTCCGGTCGGGCAGGCGTCGATGCAGATGCGGCAGTCGCCGCAGTCGGTGTCGAGCGGCGGTGTCGGCTCGAGCTCGACGTCGGTGATCAGCGTTCCGAGCACCACCCACGACCCGTGCTTCCGCGTGATCAGCATCGTGTTCTTGCCGTAGAACCCCACGCCGCTTCGCGCCGCGGCCTCGCGGTCGACGTGCTGGTTCGCGTCGACGACCACGACGTACCTGCCGCCGAGCTGTTCGCCGATCGCGGCGAGCTTCTCGCGGAGCTCCGCGTAGCGGTCGTGCCAGGCGTACCGCGCCAGCCGCCCCTCCCCCGCCTCCAGCGGCGGCTCCGGCGCCCAGTAGCAGAGCGCCGCGGAGACGACGCTGCGCGCTCCGTCGAGCAGCGTCTCGGGATGACACGAGCGCTCGGGCTGCGCCATCGTGAAGCGCATGTCGGCGAACAGCCCTCGTTCGCGGCGCTCGCGGATGTGACGCTCCGTCCCCGCGTACGCCTCCGCGCGTGCGACCCCGACGGCGTCGAGGCCGAGCTCGGCTGCGTACCGGCGAAGCTCGTCGACGTTCATGCGAGGATCATGCCCGCGTGAAGGCGATCAGGATCCACGAGGACGGCGGGCCGGAGGTGCTGCGCTACGAGGACGTTCCGGACCCGGTGCCGGCCGACGGCGAGGTGCTCGTCGAGCTCCGCGCCTCGGCGCTGAACCATCTCGACGTGTGGATCCGCAAGGGCCTGCCGTCCGTTCCGAAGCCGCGCATCCTCGGCGCGGACGGCGCCGGCGTGATCGCGGGGACGACCGAGCGCGTCGTGATCAACCCCGCGATCGTGCAGGGGGGCCGCATGCGAATCGTCGGCGAGAACACCGACGGGACGAACGCGGAGCTGATCGCGGTGCCGCGCGAGTTCGTCCATCCGATTCCCGACGGGCTCGGCTTCGAGGAGGCCGCGGCGTTCCCGCTCGTCTTCGAGACCGCGTACCGGATGCTCGTCACGCGCGCACGGCTGCAGGAGGGCGAATGGGTGCTCGTCTGGGGCATCGGCGGCGGCGTCGCAACTGCCGCGCTCGCGATCGCGAAGGCCCTCGGCGCGAACGTCGTCGTGACGTCGTCCAGCGATGCGAAGCTCGAGCGCGCCCGCGAGCTCGGTGCGGATGCAGGCGTGAACCATGCGACCGACGACGTCGTCGCAGCGGTGAAGGACGTCACCGGCGGTGGCGCGCACGTCGTGGTCGACGACGTCGGCGAAGCGACCTGGAAGCGCACGCTCGACGCCGTGCGTGCCGAGGGCAGAGTCGTCGTCTGCGGTGCGACCACCGGCCCGAACCCGCCGGCGGCCCTTCACCGCGTCTGGTGGAAGCAGCTGTCGATCCTGGGGTCGACGATGGGCTCGCCCGACGACTTCGCCGGCGCGTACGAGCTCGTGGCGAGCGGAAAGGCACGGCCGGTCGTCGACCGGGTGTTCCCGCTCGCCGAGGCGGCGGCGGCGCACGAGCGGCTCGAGCGCGGCGAGCAGCTCGGGAAGATCGTCCTGCGGATTCCGTCCTAGGCCGCTGCGTAACCCTCGCTGCGCAGCAGAGTGCGCGCGAGCTCGGCGGTCTCGGCACCCATCACGAGGATGACGAGCACGCCGCCGTACTCGGGCGAGACGTGCCGGAGCTCGAAGTCCTCGATGTTGACGGACGCTGCGCCGAGGATCTGGGTAATCCGCGCGAGGACGCCCGGGCGGTCGGGGACGCGGATCCGGATGCGGTGCAGCTGGCCGGCCTCGGCCTGGTAGGCATGCGTCAACAGCTGGTTGCGGCCCTCTTGCGCGTCGGCGATCGAGCGCTCGAGATACGCGCGGTCGCTTCCGTTGAGCGCAGCCTCGACCGACGCGAGCTCCGCCCGCAGCGCCGCGACCGCCCTGGCGATCAGGTCGCCGTTCTCGAGGAAGATGTCGGCCCAGATCGTGGTGTTCGCGCCCGCGACGCGCGTCATCTCGCGGAACGATGCCCCCGCCGCCTCGAGCGCGCCCGTCTCCCCTGCGGCGACGCGCATCAATGCGTTCGCGAGCGCGTGCGGCAGATGACTCGTCAGCGCGAGCAGCCGATCGTGGTCGGCCGCGTCACGGCGCACCGGGCGTGCGCCGAGCGCAGAGACGAACCGCTCGAGGCTAGCGACGCGAGCCGGGTCCGCCGTGGGGCCGGGCGTCAGGAACCAGGTCGCGCCGTCGAACAGCTCCGCGGCAGCGCGATCGGGCCCGCTCGTCTCGCCGCCCGCGACCGGATGTCCGGGCACGAAGCGCGGATCGTCGAACGTGTCGGCGAGCGCGCGCTTCGTCGATGCGACGTCCGTCACGGTGGCGTCCGCGGGCGCGGCCGCGAGCGCCTCGCGGACGGTCGCGATCGCCGAGCCGACGGGGACGGCGACGACGACGAGCCGCGCGTCGCGGACCGCGTCCTCGACCGACGCGCGGGCCTCGAGCCGGGCTCTGGCGGCGGCCTGCCGGAGCCGCGACTCGTCTGCGTCGAACGCCGAGACGGAGCCGACCCCGGCCCGCGTCGCGGCAAGCCCGACGGAGGTCCCGACGAGGCCGGTGCCGATGATCGCCAGCCGGTCGATGTCGATCGCCTGCGGAGGCGGCGAGGGCGCCGGCGGCCGGTCGACCTGCAGCTCCTGCTTCATGACGTCGAGGATCGCCGAGAAGATCGCGTTCAGGCCCCGCTCGGAGAGCGGCCCGCGGTTCACGCCGGCGAGCTCGCGCAGGAGCGCCGACTCGCGCTCCGCGTCGACGAAGCGCACGTTCGTCGCATCCTTGTGCGCGCGCACGTCCGAGACGAGCTCCATGCGCCGGTTGAGCGCGTCGAGCAGCGTGCGGTCGACCGCGGCGATCTCCGCGCGCAGCGCGGCCAGCTCGGGAGGCGGGTCGGCCATGCTGCAACTAATAGCCGACGGCGCGCCGGGACGTAGGGCGAAAAGTTGAAGGGCCGCCGATTCGGCGGCCCTTCACCCCCCTCGCCGCAGTCCCCTGGAGAGACAGAGCCCCGGACGGGCTGCCTGATACATCCTGTCTACGAGAGATGCGACGTCCCGGCAAGCGGGCGCTTGCCGCGGCGAACGAGATACACGGGCACGACCATGATCCAGAGGAAGAAGGCGCCGATTCCCCACTTCCACGGTGCGTCCGCGAAGCGGTCGCCCGTCCAGTCGCGCTTGGTCGAGTCGACGTAGACCCACACGGCGAGGACGACCTGAAGCAGCAGCTCGAGCAGGTAGCGCACGTCACCCGTGGATCGGCCGCGGACACCCACGGCTCCAGCCCTCGTTCGGCGCAGTTCACTTTTCCGGCCGGTCGGCGTAGGATCCCGCGAATGCGCGAGACGGCAGAAGACCTGAAGCGGGTGCCGCTGTTCGCCGACCTCAACCGCCACCAGCTCAAGAAGCTGGCCAAGAGCTTTCAGGAGCGGACGCTCCCCCCGGGGGCCACACCGGTGCGAGAGGGGACGATGAGCGGCATCGGCTTCTTCGTCATTGCCGAGGGCGAGGCGGCCGTCTCGATCCGCGGCGAGGTCGTCACGACCCTGAAGGCCGGCGACTACTTCGGCGAGCACGCGCTCGTGAGCAAGACCGCGCGAACGGCGACCGTCACCGCCACGACCGAGCTCCGCCTCCTCGAGATCGCGTTCTACGACTTTCGCGAGTTCGCGCTCGCAAACCCGGACGTGAGCTGGAAGCTCCTCCAGCACGTCGTCGGGCTGCTCGAGCCGAGCGATTCGCTCGCGCCGGTGTAGATCAGCCGAAGCCGAGAATGAACTTCGCGTCGTCGGACATGCGGTCCGGCGTCCACGGCGGGTCGAACGTGAGCTCGCTCTCGACGCGGTCGACGCCCGGGATCTCGCCGACGAAGCGCTCGATGTCCTCCTGGATCATCGCGCCGGCCGGGCAGCCCATCGACGTGAGCGTGTAGGTGACCTTGACGGTCTCTCCCTCGACCTCGGCGCCGTAGAAGAGGCCGAGCTCGACGATGTCCATCCCGAGCTCGGGATCCTCGACCTGGCGAAGCGCCTCGACGACCTGTTCGGTGCTGGCCATGAACGGAGGCTAGCTCAGACGGCTTGCCGCACGCGGTCGGCGGCGCGGAGGACGAGCTCGACCACCTCGTCGATCGTCCGCTCCACGTTCGCATTCTCGACCACCGGCACGCCTTCGCGGATCGCGCGCTCGACGAGATGGGACTGCACGGTCCTGATCGCGTCGAGGTGGTCGAGGTACTTGTCCATCGCCCGGATGCCGCCGGTCGCCGCATCGCGCACGTGGAAGTGAATACGGTGCGCCTCCTCGTCCGGGATCGCGACGATCACGTGAACGATCAGCGCGTCCTCCACCTGCGTCGGAACGAGGCCGGGAACGAGGTGGACGCCCTCGAGGACGATCGACCAGCCTTCGGTGAGCGCACGGCGGATCGCCGCGTCGACGCCGACGCTGACGTGCCGCGACTGCTCGACGAAACCGACGACGGTGCGGTCGCCCTTGACCTCGCCGACGACCGCCTCGCCCGCGGCGAAGCTCGAGCGGTGGATCGTCGGCATGAACTCTTCGGAGAAGAACGCGCGCATCGTCTGCCGGATGAAGTCGGTCGACGTCACACGGGTGATCCCCAGCCGGTGAGCGACCTCGGCCGCGACCGTGGACTTGCCGGTGCCGGTCGAGCCGCCGATCAGCACGATCACCGGCAGGTCGAGCGCCTGCAGCTCGGAGAGGCGGCGAAGCCGCTTCACCGCGCGCTCGCCCTCGGCGTCGCCGAGCGTCTCGCGTGCGAGCTCGTCGAGGCGCGGCAGCTCGACGGTCCGTTCGCGCCGTTCGGCGAGGTCGACCTCGATCCGACGCGCCAGGTTGTACGCGCGGTCGGCCGACACGCCCACCGCGATCAGCGCGCGCGCCATCACGCCCTTCGAATAGGGGAGCTCGGCATCGCCGAGCGGCAGTGGATCGCCGTGCCGGCGCTGGCTCACGGCGCTCCGACCGGCGCCGGGACGAGGTCGAGCAGCGCCGCGTCGAGATCGGCGTCGAGCGCGACGACGTCGTTCGAGGCGAGGACGACGCGTCGGCCGTGCGCCAGAGCGTGCTCGGCGACGACGTCGATCGCGGCGGCCTTGAGCTCGACCAGATAGGTGTCTGCTTGCACGGCGTCGAGCTCGCGTGCGAGCGCGGCGCGGTCGGCGAGGCTCGTCGAGGCGTGGACGACGTCCGCGTCGAGGTGCGAGACGTCGCTACCTCCGGCCGTGAACACCGCCACGGTCCCCTCGAGCGGCTCGGAGGGGCGCAGCCGCAGCGTCACCGGGATCGCGCCCTCCACCTCGCAGTTGACCGCGATCACGAGGTCGGAGATGAGCCGCCGGTACGTGTTCAGGTACGCGTCGGGATCCTGGCCGGGGCCGACGACGAGGATGCGGCGGTCGGTCGCGACCGGTGGGATCGCCGCGCCGCTGCCGTCGAAGAGCACGACGTCCGGCCGCTGCGCGACTGCGAGCCGCGCGCCGGCCGAGACGTTCGACGAGAAGACGGCTCCCGCCAGCCCTCCGCCCGCGCGACGGCACCCGATCGTCGTCACGCCGCACGTCGCCGCGGTCTCGAGGTGGTCCGATGCCGCGTGCCGCCCCGTTCGCGAGAGCGCGACGAGCTCGCCGACGGTCGGCGGCGCATCGACGAGCTCGGGCTCGGCCGGCCCGCCGCGGCCCATCGCCACGACCGCGACCGAGCGATCGTCGCGCAGCAGCCGCGCAAGATGCCCCGTGACCGCGGTCTTGCCGACCCGTTTTCCGGTGCCGATCACCGAGACCGACGGGAGCTCGAACGGCTCGAGCTGCGGCGGGTCGAAGCGGAAGTCCGCGCCGACGTACGGCAGCCCCTCGGCGAGCGCGCGCGACGCCCAGCGGAGGCGCGCGGCCGGGCCGAGCACCGGCTCGTCCGACAGGTCGACGACCGCCTCGGCTCCCTCGAAGCCGCTGACGAGCGGCACGCCGAAGTCGGGCGTCCCGCGGAGCTTCTCGGTGCCGCCGACGAGGATCGCGCCGACCCACTCGTACGGCAGCGACGCAAGCGCGTCCCGCACCACCTCCGGGTAGTGCTCGCCGTCCACGAGAGCGACCGCCCGCACCCGCTTCACCGCCTCGCGCTCACCTCCCGCTCGATCCGACCGGTGTACTTCTCGTACTCCCCGGTGCGCAGGTCGAACTGGATGATCAGCTCCTGGCCGTGAAAGGGGTACCGCCGCCACACGGCGACGTGCGAGCCCGCGACCTCGACGACGTTGTAACAGGGCCTCGTGTTCCCTCGGAGGCGCAGCGTCGAGACGGTCCCCGTGTTGACGACGAAGAGGTCCTCGAGCTTCCACGCATAGGGAACGTGCTTGTGCCCCGACAGCACCAGCTGTACACCAGCGCGCTGGAGGCATTCGATCGCGTCGCCGGCGTCGTAGACGACGTTCCGCTCGCGACCGGTGCCCGGGATCGGCAGCAGGTGGTGATGGAGCACGAACACGCGAAGATCGGCCGGCTCTGCCGCGAACTGCTGCTCGATCCAGGTGTACGAGCCGCGCCCGATGTGACCGTGATCGAGGTCCGGCTCGGTGGAGTCGACGGCGACGACCGTCGCCCCCGCCTTGCGGACGACCGAGTTTCGCTCGCCGATCAGCTCCTCGAAGTGCACGTAGCCGACGTTGCGGGAGTCGTGGTTGCCGGGGACGACCACGAGCGCCTCGCACTGGAACCGGTCGAGGTAGCGGCGCGCGCGGGCGAACTCCTCCTTGAACCCGAAGGTCGTGAGATCGCCCGAGCACACGACGATGTCCGGCTCGAGGTCGTTGATCTCGGCGACCGCCCGCTCCATCAGGTCCGGCACGAAGTGCGGGTCGCCGCAGTGGATGTCGGAGACGTGCGCGAGCGTGAGCTCCATCGGCGTGACTCTAAATGGCGCAAACGGGGCAGCGGGGGCATCCGAGGCTGTTGCTACCCTGGCCTAGGTGATGCCGGAAACCCCTGTTTTCCAGGCATATTGCGGAAAGGAACCGCCGCGCTTCGCGAATCCGGCGGAGCTCGAGTACGCCAAGATCCTCGACTGGTACGGCATCCGCTGGCAGTACGAGCCGACCACGTTCGTGCTGGCCCGCGACGAGGACGGCCGCGTGACCGAGGCGTTCAGCCCCGACTTCTACCTGCCCGACCAGGATCTGTACCTCGAGGTGACCGTGATGAAGCAGTCGCTCGTCACGCGCAAGAACCGCAAGCTCCGGCGGCTGCGAGAGCTGTATCCCGACGTCAAGATCAAGTTGTTCTACGAGCGCGACTTCGAGCGGCTCGCCGCCCGCTTCGGGCTCCAGAAGGCGTCCTGAGCGAGCCCGGCATCCACGACCCGCGCGTCGGCGACGTCTTCCTCGGCGCCGGTGAGCTCGCCGCGCGGGTCGGCGAGATCGGGACGGAGATCGCACGCGACTACGACGGGCTCGAGCCGCTGCTCGTCGGCTCGCTGAAGGCGTCGATCCCCTTCATCTGCGACCTGTCGCGCGCGCTCCCGATCCTGCACGCGCTCGACTTCGTCGAGCTGGCGGGTTACGGGCAGGGCGACGGCAGTCACGACGGCATCAGGTTCCTCAAGGACCTCAACGACGAGATCGACGGCCGCCACGTCGTCCTCGTCGACGAGGTGATCGACACCGGGCTGACGATGAACTACCTCGTCGGGTCGCTGTCGCTCCGCAATCCCGCCTCCCTGCACGTCGCCGCCCTCTTCGACCGCCCGTACCGACGCCTCGTCGACGACCTGCCCGTCCGCTACGTCGGCTTCACGATCCCCGACGAGTTCTTCGTCGGCTACGGCTTCGACCTCGACGAACGACACCGCAACCTGCCCGATCTGCGCTTCGTGCGGGCCGCCGCCTAGCATTCTCTTCCCCGAGTTTT
>DATBIC010000151.1:0-2135 GCA_036557145.1 Gaiellaceae bacterium
GCCGTGATGGTCGAGCACTGCACCGTCGCCGATCCCGCGGGGCCGTGGGTGCAGGGGATCGACATCTCGTACTCGCTCGGCCGCGAGATGAGCATGGTCTCCGGGTGCACGATCGCCGGCGTGCGCGAGGGGATCGTCACGCACTCGTCGAGCGTGAACGTGATGGACAATCGCGTGCTCGACACCTCGCTGCGCGGGATCGTCCTCGGCGAGATGTCGATGGACATGGCGAGCGGCAACGACGTCGAGGGCGCGCAGGGCGTGGGGATCCTCTGCCTCGACCATTCGATGTGCGAGATCCGGCACAACGTCGTCGCCGGGACGCGCGTCGACGGGGACGGCGACCCCGCGCGTGCCGGCGTCGCGATCGAGGCCCAGTACTACGCGCAGGCCTCGGTGTCCGACAACGCGGTCGTCGCCAGCCCGGGCGGGACGCGTGGCTTCTCGAGCTCGACGATCGTGCGCTGACCTCCGTTTGCACTCGCGGTGCAACTGTGCAACACTAATGTTGCATGGATGAGACAGTACCGGTGCAAAGTGCGGAGCCGCGGGTCGACGAGCTGCTGCGGCGGGCGACGATCGACGTGCTCCGCGAGCGCGGCTGGCAGGGCCTCACCCTGGAGCGCGTGGCCGAGGTGGCCGGGCGGGCGCGCTCGACGCTGTGGCGGCAGGGCCTCGGCCGCGAGGAGCTGCTCGGCGCGCTCGCCGGCGAGCTCGCCGCCGACTTCCGCGCGGCGATGTACCCCATCCTCACCTCGGCGGGCACCGGTCGCGAGCGGCTCACGCGCTCGCTCGACGCGCTGTGCGACCTGCTCGAGCGGCACCTGCCGCTGATGCTCGCGACGGACGAGGCGTTTCACCAGGACCCGGCGCCGGGCCGCCATCCCGACTACCTCTCTCCGTTCATCCAGTTCCTGCGCGAAGGGACCGAGGACGGGTCGATCCCGAACGTCGACGACGTGGTGGCCACCGCCGACGTCGCCTTCAACGCCGTTGCGTGGCCGTACGTCCACCTGCGCGGCCGCCACGGCTGGCCGGCCGAGAAGGCGAAGGCCCGCATCGTCGGCGCGGTGCTGAACGGGATCGCGCCGCCCGGCGCACCCACCGAACGACGAAAGGAGCGACGATGAGCATGACGCTGCCGTACCGGGAGCCGCTCGTCCCGCGCGAGCCGGGCGAGCGCTCGATCCCGGAGCCGCCGCGGCGCGGCGAGCCCGGCGGTCCGCCGTGCGGGATCTGCACGGGGAAGGCGACCGCACCGGTGTGGTCGGACGACAACTGGACGCTGCATCCGCCGGTCGGGGGTAGCCTGCCCGGCGTCGTGTGGCTTGCGAGCCGCGTGCACGTCGACTCTTTCGCCGACCTGCCGGACGAGCTCGCCGCCGACTTCGGCCGGGTCACGGCGCGCGTCGAGCGCGCGATCCTCTCGCTCGGCGACGTCGCCCGCGTGCACCTCTACCGGTGGGGCGACGGCGGCGCGCACTTCCACGTTTGGTTCCTGCCGCGGCCGCTCGGCATGCTCGAGGCGTCGGGGATGATGCTTCCGCTCTGGGAGGACGTGCTACCGAACGTCTCCGACGAGGAGCTGGCGGCCGCCGCCCGGCGGGTCGCTGCGGCGATGTGATGAGCGGGGGGTCGCTCGCCCGCCGGCTCGGCACCACCGATGCCGTGGTCATCGGGCTCGGCTCGATGATCGGCGCCGGCGTGTTCTCGGCGTTCGGCCCTGCGGCGAAGGCCGCGGGTGCCGGCCTCCTGATCGGGCTCGGCATCGCGGCATGCGTCGCGTTCTGCAACGCGGTCGCCTCGGCGCAGCTCGCTGCGCAGTACCCGACGTCGGGCGGCACGTACGTCTACGGCCGCGAGCGCCTCTCGGAGTGGTGGGGGTTCACAGCCGGGTTCGGGTTCGTCGTCGGCAAGACCGCGTCGTGCGCGGCGATGGCGCTGACGTTCGCCGCGTACGCCGTCCCGGGCCCGGCCTGGGTGCAGCGCCTCGCCGCGGCTGCGGCCGTGGTCGCGCTCACCGCTGCGAACTACCACGGCATCTCGCGGACGGCGGGTCTCGCGCGGCTGCTCGTCGCGGGCTCGATCGTCGCGCTGCTCGTCGTCGTCGGCGCGATCGCCGCGAGCGGCGAGGC
>DATBIC010000152.1:0-16803 GCA_036557145.1 Gaiellaceae bacterium
TGCCGCGAGCGATGCGCACCTCGGGTACGACCGTACCCGAGGTGCGCCGCCCCTACGCGGCGCGTGAGAGCCGCTCTTCCTGCCGGGCCCGTTGGATGATCTGATCCCGCTCGCCGAAGCGAAGCGTCGCGCGGGCCTGGCGCTGCTCGTCCCACAGATCGGCGATCTGCTCCTCGAGTGCCTTGTGCTCCGCGGCCAGGGAGGCCTCATACCCCTCCGACAACCGACGCATCACGTCCGAGCGGTGATCCGAAAGCCTGTCGATTTCCTTCTTGATCTCGGTCAGCGTGCGCATGTCCACTGCAACGAGCGGTGCCCGGTGGGTATTCCGGGCAAACATCGCTAGGGGTCCTCGCCGAGCAGGTCGCGCAGGCGCTGGAGCGCCGTGAACATGCGGCTCTTGACGGTGCCCAGCGGGACGCCGAGCGCCTCGGCCAGCTCGCTCTGCGTCAGGCCCCCGTAGTAGGCGAGCTCCAGGGCTCGGCGCTGGTCGTCCGGGAGCCGGGCCAGGGCGTCCTGCACCGCGCGCCGCCGGTCCCGGATCAGGGCGTCCTCGTCGGTCCCACCGACGCTGTCGGCCGGGTCGTCCGGGAGGGGCTCGGTGCGCCGGCGCTGCTCGCGCCGGACGACGTCGACCGCGCGGCGGTGCACCAGCGTCAGCAGCCAGGTCGACGCGGTCCCGCGGGAGGGATCGAAGGCCACTGCCGTCCGCCAGGCCCCGAGGAAGGCCTCCTGGACGGCATCCTCGGCGAGCTCCGGGTCGCGCAGGACACGCAGCGCGATGCCGTAGGCGACCCGCCCGAAGCGGTCGTAGAGCGCGGCCAGCGCGTCCTCCTCGCCGCGCGCGACGAGTGCCAGCAGCGCCTCGTCCGAGAGGTGTCCGACCGGGAGCGGCATCGGCGGCTTCCGAGCCTACGGCCTCGAGCCGCCGTCGCGGGAGCCTCTACGCGGCCAGGCCCTCGCGCACCCGCGCCCCGACCGACGCGAGCTCGAGCGTCGCTCCGGAGACGTCCTTCAGCAGCTCGTCGGCGGTCGGCCCCTGGCCGAGCGACCACAGCTCGCGGAGCAGCTCTCCCGCTTGCCGGCGCGCGAACCAGTCGGTGCTGAACTCCTCGCGCAGGAACTCGCGCAGCTGGGCCTCGAACGCCCACGAGCGCAGGTAGCCGGTCACGTAGAAGCTGCCGTCGATGTCGTCGAGGTAGCTCTCCGGGTTGATCTGCAGCTTCAGGGCGTCGCCGAGCAGCTCGGCGTAGCGGCCGCGCATCGCCGGGACGTCCGCCGCCTGGAAGAACTCGATCTCGTACAGCAGTTTCGCGCTGTAGCGGCGCGCGAAATAGAGGTTGGAGACCGCGCCTTCGTGCGCGAGCTCGTCCACCTTCGGCACGTCGAGGCGGCGGTTCAGCCAGGCGGGCTCCGTGACGAGGCGCTCGAAGAGGCTCGCCCAGCCTTCCGTCACCGCCATGTCGCCCATGCGCCGCGCCTCGAAGGACGCGTCGGCGTCGGTGTAGGCGAAGTGCTCGGTATGACCGGCCTCGTGGAACAATGCCTCCCAGTCGTCCTTGCCGCCGATCGGCTGGATCACGAGCATCACGCGGCCGGGCACCTCGATCGCGGCGCAGAACGGCCGCGGGGACTTGTTCGGGCGCGCGTCGACGTCGAGGTGGACGTTGCCCTGCGAGCGGAGGTCGATGCCGAGCCCGGCGAGCGTCGCCTCGAGCGCGGCCGTCATCGCGCCGGTCGGATAGATCCGGTCGAGCTCCGGTGCACGGAACAGCCGCGGCACGTCCCACGGGCCCGCCTCGGTGAGCCCGATCCCGAGCCGGCTGCGAAACAGGCGGTCGCCTTCGGTCTCCCACAGCGACTCGGTGTCGTCGAGCAGCTCGCGGCACTCCTCGGCGAGCTCGTCGAGACGGAAGCCGAACCGCTTGTAGAGCTCGTAGCCGTTCGGGGAGCCGAGCTCCCCGACGGCGCCGCGGTCGATCGCGTGCGCCTCGAGATAGACCGGGTTCAGGTGCTCGTCGAGGAGGCGCACGCGTTCGCCGTCAATGCGCCGGCGCCGGTCGCGGTCGGCCTCGTTCGCGATCTCGACGCGAAGCATGCGGTAGGGGATCTTGTCGCCGTCGACGGTCGTCTCGAGCGACGCCTCGACGGCGGCGGCGCGTGCCTGGTGCTCGCGCGTGAGGTTGCCGAGGAAGCCCTCGCACGCGAAGCGCCAGAGCTCCGACGGGGCGCCTTCGAGGCGGCGCGCGGTCTCGAGCCGCGTCAGCTCCTCGTGGCGCTCGTAGATCGGCTCGATGTCGAGCGTCTCTTTCAGGCCCGCGTAGTGGAGGTAGAACTCCTCGTTCAGCTCGGCGACGAAACGATCCGCGTCGTCGCGAAGCGTGTCGAGCTCGCGATCGGTCGGAGCCTGAGCGGACACGATCCGTAGGATAAGCCGCCGTGCGCGAGCTGACCGTCACTACCGACCGCCGGACGCAGCTCGTCGACATCACCGAGGACGTTCGCGGGGCCGTCGAGGGCGCCGGCGGCACGGCGGTGCTCGTCTACGTGCCGCACACGACGGCCGGCGTGACGATCAACGAGCACGCCGATCCGGCCGTCGCCCGCGATTTCGAAGCCGCGCTCGAGCGGATGGTCGGAGACGGCTGGGGCTGGCAGCACGTCGAGGAGGGCGAGGAGAACGCCCCGTCGCACATCCGCGCGTCGCTGATGGGCCCACAGGTGATCGTGCCGCTGCGCGCGGGACGGCTCGCGCTCGGCACCTGGCAGGGGATCTTCTTCTGCGAGCTCGACGGCCCGCGCACGCGCTCCGTCTACGTGAGCGTTCTGGCGTAACCAACTTCCCGGTTCGCCGCCGTCCCGGCGGCCGATCGACGGTGCCGCCGCGTCACCTTCGCAACCGTGCCTGGCACCGGCAGGCATCCCGCCTGCACCGGCATCCTGCTGCTCACCGCGGGCTTCCGCAATGCCTGTGGAACGTTTGTTGCACTTTCGTAACGGTGCCTGGCACCGAGAACCGCCGATAGCCTCCGAGCATGGCCGCACCGGTGCAGCGCGATCAAGAGCTCGAGCTGACGGTCGACTCGCTCGCCTACGGCGGCAACGGCGTCGCCCGTCTCGACGGCTTCGTCGTCTTCGTGCGCCGCGGGCTGCCGGGCGACACCGTCCGCGCGCGGGTGACGAAGGTGCAGCGGCGCCACGCCGAGGCGATCGCGACCGCGGTCGTCGCGCCGGGGCCGCAGCGCGTCGACGCGCCGTGCGCGCACTACCCCGCCTGCGGCGGCTGCCGCTTCCAGGATCTCGCCTACGACGCGCAGCTCGCGGCGAAGGAGCGCTGGGTCGCCGACTCGCTCGAGCGCCTCGCCGGCCTGTCCGACGCTCCGCTCGAGCCGATCGTCCCGGCGGCGTCGCAGTTCCACTACCGCAACAAGATGGAGTACTCCTTTGCTCCGGGCGACGACGGGCTCGTGCTCGGCCTCCACCGCGCGGGGCGCTGGGACGACGTGCTGCCGATCGAGCAGTGCCTGCTGACGACCGACGTCGGCAACGCGATCCGCAACCGCATCGCCGCGTGGGCGCGCGAGGAGCGGCTGCAGCCGTACGACCAGTCGACGCAGGAGGGGTATCTGCGCCACCTCGTCGTGCGCGAGGGCCGCAACACCGGCCAGGCGCTCGTCCAGCTGGTGACCGCGCGTGGCGAGCGCTTCGACCGCGAGCGCCTGATCGAGGTGCTGACCGAGATCCCGGAGGTGCGGTCGATCCACTGGTCGGTCAACCGCGGCGTCGCCGAGGTCACGAACCTGCCGACCGAGCTGCTGTGGGGCGACGACGCGATCGAGGAGCGCATCGGCGAGCTGCGCTTCCGCGTGCGCCCGAACGCGTTCCTGCAGACGAACACGGAGATGGCGGAGCGCCTGTACTCGCTCGCCCTGGAGATGGCGGCGCTCGCGGGCGACGAGACCGTCTACGACCTGTACTGCGGCATCGGGACGATCGGCCTCGCCGCGGCCGCCCACGCGCTGACGGTCTGGGGGATCGAGATCAGCGAGGAGTCGGTCGCGTGCGCGATCGAGAACGCCGAGCTGAACTCGGTCGGCAACGCGGCGTTCTTCGCCGGGAACGTCGGCGAGGCGCTCCGCGAGCTGCGGGAACGCGCCGGCGACCCGGGTCTCGTGATCGTCGACCCGCCGCGCGCCGGCCTCGCGGGCAAGGCGCTGAAGCGGCTCGGCGAGATCGGCGCTCCCCGGATCGTCTACGTCTCCTGCAACCCGACCACGCTCGCCGGGGACGCGAAGCGGCTCGCCGACGACTACGGGTACCGGCTCGTGCGTGCGCGTCCCGTCGACATGTTCCCGCACACGCCGCACGTCGAGTGCGTCTCGCTGCTCGAGAGAGCCTCATGACGCCCTGGGTCTGCAAGGCCTGCGGGACGCAGTACCCGGAGGCGGCCGAGCCTCCGGCGGGGTGCCCGATCTGCGACGACCCGCGCCAGTACGTCCCGTCCGACGAGGGGCAGCTCTGGCTGACGTGGGACGACGTGCTCGGGTCGCACGAGCCGGAGTTGCGGGAGGAGGCGAGCGTGCTCGGCATCGGCATGTCGCCGTCGTTCGCGATCGGCCAGCGCGCGCTGCTGGTGAAGAGCGCCGCCGGCAACGTCCTCTGGGACTGCGTGCCGTATCTCGACGACGCGGTCGTGCGGAGGGTCACGGACGAGGGCGGCCTCGCCGCGATCGCGATCTCGCATCCGCACTACTACTCGGCGATGGTCGAGTGGGCGCACGCCTTCGGCTGCCCGATCCTGCTGCACGAGGACGACGTCGCCCACGTCGTACGGCCGGACCCGGCGGTGCACGCCTGGAGCGGCGAGACGCATCCGCTCGGCGGCGGGCTGACGCTGATTCGCTGCGGCGGCCACTACGCGGGTGGTCAGGTGCTGCACTGGGCCGAGCGCCGCACCCTGTTCTCGGGCGACATCGTGCAGGTGATCCCGGACCGGCGCTGGGTCAGCTTCATGTACTCGTACCCGAACCTGATCCCGCTGCCGCCGTCGAAGATCGAGGCGATCGTCGCTGCACTCGCGCCGTTCGAGTTCGACACGATCGTCGGCGCGTGGTGGGGGAGGGTGGTCGAGGACGGCTCAGAGGTCGTGCGCCGTTCCGCCGCTCGTTACATCCGAGCCGTCACGGAGCCGGGGCTGCCCGCGTAGCCGGCGCCAGAGCAGGTCGGCGTTCGGCACGAGAAAGCCGAGCGCGATCCCCGGCAGCGCCGGCAGCCCGGACAGGTCGAACCACACGGTGAGCGCGATCGTCGCGCCGAGGCCGGCGACGAGGGCGACCCACGTCCACACGACGCGCAGCCTGAACTGAGCCGCCGCGCCGAGGAAGAGCGCGAAGAAGAGCAGGTCGGGGACGCCGAGATTCGCCGCCGCGTGCTCGCCCGTCACCGGGAACGCGTACGACAGCACGCTGAACACGTGCTGATGGTGCGACACGATCTGCTTCGTCGGCCCGCGCCACACCGAGTAGGCGTCGACCCACGGGATCACGAGCGCGACGAGCACGACCCAGGACAGCTCCTCGAAGTAGCGGAGGAACCACCATCCGAGCAGCGTCGCCGCCGCGAGGCGCGCGAAGTTCGCGCTGACGTTCGCGTGCACCGTCGTGAGCACCGCGGCGAGCACCGCGAACGCGAGACCTGCCGGCAGCAGATGCGCCCAGTTCCGGAGGGGAAGCGCGAGCAGCACGAGCGCGAACGTCGCCGGCATCAGCACGAAGGCGATCCAGGCGACGTCCCACCAGACGCCCGCGTTCCAGAGCCGGTACGCGAGGTCGTCGTACGCGAACAGCGCTGCGAACAGCGCTATCGCTAATACGGCGGCAGTGCGGCCCACCAGGGCCCGACCGGCTTGAAGGCGTTCCAGAATGCGGTCTTCGCCTGCGCCTCGTCGAGGGAAGAGTCGATGTCGGGCACGGCGAGCGCTTCGATCGTGGGCGTGAACCGCTGCAGTGTCCCGAGCTCGGTCTCGAGCGGCCGCGAGAGCGGGAAGCCGAGCCCGTTCGCGAACTCGAGCGCGTCGGCGCCCATCACCACGAGCAGCTTGGGCTCGACGATGCGGAGCTCGCGCCGGAGCCACTCGGCTGCGAGCGCGAGGTCGCAGCCGGCGAACTTCATGCAGTTGGTGCCGTAGACCTGCGACGCGTCGACTCCGAGACGGCGCAGCGACTTGATGATCGCGTCGCCGGCGCGGCCGCGGAACGCGAGGCCTTCGCGGAGCTCCGAGGTCTGGGCGCCGTACTTGAGCAGGAAGATGTCGGCGAGCGGGTGGCCCGTCGGCTGGGCCGCGAAGCCGCCGTCCGCCGCCTCCACGATCTCGTGGTGGAGGCGGTTGATCTCGGTGATCGCCTTGTCGAGGTACCGCTGGTAGATGTCGTCGGTCGTCACGGCAGGCACGGCGGGCACGGGGTCCTTCTCCTCTAACGAACCTTCTCCTTGACCTGGGCGACCCACTTCAGCGACTGGAGGTAGGCGAGCGACCTCGGCCGCCGCAGGACCTCGGCGTGGCGGAGCGAGACGATGAACTCCTCGGGGTCGCGGAACGCCCGCATGCGGAGCGCGCCGGTGCCGACCCCCTGCAGCACGTGCGCGTCCGAGCCGGCTCCCATCGTCAGGTTGTACTTGCGTGCGAAGCGCAATGCCTCGTCGTTGTACGCCTCGAGCAAGAGGCGCGCGTTGTAGACCTCGAGCACGTCGATGTCCGCCAGGTGGCGGTGCAGCGTGCGCGGGTCGGGGATCGCGTGCAGCCGGTCGAAGGGATGCGGCACGTAGACGAGCCCGCCCTGCTCGCGAATCGCGGCGACCGTCTCCGCGAAGCCGAGGCCGCGTGGGATCTCGCGCTCGAGGAACAGCCCGATCACCTCGCCCTGGCCGTCGGTCTTGACCTCCTCGCCCGGGATGACGATGAGCTCGCGGCCCGCCGCGTAGTCGGCGGCCTCGAGCGCGCCCCCGAAGACGTTGTGATCGGTGACCGCGATAGCGCCCAGGCCCTGGGCCTCGGCGTGGTCGACCAGCTCGGCCGGATCGGTCGAGCAGTCGTGCGACCAGGACGTGTGCATATGCAGGTCGGCCACGATCAGCGGGCGGTCGCCGAGCGGATCGGCCTGCTGCCGGCGCCGGCGGCGGAGCGGCAGGCTGCCGTAGAGGTCCGACAGCTCCCGTGCCACGACCGAGAAGTCGCTCGTCTCGGCCTCCGCCCGGGCGCGTGCGCCCTCCCGCTCGCGCAACGCGTCGTCCTCGGCGAGCCGCGCGGCAGCCGCCGCCGCGAGCTCGGGCTGCGACTCGACGCCGGCCGGGCGCGCGATCGCGCAGCCGGCGGCACCCGCCTCGAGCGCGACTCGCCGCAGCCCCTCGATGCCCGGGACGAAGATCGATGCGGCGGCGAGGAGCGGCGCGCGGGCGGCGCCGCCCCGTGCAGTGCGCACCTCGACGCGGCCGGCGAGGTCGCGGGGGATCGTCGGCCGTCCGATCAGCGGCCGCGTCCGCAGGAGCACGACCCGCCAGCCGGGCAGCTCGCGCAGCGCGAGCAGCACGCCGCGCGCGACGATCCGCTCGTTCGGGCGCAGCTCGACGACGATCGTGCGCTCCTTCGCGCCCGGCGCGTGCACGGTCGTGTCGACGCCCGGCGAGACGACGCGGTAGTCGCCGGGAAACCGCTCCTCCGCCGCCTCGCGCACGTCGTCGGAGAGCGCGATCAGCGCGTCGAGCCGCGCCAGCAGCTTCTCGCGCAGCGTGCGCGCCGGCGGATATCCGAGCCTGTTTGCCGACGTGAACGTCGCGACCGCGAGCGAGTCGGTGTCGCGGAGCGCGAGGTACGAGAGCGACGGCAAGCCGGGGTCGAAGCCGTGGACCACGTCGAAGCCGTTCTGCACGAGCGCCTGGCGGAGGTTCGCCTGCACGCCGACGGGGACGCCGAGCTGGGACCGCCGCGACACCGGGATCGCCGGGCCGACCGCGAGCACGTCGGGCCGCTCGCCCGAGAGCAGGGCGCGCCTGCCCGCCAGCAGGTCGCTCGCGCGCGTCGACGGCGCGACGACGGTCACCTCGTGCCCGAGCGCGCGCAGGCCGCCCGCGACACCCGCCACGTGCTCGTTGACGTCGTGCGGCTGCGACCACGCGAACGGCGTCACCAGGCAGATGCGCATCCCCCCGGAGCTTAGCCCCGGGGGGATACGGGTTCGTTCCTAGACTTCTGCGGGCGCCGGCGCGCTGATCTCCCGCCGGTTGCGCTCGATGAACTCCTCGACGAGCTCCATCGCGTCGTCGTCGGGGATCTGGCGCGGCGGCGACTTCATCAGGTACGAGCTCGGGCCTTCGAGCGAGCCCGCGATCCCGTTGTTCAGCGCGAGCTTCGAGAGCCTGACGGCGTCGATCACGATGCCGGCCGAGTTCGGCGAGTCCCAGACCTCGAGCTTCATCTCGACGTTCAGGGGCACGTCGCCGAAGCTCGAGCCCTCCAGGCGGATGTACGCCCACTTGCGGTCGGTCAGCCACGGCACGTAGTCGGACGGGCCGACGTGGACGTTCTTCGCGCCGAGGTCGTAGTCGAGCATCGACGTGACCGCGTTCGTCTTCGAGATCTTCTTCGACTCGAGGCGCTCGCGCTCGAGCATGTTCAGGAAGTCGGAGTTTCCGCCGACGTTGAGCTGCATCGTCTTGTCGAGGTGCACGCCGCGCTCGCGGAAGAGCGTGGTGAGCACGCGATGCGTGATCGTCGCGCCGACCTGCGACTTGATGTCGTCGCCGATGATCGGCACGCCGGCGTCGCGGAAGCGGCCGTTCCAGTACTCCTCGCGCCCGATGAAGACGGGCATGCAGTTCACCATCGCGCAGCCGGCGTTGAGGATCTGCTCGGTGTACCAGCGCGTCGCGTCCTCGGACCCGACCGGCAGGTAGTTGACGACGACGTCGACCTTGCGCTCCTTGAGGATGCCGACGACGTCGTCGGTCGGGCCGTCGGCCTTCTCGACGATCTGCGAGAGGTACTTGCCGATCCCGTCGAGCGTCATGCCCCGCGAGACCTTGACGCCCGTCTGCGCGACGTCGGCGAACTTGATCGTGTCGTTCGGCGCTGCCCAGATCGCGTCGGCGAGATCGACGCCGACCTTGCCCTTCACCACGTCGAACGCGGCGACGACCTCGACGTCGCGGATGTGGTAGCCGCCGAGATCGACGTGCATCAGGCCGGGGACGAACTGATCGGCCTTCGCGTCGCGGTAGTACGTCAGGCCCTGCAGGAAGGAGTTGGCGCAGTTGCCGACGCCGATCAGCGCCACGCGCACCTTGTCCTGCCCACGGCCGTTGCCGTTCATCTCATTCACGGTGAATCTGCCTCCATCAGTTGCTTGCGGACGTGCAGGACGCGCTGGAAGACGGTGATCCACGCCGTTGCGGCGAGGAGGACGAGCGCCCAGCCGAGCAGGCCCCACGGGGCGAGCACGAGGCCCGTCGTGATCACGACGACGCGCTCGGCGCGCGAGCCGATGCCGACATCACCGCGCAGGCCGAGCGTCTCGGCCTTCGCACGCGTGTAGGAAACGAGGAACGAGCCCAACATCGCCGCCATCGCCACGGCGACGAACACAGGATGGTCGCCGCGGGCGAGGACGTAGGCGATCGCGGTGAGCATGAAGCCTTCGCTGACGCGGTCGGTGGTCGAGTCCATGAACGCGCCGAACGGCGTCGTCTTCCCCCCGGCGCGCGCCAGCGCGCCGTCCAGGATGTCGAGCAGCGAGCCGATCACGAAGACGACTGCAGCGAGCCAGTAGAAGACAATCTCGTTCCGGTCCTCGAAGAGAACGAGGATCGACGCGGCCGCGCACAGCGCGACGCCGCTCGCGGTCAGCGCGTTCGGGGTCAGGCGCGTGCGCGTCAGACCGAGAACCGAGCGAGTGGCCAGCGTCCGGGCGCCCGTCGTGTAGCCGTCCTTGATTGCGGCCGCTCTGCTCAACGGCGGGACCGTAGCACCGGCCGCGCGCCGCTTCCCACGCTTGTCGACCGGCGGTCGGTTAGGCCGGACGAGCGGCAAACGCGGCGCGGATCCGCCGGTTGTAGACGATCGCCATCGCGATCAGCGCGACCCCGATCCCCGCGAGGCAGTCGAGCCAGAAGTGGTTCCCGGTCGCCATCACCGAGAACCAGACCCAGACGGGCCACGCCGCCCAGAACGCCTTCGCCCACCACGAGCGGCAGACGCTGAACAGGACGACGCCGACGATCAGCGCGTCGCCGGCATGCAGGCTCGGCATCGCCGCGTAGGGGTTGGCCGCGAACTGGACGAGCCCGTCACGGTGCTGGTCGACGAAGCCGACGCCGAGGAGCCGCGGTGGCGCTGTCGGCATCAAGACGTAGCCGAGCAGCCCGATCGTGTTCGCGAGCAGGATCGAGTTGCGGAAGCCGACGAACGCGTCGTGATGCCAGAGGTAGACCCACAGCACCGCCAGGCCGACGACCGTGAACTCGGAGTTCCAGTAGGTCCAGGAGACGGCCGTCTCGAGCAGGTGGCGCTGGTCGACGAAGTTCTGGAACGTGAGCTCGTAGAGACGGTGGGCCACGCTCGTCTCGAAATCGAGCACGCGATAGCCGTTCTCGAACGCCCGCTCCGGGTTCCGGTCGGCCAGCCCGCGGACGAGCTGATACAGAACGGCGAAGCCGAACCAGATCGCGAGTTGACGGCCGAGATCGGCCCAACCGCGCGGCAGATACCGGCGGCCGGCTGCAACCACCGTGGACATCGGGACCAATTCTAGTCGGGAGGGTGGAGGTCGGAGGCCGTTAGGATCCAAAAACCGCTGAAACATGCCGATCCTGACCCGTCTGCCGCGCTGATCGCCTGCCCCGCCTGCGGGCAGGAGAACCCGCCGGGCGCGCGCTTCTGCTTCTCCTGCGGCGCACCGATCGCCGGCGGCGCCGGGCCGAGCGACGAGCGGCGCGTGGTCTCGGTGATCTTCGTCGACCTCGTCGGCTTCACCGCGCGGGCGGAGCGGCTGGATCCGGAAGAGGTCCGGGCCGTGCTCGCGCCCTACCACGAGCGCGTCCGGCGCGAGATCGAGTCCTTCGGCGGCGTCGTCGAGAAGTTCATCGGCGACGCGGTCATGGGCGTCTTCGGCGCGCCGCTGGCACACGGCGACGACGCCGAGCGCGCCGTGCGCGCAGCGCTCGTCGTCCGCGACTGTGCCGGCGAGCTCGCCGGCGGCGACCTGCAGATCCGGATCGCCGTCAATACCGGCGAGGCGATCGTCTCGCTCGGCGCCCGGCCGGCGCTCGGCGAGTCGATGGTCGCCGGCGACGTCGTCAACACCGCGTCGCGGCTGCAAGCGGCTGCGCCGGTCAACGGGGTCGTCGTCGGCGAGGCGACCTACCGGGCGACGACGGGAGCGATCGAGTACGAGCCGGCGCCACCGGTGGTGGCCAAGGGGAAAGAGCAGCCGGTCGAGGCATGGATCGCGGTTCGCGCGACCGTCGCGGCCGGGTTGCGTCCGGTCGCGAGCGCCGGGATCGTCGGACGGCGACTCGAGCTGGCGATCCTCTCCTCGCTGTGGGAGCGCGCGGCGGCGGAGGAGTCGCCGCACCTGGTGTCGGTCTTCGGGCCGCCGGGAGTGGGGAAGTCGACGCTCGCCGCGGAGTTCGTCCGCGGCGCGGCGGCCGCCGGCGCCCGCGTCGTCTCGGGCCGCTCGCTTCCCTACCGCGAGAGCAGCGCGTACGGCGCGCTCGCCGGCCAGGTGCTGCAGCTCGGCGGCGGGTTCGAGAGCGACGCGCCCGGAGTCGTCGCCGAGAAGCTCCGCGCCCGCGCGGCCTCGCTGCTCGAGGGCACGGAGACCGACCCCGCAGCCGTGGCCGGCCATCTCGGCGTGATCGTCGGCATCGACGCGGGCGCGGAGGCGTCCGACCGCGACGCGCTCTTCTACTCGGTGCGGGCGTTCGTCGAGGCGGCCGCGCGCGAGCAGCCGACGATCCTCGTGTTCGAGGACGTGCACTGGGCGAACGCCAACATGCTCGACCTCGTCCACGCGCTCGCTCAGCGCGTGCGCGGACCGCTCCTGTTCGTCACGCTCTCGCGGCCGGAGCTGCTCGACGCGCGCGAGGGCTGGGGCATCGGGCTCCCGGGCTACACGGCGCTGACGATCGGGCCGCTCGCCGAGCAGGACGCTCGGGAGCTGGCTTCACGCCGCCTCGCCGACGAACGGCAGGCGGACGAGGTGGTCGGAATCGCCGAGGGCAATCCGCTCTTCATCGAGCAGCTCGCCGCGAGCATTGGCGAGGTCACGACGGGGACGCTGCCGACCACCGTCCGCGAGATCGTCGCCGCCCGGCTCGACGCGCTACCGCGGGCCGAACGATCGCTGCTGCTCGACGCAGCGGTCGTCGGGAAGGTCTTCTGGCTCGAGCCGCTCCGCGCGCTCGGCGACGGCGGGACGGATCCCCGGCCGCTGCTCGAGGAGCTCGAGCGGCGCGACCTGGTGCGGCGCGAGACCGGGTCGATGATCGAGGGCAAGCAGCAGTTCGCGTTCACGCATTCGCTGATCCGCGACGTCGCCTACGACCTGCTGCCGCGCGCCGACCGTGCGCGGCGCCATGCGATCGTCGCCGAGTTCTTCGGAGCGACGACCGGCGGCTCGGGCGAGGCGATCGGGGCGATGGCGCGCCACTGGCGTGCCGCGGGCGACCACGACCGCGCCGTCGAGCAGCTCCTGCGCGCCGGCGAGATCGCCGAGCGCGGCTGGGCGAAGGACCACGCGGTGCGGTTCTATCGCGAGGCGTTCGAGCTCGTCCCGGCCGACGACACGGAACGGCGCGACGCGGTGCGACGACGGCTCGCGCTGGCGAGCGCGGCCTCGTTCCACCTCACGGACGTCAGACGGCCGGGAAGTCCGCCGGGGTGACGTCCCCCGCGATCTCGTCGATCGAGTCGATTTCGTGCTGGCCGAGGCGCGACGAGTGGGCCTCGACGGTCGCCACGTCCGGAGCGGCGTAGACGCAGAACGACCGCACCTTGCCGGTCGGGTCGACGACGATGTGGCTGTGCTCCCAGGTGATCTCGGGGAACTCGGTGTCGACGAGGTCGCGGGAGCGGCGGCCGACGGTCGGCATCTGCTCCTCGACGACGTCGAACGTTCGCACGATCATGTAGCGCGGCACGAAAAAAAGGGTACCGCCCGGCCCAGCGACCGTCTAGCGGCGGCTACCCGCCGATGTAGCTCATCTCGACCTTCTGGAGGCCGGGAGACGCGGACGAGCGCAGCTCGGAGTAGCGGTCGGCGCGGCTGCGCCAGACGCCGCCGAGCGACGCGGAGAGCTCCTCGTCGGAGGCGCCGCCCCGGATCAGCGCGCGGAGGTCGTGGCCGCGGACGCCGAAGAGGCAGGTGAACAGCCGGCCCTCGGCGGAGAGCCGGGCACGCGTGCAGTCGCCGCAGAACGGCTGCGTCACCGAGGAGATCACGCCGACCTCGCCGCCGCCGTCGCGGAAGCGGTAGCGCCGCGCCACCTCCCCCCGGTAGCCGGCCTCGACCGGCTCGAGCGGCAGCACGGCGTCGATCGCCGCGACGATCTCGGCCGCCGGCACGACGTCGTCGAGGCGCCAGCCGTTCGTGTTGCCGACGTCCATGTACTCGATGAAGCGGAGCGTGTGGCCGGTTCCGTGGAAGTGCCGCGCGAGCGGGACGATCTCGCCGTCGTTGGCACCGCGCTTGACGACGCAGTTCACCTTCACCGGCAGGCCGGCGTCCGCGGCCGCCTCGATGCCGGCGAGCACGCGGTCGACGGAGACGTCGGCGTCGTTGAGCGCCCGGAAGGTGGCGTCGTCGAGCGAGTCGAGGCTGACCGTGATCCGGTCGAGGCCCGCATCGCGGAGGAGCTTCGCCTTCGCCGGGAGGAGTGCCCCGTTCGTGGTCATCGTCAGGTCGGCGCCGAGCGGCGCGAGCATGGCGACCAGGCTCTCGACACTGCGTCTGACGAGCGGCTCGCCGCCGGTGATCCGCAGCTTGGAGACGCCGAGCCCGACGGACACGCGCGCGACACGCGTGATCTCCTCGAACGTCAGCAGCTCGCGGCGCTCGAGGAAGGCGTAGTCGGCGCCGTAGACGTCCCTCGGCATGCAGTAGACGCAGCGGAAGTTGCAGCGGTCGGTGACCGAGATGCGCAGGTCGCGCAGCGGCCGGCCGAGCGTGTCGAGCGTGTCGGGCGTCGCCATCCCGCTCAACGGTAGCGGCGCCGAGCAGGTTGAATCGCGCGATGCCCGCGCTGCTCGTGCTCGTCGCCGTGACCGCCGTCTGGGGCGTGACCTTCGTGCAGGTCAAGGACGCCGTCGCCCTGTACCCGCTGTTCGCGTTCCTCACGCTGCGCTTCGCGATCGCCGGCGGAGCGCTCGCGGTGCCGGGCGCGCGCCGCCTGCGCGGGCTCGGGCGGCAGGGGACCGTGGCCGCGCTCGGCGCCGGCGCGCTGCTCGGCGCCGGCTACGCGCTGCAGACGGCCGGGCTCGAGCGCACCTCGGTCTCGTCCACGGGCTTCGTGACCGGGATGTACGTCGTGCTGACGCCGGTGCTCGCGCTCGTGCTCTACCGCGACCGGCTCGCGCCGGCGGCCGTGGCCGGCGTCGCGCTGGCGACCGTCGGGCTCGCGCTGCTCGCCGGCGTCCACCGCGGCTCGGCCTCGGGAGACCTGCTCGTGCTCGCGGGCGCCGTGGTCTACTCGCTGCAGATCGTGCTGATGGAGCGCTTCGCGCCGGTCTACGACGCGATCGCCTTCACGCTCGTGGAGATGCTGACGGCCTTCGTCGGGCTCGCCGTGATCGCGGTCGCTGCCGGCCAGGTCTCGGTGCCGCACGGCGCGACCGTGTGGGGCGCGCTGCTCGTCACCGGCGTGTTCGCGAGCGCGCTCGCGTTTCTCGCGCAGACGTGGGCCCAGCGGCGGACGAGCGCGACCCGGACGGCGCTCGCGTTCTCGCTCGAGCCCGTGTGGGCGGCGATCTTCGGCTTCGCGCTCGCAGGCGACCGGCTCGGGGTCGCCGGATACCTGGGCTGCCTCGTGATCATGGCGGGGATCGTGATCGCCGAGCCCGCGGCGGCGCGGACGCTCGCCCGCCTCGTCCGCCGCCCCCGGCCCGCCCTGTGACCGCCGTTCTGCTCGCCGTCGCCTCGGCGGCGCTGTTCGGCGGCATGACCGTGGCGATCCGGATCGGGCTGCGGACCGGCGAGTCGCACGCGGCGGCGCTGGCGACGATCCTGGCCGCGCTCGCCGTCGCCCTCGTCGCGGCGGCCGTCCGGCCTGCGTTCGACGGCGCCTGGCCATTCCTGCTCGCCGGTCTGATCGCGCCGGGCGGCTCGCAGATCCTGTTCACGCGCGCCGTGCAGGAGGCAGGCGCGTCGCGAACGTCGGTGACGGTCGGAGCGGCTCCGCTCGTCGCCGTCGCGATCGCGCTCGTCCTGCTCGGCGAGCCGGTGAGCGCGCCGCTCATCCTCGGCGCGCTCGCGATCGTCGGCGGGGGCGTCCTGCTCGCGGCCGAGCGCGGCCGGCCCGAGCACCTGCGCCGCATCGGGCTGCTCTACGCGGCGGCCGCGGCGGTGCTGTTCGCGACGCGCGACAACCTCGTGCGCTCGCTGCACGGGGACGCGACGCCCGAGACGGCGGCGGCTGCGACGCTGCTCGCGGGGGCCGTCGTCGCCGCCCTGTGGACCCGGCGCGCGCCCACGCGCGCCGAGCTCGGCCGCTTCGCGCCCGCCGGCGTCCTCTTCGGCCTCTCCTACCTCTGCCTGTTCGCGGCCTACTACCACGGCCGCGTCACCGTCGTCTCGCCGCTCGTCGCCACCGAGTCGCTCTGGGGCGTCGCCTTCTCGGCACTGTTGCTCGGCCGGTCGGAGCACGTCGGCATGCGGATCGTCGGCGGCGCGCTCCTGATCGTCGCCGGCGGCGTCCTGATCGGCGCCGCCGCGATTTAGCGGCGAAACTCGGCGACGAGGAAGACGAGCGCGAGCGCGCAGAGCGAGACGACGACCCCGACCGTGCCGCCGAGCGCGCCCGCGAGCACGACGATCGGGATGCAGACGCCGAGGTTGCCGGGATGGAGCGGGGAGGGGCTGCGCTTTCGCGGCCCCCGGGCGGCGAGCCGCTCGTCGATCCGGCGGTCGATCTCCCGCTCGATCCGGTCGACGAACCCCTGGACGAGCGCCTCGTCGTGGCCCGGGCCGAGCTCGGCCCGGGCGGCGAGCGTCGCCTCGAGCTCGCGCTGGGCGTCGCCTTCCACGGCGTCCATGATCGCAGACGGTGGCTGGAATAATCTGCTATAACTCCACTTAGATTTTCTGCATCCCAGCAATCCAAGGAGAGATTCGTGACGAAGACGATCGGCATCGACCTGGGCACGACCAACTCGTGCATGGCCACCCTCGAGGGCGGCGAGCCGACCGTGATCCCGAACGCCGAGGGCGGGCGCACCACGCCGTCCGTCGTCGGGTTCGCGAAGGACGGTCAGCGGCTCGTCGGCGCCCCGGCGCGGCGGCAGCAGGTCACCAACCCCGAGAACACCATCTTCTCGATCAAGCGGTTCATGGGCCGCAAGTTCGACGAGGTCGACGAGGAGATGACCATCGTCCCGTACAAGGTCGTGAAGGGCCCGAACGACGACGTTCGCGTCGAGGCCGGCGGCAAGGAGTACGCGCCGCCGGAGATCAGCGCGATGATCCTGCAGAAGCTCAAGGCCGACGCCGAGAGCTTCCTCGGCGAGACGGTCACCGACGCGGTGATCACCGTCCCCGC
>DATBIC010000153.1:0-11920 GCA_036557145.1 Gaiellaceae bacterium
CTACGCGGGCACACCCACCTCGCAGACGGTGCTGATCGCGCTCCTCGTCGCGCTGATCCCGACCACGATCGGTGCGCTGCTCTCTGCCATCGGGATCGCCGGCATGGACCGGCTCGTGCAGCGCAACGTGCTCGCGATGTCCGGGCGGGCGGTCGAGGCTTCCGGCGACGTCGACGTCCTGCTGCTCGACAAGACCGGCACGATCACCCTCGGCAACCGCCAGGCGACGGAGTTCTTGCCGGTCGGCGGGATCGCGGAGCGCGAGCTCGCCGAGGTCGCTCAGCTCGCCTCGCTTGCCGACGAGACGCCGGAGGGGCGTTCGATCGTCGTGCTGGCGAAAGAGCGCTTCGGGCTCCGCGAACAGATGCTCGGCGAGCATCTGTTCGTCCCGTTCACGGCGACCACACGCATGAGCGGGCTCAACATGAACGGCACCGTCATCCGCAAGGGCGCGGGCGATGCTGTGAAGCGATTCATCGCCGAGCAGGGCGGCAGCGCTCCGGCGGAGCTCGACCGGATCGTCCAGGGAGTCGCCGAGCAGGGCGGCACGCCGCTCGTCGTCGCCCGCGACAACTGGGCGCTCGGTGTCGTCCACCTGAAGGACGTAGTCAAGGGCGGGATGAGCGAGCGCTTCGACGAGCTGCGGCGGATGGGCATCCGCACGGTGATGATCACCGGCGACAACCGGGTCACCGCCGCCGTGATCGCGCAGGAGGCAGGCGTCGACGACTTCCTCGCGGAGGCAACGCCCGAGGCCAAGCTCGCGCTGATCAAGGAGGAGCAGGCGCAGGGCCGCATGGTGGCGATGACCGGCGACGGGACGAACGACGCACCGGCGCTCGCCCAGGCCGACGTCGGCGTCGCCATGAACACCGGGACGTCGGCCGCCAAGGAGGCGGGGAACATGGTCGACCTCGACTCGAACCCGACCAAGCTGATCGAGATCGTCGAGGTCGGCAAGCAGCTGCTGATCACGCGCGGCGCGCTGACGACGTTCTCGATCGCCAACGACGTCGCGAAGTACTTCGCGATCCTCCCCGCGATCTTCGCGTACACCTATGCACGCCGACCCGGGGAGCGCGGGCCACTGAACGCGCTCAACATCATGCACCTCGGTGACCCGAAGAGCGCGATCCTCTCGGCCGTGATCTTCAACGCGCTGATCATCCCCGCGCTCGTCCCGCTCGCGCTGCGCGGCGTGAAGTTCCGCGCGATCGGCGCGACGGCGCTGCTCCGACGCAACCTACTGATCTACGGCTGCGGCGGGATGATCCTGCCTTTCGTCGGCATCAAGCTGATCGACCTCGTCATCCACAACCTCTTCGGGGCCTGACGCATGCGGGGCCACTACCGGATCCTGCTCGGCATGGCCGCGGGAGTGGGGAAGACGTATCGCATGCTGCAGGAGGGCCGATCGGCGCACGCCGAGGGGCGCGACGTCGTGATCGGGTACCTCGAGGGGCACGACCGGCCCGAGACGAACGCGCTCGCAGAGGGGCTCGAGGCCGTGTCTCATCTGCGCTCCGAGTACGGGAACCTCGAGCTGAACGAGTTGGACGTCGACGCCGTGATCGCCCGGCGTCCCGAGTTGACGCTGATCGACGAGCTCGCGCACACGAACGCGCCGGGCATGCGGAACGAGAAGCGCTGGCAGGACATCGACGAGGTGCTCGAGGCCGGCGTCGACGTGATCTCCACCGTCAACATCCAGCACCTCGAGAGCCTCAACGACGAGATCGCGGAGCTGACCGAAGTTCGGGTGCGCGAGACCTTCCCCGACGGCGTGCTGGAGAGCGCCGACGAGGTCGTCCTCGTCGATCTCGCGCCCGAGGCGCTGCGCGAGCGTCTCCGGGCCGGCAAGGTCTACCCGCGCGACCGCTCGGGCGTCGCCCTCGACAACTTCTTCCGCACCGACCGCCTGTCCGCGCTGCGCGAGCTCGCGCTGCGCGAGGTCGCCGAGGAGATCGGCGCAAAGCGGCAGGCGGTGGTGCTCGACCCGCTCAGCGCGCAGGCCGTCGCCGAGCGCGTGCTGGCGCTCGTGACGCCCGAGCCGCGCTCTCAGCGGATCCTGCGGCGGGCCTGGCGCTCCGCCGAGCGGCTCGGCGCGCAGCTCGACGCTGTCTACGTCCGGAAGCCGGATCGTCCGCCGACGGACGAGGAGCGCACCCAGCTGGCAGCGCTCCGGCGGCTTGCCGTGGTGCTCGGCGGGCACTTCGTTGAGCTCGAGGGCGACGACCTGGTCGCGACCGTGCGCCGCTTCGTGGCCGAGCGCGGCTCGACGTACGTACTCGTCGGGACGCCGGACGAGAGCCGGAAGCGGGAGATCCTGCGCGGGTCGCTCGTCGCCGCGCTCGTCCGCGAGCTCCCCGGGGTCGACATTCGCGTGGTCGCGAACCGCGCCCGCCGGGACGAGCTGGTCCGGTGACGGTCCTGCTCGTCACGGCGATGGCGGCGCTCGTCGTGGGCGGCGCCGGCTTGGCCGCACGGCGGCGACTGCGCGACACCCGGCCGGCGGCCGCCCCTGCCCGCGTGCTCGTCCCGTTCGCCGGCGCGCTCGACGAAACGGTGCTGCGCGCCGCGATCCGGATCGCCAAGGCCGAGGACGCGGTCCTGGTCGCCGCCTACCTTCTCGTCGTGCCGCTCCAGTTCGCCGAGGACTCGCCGCAGCGCGAACGTGTCGCAGTGGCGCTCCCCCTGCTCGAGGCGGTGGAGCTCGCTGCGTCGCGCGCCCACGTCCCGGTCGATGCACGGATCGAGAAAGGACGGTCGGCGACCCATGCGCTGAGCCGCCTGTGGGAGGTCGAGCGCTTCGACCGTATCCTCGCGCCCGCGCCCCGCGACCGGAACGGCTCCGGGTTCACGACGAAGGAGCTGGGCTGGATCCTCGAGCACGCGCCGGTGGAGACGGTCGTCCTTCGTCCGGGCCCGCTCGCCGCCGCCGCGTAGTCGAGGCACGGGCTCGACCCGCCCGGCATTCGTCAAGGCATCCGCGAGTTGCCGCCGGAGGCCGGCTCGGCCGGCCGGGAGGCGCGGCATGCTTCCGCGATGGCAGGCGAAAAGGGAAGGATGGGTTCGGGAAGGGAACCGCAGGTTCTCTTCCCGATAGATGCCTAGGCGGCGCCGACAAGCGCACGGCCTCGAGCGGGTGCTCGGCGCGCCGGCGCTCTTTGCCACCGCGTACGGCAACGTCGGCTCGTCGATCTACTACGCGCTCGGGCTGACGGCCGGCATCGCGCTCGGCCTCACGCCGATCGTCTTCATCATCAGCGGCCTGATCTTCGCCGCGACGGCGGCGACGTACGCGGAGGGAACCGTCCGCTATCCCGAGGCCGGCGGCTCGTCGAGCTTCGCCCGGCACGCGTTCAACGAGCTCGTCTCGTTCGGGGCTGCGTGGGCGCAGATGCTCAACTACGTGATCACCGTCGCGATCTCGGTGATCTTCGTTCCGCACTACCTCTCGATCTTCTGGGAGCCGCTGCGGACGAACCCGTGGGACATCATCGTCGGGATCGTCCTTACCTGGCTGCTCGTCGGCATCAACATCGTGGGGATCAAGGAGGCGGCGGGCCTCAATATCTTCCTCGCCGTCATCGACTTCGCCACGCAGCTGCTGCTGGTCGCGATCGGCTTCTTCCTCATCTTCAGCCCGCACGTCCTGATCAACAACGTCCACCTCGGCGTCGCCCCGACGTGGAGGTCGTTCCTGCTCGCGATCCCCGTCGCGATGATCGCGTACACCGGCATCGAGACCGTGTCGAACCTCGCCGAGGAGGCACGCGACCCGGTCCGCTCGATCCCGCGGGCGATCTCGTGGGTGGCGATCGCCGTGTTCGCGATCTACTTCACGCTGCCGTTCATCGCGTTGTCGGCGATGCCGGTCGTGCACGAGGGCGGCAAGTACGTCACGCAGCTCGGCCAGGCGCCGCCGCACGGGTTCAAGAACGACCCGGTGCTCGGTCTCGTGGAGAACCTCGGGCTGCACGGCTACACGCTCTCGGCGGCGAAGGTCTACGTCGGCATCCTCGCCGCGACGATCCTCTTCATCGCGACCAACGCCGGCGTGATCGGCGCATCGCGCATCACGTACGCGATGTCGAGCCATCGCCAGCTGCCCGAGCTGTTTCGCCGGCTCCATCCGAAGCTGAAGACGCCCTGGCTCGCTCTGCTCGTCTTCGGTGCGATCGGGCCGACGATCTTCCTGCTGTCGGGGAAGGTCGACTTCCTCGGCCGCATGTACGCGTTCGGCGCGATGCTCTCGTTCACGATCGCGCACGCCTCGCTGATCGCGCTGCGCGCCAAGCACCGAGACACGGAGAGCGAGTGGCGGGCGCTGCCGAACATCACGATCCGCGGTGTCTCGTGGCCGCTGTTCGCGATCTTCGGCGGGCTCGGCACCGGGATCGCCTGGCTCGTCGTCGTCGTGCAGGATCCCGCGACGCGGTACGCCGGCTTCGCCTGGCTCGCAGCGGGCTTCGTCTTCTATCCGATCTACCGCCTCCGTGCCCATCTCCCGCTCACGTCCACCGTGCGGGCGCCCGTGCCGCTCGGGCCTGCGCTGGCGCTCGAGTATCGCTCGATCCTCGTCCCGATCGTGACCGGGCCCGAGTCGCACGAGGCGGTCGAGGTCGCCGCGCGGCTCGCGACCGAGCGTGCCGGGCGCATCGTGCTGCTCCGGGTGATCGTCGTGCCGCTCGAGCTCCCGCTCGACGCCGACCTCACGGAGGAGCTCGAGGCGGCGAACCGCGTGCTCGACGAGGCGCGCGCGATCGCCGCGCCGTACGGTGTGCGTGTGGTCGAGCGCGTCGTCCGGGCACGGCACGCGGGCCGTGCGATCGTCGACGAGGCCGAGCGGCGCGGCTCGGAGATCATCGTGCTCGGCGCGCCGCGCGGCCGCCACCGCGCGATCTTCGGCCACACCGTCGACTACGTCCTCAAGCACGCGCCGTGCCGGGTGATGGTTGCCGCCGGCAGAAAGCTCGCCGCGTGATGTACCGGGGCTCGGTCCAGCTGCTCGCCGTCGTGATGATCGGCCTCGGCGTCGTGATGCTCGCGTACACGCTCGCGCGCGGCGGCGGAGTCGGCATTCTCCTCGGCGTGCTCTTCGTCGGCGCGGGAGCCGGGCGCCTCTACCTGATGCGGCGGCGAGGCCCCTAACAGATGGCGCGCAAGCTTCCGGGGTTCAGGCGCGAGCTCGACGCGCGCGCGCTCTTCTCGGTCGCCTACGGCGAGGTCGCCTCCTCGATCTACTTCGCGCTGGGCGTCATCGCCGCCAACGCGCTCGGCTTCACGCCGATCGTGCTGCTCGGCGTCGGGGTGCTCTTCCTCGTCGTCTCGCTCTCGTACGCCGAGGGCACGGCGGCGCTGCCGGAGACGGGCGGCGCCGCAACGTTCGTCCGGCGCGCGTGGAACGACCTCGCCGGCTTCATCACCGGCTGGGCGCTCTTCCTCGACTACCTGATCGTGATCGCCCTGTCGGCGCTCTTCTTGCCGCACTACCTCGCCGGTGCGCTGCACGTTCACGCACTCGACCGCAACCCGTGGGACGTGATCGTGGCGGTCGTCGTCATCGTTGCGGTCGCGATCGTCCGGCTCGTCCGGAGACCGTCGCTCTACGGCGTGGGGATCCTGATCCCGGCGCTCGACCTGCTCACCCAGCTCGTGCTGGTCGTCCTCGGCTTCGTGTACGTCTGGCATCCGCACGCGCTCACGCAAGGCACCTCGCTCGGCACCAATCCGACCTGGCATGCGATCGCGTTCTCGATCCCGCTCGCGATGCTCGCATTCACGGGCCTGGAGACCGTCGCCAACCTCGCCGAGGAGGCTCGGAGCCCCGGCGTCGACCTTCCCCGTTCCGTGTTCGGCGGCCTCGCCACCGTGATCACGCTGTACGTCGCGATCGCGGTGGTCGCGCTCTCGGCGTTCCCCGGGCCGCACACGCAGCTCGGGACGAAGTGGGTGCACGCGCCGCTGCTGGGCGTCGCCGACCGGATCGGCGCACAGCTGCCGAGCGCCCTCGCCGAGGCGCTTCGATTCTACGTCGGCATCACCGGCGCGTTGATCCTGCTCGCGGCGGTGGTCACGTCGATCTCCGGCTTCTCGCGGCTCGCCTACTCGCTCGGCGAGCACGGGCAGCTTCCGAGCAGCTTCGGCCGGCTGAGCCGCCGCGCGCACGTCTCGCCCCCGGCGATCGTCTCCGTGGCGGTCGTCGCGTCGGTGTTCGTGATCGTCACGTCGCTGGTCAAGAACGACGTCACCGGCCTCGCGAGCCTGTTCTCCTTCGGCGTCCTGCTCGCGTTCACCGCGGCCCAGCTCGCGGTGATCAAGCTGCGGATCGACGAGCCGGACCTTCCGCGGCCGTTCCGGGCTCCGCTCAACGTCAGGATCCGCGGCGCGGAGCTGCCGGTCCCCGCGCTCGTGGGTGCGGTGCTCACCTTCGCGATCTGGATCGTCGCGCTCGCCACGCACCCGGCGGCGAGGTACGCCGGGCCGCTCTGGCTCGCCGGCGGGCTCGGGATCTTCGCCGCGGTCAGGTTCACGCGCGGCGAGGGCCTGCTCGAGCGCGTGCGGGCGCCGGACGAGCTGGTCGTCTCGCCGGCGCTCGACGTGCACCGGATCCTCGTGCCGATGAAGCTCGGGATCATCGGCGAGGAGATGCTCGCGACGGCGGTGAAGATCGCCTCCGATCACGGCGCGGCCGTGGAGGCGCTGCACGTGATCCGCGTGTCGCTCTCGGAAGCCATCGACGCCCAGCTGGCCTCGGACGACGCGCGCGCGGACGAGTCGCTGGAGGCGGCGAAGGAGCTGGGGGCCGACTTCGGGGTCACGGTCTCGGGGACGACCGTCCGCGCGCGGGCGATCGGCTCGGCGATCGTCGAGCACGCCCGGGCCGTCGACGCCGACCTGATCGTGCTCGGCTCGGCGCCCCGCTGGCGCCGCCAGTCGCGGTTCTTCTCGCCGACGGTGGACTACGTCCTCCGCAACGCGCCGTGCGAGGTGCTGATCGTCGCATTCCCGCAATCCGTGATGGACGAGGAGCTCGCGGCGACCTAACGCCGGCCCCCGCCGGCCCCCGTCACAGCTGTACCCTCCCGGGTCGTGAAGGCACTCGTGATCGGCTGCGGCCGCGTCGGCTCGGCCGTCGCCCTGCAGCTCGCCGGGTCGGGCTGGGACGTCACCGTTCTCGACGAGAACGAGGACTCGCTGACGCGACTCGGCGAGAGCTGGACGGGCGGATTCGTCGTCGGCCACGGCATGGACCTGAAGCTGCTGCGCGACGGCGGCATCGAGGAGGCGGACGCGGTCGTGGTGACGACCGACGGAGACAACACCAACATCGTGATCGCCCAGGTCGCGCAGAAGCAGTTCGAGGTGCCGACCGTGGTCGTCCGGATCCTCGACCCGGCGCGCGCCCAGTTCTACGCGGAGAAGGGGCTGCGCATCGTCTGCCCGACGTCGGCGGCGATCGAGACGCTCGTCGAGACCGTGCGCGCGGCCGAGGTGGTGTCCTGATGTATGTCCTGATCGCGGGCGGCGGGAAGGTCGGCTCGAACGTGACGCGCACGCTTCTGCGTGGGGGGCACGAGGTGACGCTGATCGAGCAGCGGCCGTCGCGCTTCGACCGGCTCGAGCTCGAGTTCGAGCACCAGGTCGTGCGCGGCGACGCGACCGAGGTGCACACGCTCGAGCGCGCCGGCATCAAGCGCCCGCCGGACCTGCTCGTCGCAGCGACCGGCGACGACGAGGACAACATCGTCATCTGCCAGCTCGCGCGCGAGCGCTACGGCGTCGGAAAAGTGATCGCGCGCATCAACGACCCACGCAACCAGGTCTACTTCGACCTGCTCGGCATCTCGCCGACCGTCTCCGCGACCGGTGCGATCATGGCGCTCGTCGAGCACGAGGTGCCCGAGCACGGCCTGATCCAGCTGATCGAGCTCCGCCAGGAGAACCTCGAGATCGTCGAGGTGACGATCAACCGAGGCGCCGCGTGCGAGGGCAAGCGGATCAAGGCGGTCAAGCTCCCGGAAGGCGCGCGGCTGATCTCGGTCGTGCGCGACGGCAAGGCCGAGGTCCCCGACTCCGACACGCAGCTGGAGGCGGGCGACCAGGTGCTCGCGATCCTCCAGCCGGGCAAGGAAGACGAGCTCCGGCGGGTCTTGCTGCGCGATTAGCGGCTCCGTCCCTTAACGCAACCGTCCGAGATCGTGGCTACCGTGAGACTCGTGCGCCGCCCGGCGACACCGACTCTGCTCGCATGGCTTGCAGCGGGTGCCGGCCTCCTCTCGATCGTGTCCGCGTTCACGCCGGAGATGGCCGATCGCGTGCGCCTCGTGCAGGGCGTCCTGCCGCCGGGGGTGCCTGCGGCCGCCCGCACGCTCGTGCTCGCGCTCGGCGTCGGGACGATCTGGCTCGCCCGCGGCCTCGCGCGCCGCAAGCGCCGCGCCTGGGTGCTGGCGGTCGTGCTGGTCTCCGCGTCCGCCGTCGCGCACCTCGCGCAGGGACTGGACGTCGAGGAGGCGACGGTGCACCTCGCCCTGCTGGTCGCGCTCTTCCGCGCGCGGCGGCAGTTCGTCGCGCCCGGGGACCCGGCGACGATCCTGCCGCTCGTGCAGGTCGCGGCCGCGATCACGATCGGCGTCGTCTGCCTCCTCGCCGAGCTCTACCTCACGGACGACACGTCGATTCGCATCGAGCGCGCGCTCGTGCTCGTCGTCGGCGCTCTCGCCTTCCGCGCGCTCTGGCTGTGGCTGCGCCCTCCGGGTGCGGCGCCGTGCTCCTCCGACGCACACGACCGCGCCACCGCGCTCGTGCTCGAGCACGGCGAGGACAGCCTCGCGTACTTCGCGCTGCGCCGCGACAAGGCGTACGTCTTCTCTCCCAGCGGCCGCTCGTTCCTCGCGTACCGCGTGGTCGGCGGAACCGCCCTCGTCGCCGGCGATCCGATCGGCGATCCTTCCGAGCGGAGGGAGCTCGTCGCCGAGTTCGTGCGCGTCGCGCGCGCGAAGGCTTGGCGGGTGGCGGTCGCCGGTGCCTCGGGCGACGCACTCGAAGACTATGTGGCGCTCGGGTTCAAGTCGCTCTACCTCGGCGACGAGGCCGTGATCCGTCCCACGGAGTTCACGCTCGACGGCCGCGCGATCCGAAAGGTGCGGCAGTCGGTCTCCCGGCTCGAGAAGTGCGGGTACGAGGTGCGGGTCCTCTCGGTTGCCGACGCCGACGACGGGCTGCGCCGCGAGCTCGAGGCGGTCTCCCGCGAGTGGCGCGGCAACTGGCCGGAGCGCGGCTTCACGATGGCGATGGACGCGCTCTTCGCGTATCCCGACACCGTGCTCGCGGTCGCCGTCGGGCCGGACGGCTCGGTCGGCGGGTTCCTGCAGCTCGTCCCCTCGCCGGCGAGCGAGGGCTACTCGCTCGCGTCGATGCGGCGGCGCCGCGACACGCCGAACGGGCTCATGGAGTACCTGATCACGGAGACGATCGCCTGGTCGCGTGCCCATGCGGTCGCCGAGCTGTCGTTGAACTTCGCGGTGTTCGCCGACTTCCTGCGCGCCGACGAGGATGCGCGGCCGCTCCAGCGGGCGACGCGGTTCGTGCTGCTCAAGGGCGACCGGCTGTTCCAGCTCGAGCGCCTGCACAGCTTCAGCCGCAAGTTCTTCCCGCACTGGCGCCGCCGGTACTTCTGCTTCGAGCGCTGGGGGGATCTGCCGCTCGCCGGGCTCGCGTACCTGCATGCCGAATCGCTGCTGACGCCGCCCGGCCCGTGGGTCTCCTCGTCCGACCTCGCCGCCCGGTGAAGGCGGCGGTCGCGCTCGCCGCCGCGCTCGTCGCCGCGGCGATCCCCGCCGTCGCGTGGTCGACTGCGGGCGGTGGCACCGACTGGGCGCGCTTCGGCTTCGACACCGCGCGTCACGGAGTCGGCCCCGCCGGGCCGCTCACCGCCGCGAACGTCTCGCACCTCGTGCGGCAGCAGGTGCAGCTCGACGGCACCGTCGACTCGGCGCCGATCTACCTGCACGACGTCAAGGTCCACGGCACGACGCGCGACGTCTTCTTCGTCACGACGACGTACGGCAAGACGGAGGCGATCAACGCGGCGAACGGCAAGCTGCTCTGGCGCTTCACCCCGCCGGGCTACGGCTCGCTCGCCGGCACCGCGCAGATCACCAACGCGACGCCGGTGGCGTCGACCGATCGCAGCGCGGTCTACGCGGCGGCACCCGACGGCGTCATCCGCAAGCTGCGGGTCGCCGACGGCAAGGTGCTCTGGGCGCGCTCCGTCACGCGCGACCCGACGCACGAGAAGCTCACCTCGTCGCTCAACGTCTCCCGTGGGCTCGTGCTCGTCACCACCGGCGGGTACATCGGCGACGCGCCCCCGTACCAGGGTCACGTCGTCACGCTGCGCGAGCGCACCGGCACGATCGTCCACGTGTGGAACTCGCTGTGCTCCGACCGGCACTCACTGATCACGCCGAGCACGTGCAACGCGAGCGACTCGGCGATCTGGTCGCGCAACGGCGCCGCGGTCGATCCGGCGACCGGCGACCTCGTGGTCGCGACCGGGAACGCGCCGTGGAACGGGAGCACCAACTGGGGCGACAGCGTGCTCGTGCTCTCGCCCGACGCATCGAAGCTGCTGCGGCACTGGACGCCGTCCGACCAGCAGCATCTGAACGACGCCGACCTCGACCTCGGCTCGACGAGCCCGGCGCTGCTCTCCGGCGGCTACGCCGTGCAGGGCGGCAAGGACGGCCTGCTGCGGCTGCTCCGGCTGGACAAGCTGCCTGGCATCAACGGCACGCTCGGCGGCGAGCTGCAGACCGTGCCCACGCCCGGCGGGTCGGCCCTGTTCAGCGAGCCGGCCGTCTGGCAGGGGACGTGGGTGTTCGTCGCCGACGACGGCGGGACGCAGGCGTGGCGCCTCGTCGGCGGGCGCCTCCATTCGGTCTGGTCGAGCTCGACAGGCGGCACGTCGCCCGTCATCGCGGGCAACCTCCTGTTCATCGCCACGTCAGGCGCGGTCAACGTCGACGTCGCTGCCACCGGCCACCGCGTCGCGTCGCTGTCCCTCGGCACGGTGCACTGGCAGAGCCCGATCGTCGCCGACGGCCGGATCGCGGTCGGCGAGGGGAACGCGAACGACCATGCCACGAGCGGCGTGCTCGACATCTACCGCCGCGGGTAGCGCGGGTCAGCCGGCGCGGCGGCGGCGCACCTGCGGGCCCTGCTGGCCGAGCGCGGCGTAGGCGAGCGCCTGCAGCGACTCGTTCAGGTTGCGCAGCTCGTGCGCGATCACGGTGAGCTCCTCGCGGCGCTCGTCGCGCGCGTTCATCCGCTGCAGCTCCTCGACGAGGCGGTCGAGCCGCTCGAGCAGCGCTTCCAGCTGGCGGTCGGTGACCTCACCGCGCTCCATCGCCCGCTCAGTGTACGGGCACGCCCGTGGTAGATTCGGCGCACCAAACGGGCGAGCGGTGAGGGAACCCGGTGCAAGTCCGGGACGGTCCCGCCGCTGTGAGGGGAGATGCCCTCCGCCACGACGCCACTGGGCACACGCCCGGGAAGGCGGCGGAGGGGGAGCCCCGAGTCAGAAGACCTGCCGGTCGCCCTCCATACCCGAGCCCCTCGTGGAGAAGGAGGATTCGTGGCCAGACGTACGTTGTTGCTCGTCGTTCTCGCACTCGTGCTGCCCGCGACTGCGCTGTCGGCGACCGTCAAGGTTCGCGTCGAGGGCAAGACCCGCACGCTGTTCGCCCCGACGGAGGTGACCGTCACCGCGACCACCGCCCTCGACGCGCTCGAGCAGGCATCGATCCTGGGCGAGCTCTACTACCACGTCACCGTCACCGGCTTCGGCCCGTACGTCGATCAGGTCGGGCGGTACGGTGGCAGCGCGTCGAGCGGCTGGGTGTTCAAGGTCGAC
>DATBIC010000154.1:0-46632 GCA_036557145.1 Gaiellaceae bacterium
ACGCCCGCCTCGTCCGCAAGCGCGACGAGCTGCTCGGGCAGATCCGCCTCGATCGACGCCCGCGCCGCACCGACCCGGGCGAGCGGGAACACCGTTCGGCCGAGCGTGTCCTCGAGCAGGAACGCGAGCCCTGCATAGAGCGCGACGCAGAAGGTCGCCAGCGCCACCCAGCCGCTGGCGACGCCCCAGCCGTGGCCGCCGCCCAGCTCGTAGACCGCGCCGAGGATCGTGCGCGCCGAGGAGACCACGAGGAAGATCGAGAGCAGCGGTCGTCCGGCGATCGAGGCTGCTGCGAGCGCGACGATCACGATCGCGAACGCGACGAGGTAGTAGCCGAACGCTGCGTCCAGCTCGCCCGGTGTGCCGATCGCGAGCAGCACGCCGCCGGCGAGCCACGACGTGCTGAACAGCCCGAGTGCGGTTCCCGCGGCACCGTCTCGGCACAAGAACGCGAACACGGTCGCGATCACCTGGAGCGGGAAGACGAACGTGGCGAGCAGCAGGCCGATCGACTGCTGGTCCGCAGGCTTCACCCAGCCTGCGTCGAGCGCGGCGTAGAGGAACATCCCGATCCCGAACGCGAAGAAGCCGAGCGGGATCGGGCTGCCGTACGGGCGCACGAAGACGCGCACCTGGGGATGCACGCCGCTCACGGCAGAGGCAGACGCCACGACGTTCGTGTTCCGCGGCACCGTCCACGTTAATCAGGTTTCAGGAGCGTCGGCCGCGGTGATCCCAGGGTGCTTGCGGGACGCGCTGATCGTCATCGACGTGATCAACAGGTTCGACCACGACGACGGCGACGCGCTGCTCCGGTCGTTTCGCGACCACCTCCCGCAGATGACGAAGGCAATCTCCGACGCTCGTGCGTACGGCGTCCCGGTCGTCTACGTGAACGACGCCGCCGGACGCTGGGACGGGAATGCTCCCGCCCACGTGCGCACCGCGATCGAGAACGGCCGGGGCGGCGACGTTGTCCAGCAGCTCGCGCCCATGAGCGGCGACGACGTCGTCTTCAAGCCGCGCTACTCGATCTTCGACGGCACACCGGTCGCCTCCCTGCTCCGCGACCGTGAGGTCGAGCGGATCCTGCTGATGGGGGCGGCGACCGAGGGGTGCGTCGTCCAGAGCGGGATCGACGGCCGCGAGCTCGGCTTCAAGGTGACGATCCTCGCGCACGCGTGCGCGAGCCCGGACGAAGAGGTCGAGCGGATCGCGCTGGCGTATGCCGAGCGCGTCGGCGGCATCCGCATCGCCTGAATCGACGAGCAGGTTTCGCGCCGCGCCAACCGGTGAATCGTGAGGTCCACCATTCAACGACCCGGAAGGAGCGCGACCATGACCCAGAGCCTCAACTCGCTCGAAGACGTCCTGCAGGAGCAGATCGAGGATCTGCTGAGCGCCGAGCACCAGCTCGTCCAGGCGTTGCCGAAGGTCGCCGAGGCGGCGAGCTCGCCCGAGCTGAAGGAGGCGATCGAGACCCACCTCGGCCAGACGCGCGGACACGTCGAGCGGCTCGAGCAGGTCTTCGACGAGCTCGGGATGAGCCATTCCTCGACGACGTGCAAGGCGATGCAGGGACTCGTCGCCGAGGGCGACGAGATCGTCCAGATGCAGGGCGACCCGGTGGCGAAGGACGCAGCCATCATCGCGGCAGCGCAGCGGATCGAGCACTACGAGATCGCTGCGTACGGCACCGCCAAGACACTCGCCGCGGAGCTCGACCACCGGACCGCGGAACGGCTGCTCGAGGCGACCCTCGACGAGGAGAGCGCCGCGGACAAGCTCCTGACGAAGATCGCGACCGGAGGCATGTTCAAGGCGGGCGTCAACCAGAAAGCAGCTTCGTGACCGAGCCCGGCGACGCCCCGCGACCCGAACGCGACGAGCCGATCGTCGCCGACGCGAGCATCGGCGATCTCTCGCTGCGCGACTGGCTCGCGGTCGCGAAGCGTGCCGGCAAGGAGATGCTCGACGACAACATGATGATGATCGCGTCGGCGCTCGCCTACAGCACGTTCTTCGCGATCCCGTCCGTGCTTCTCGGCGTCGTCGGGCTGTTCACGCTGGTCGCCGGCCCGCATGCGATCGACACGGTCATGGAGCACGTCGGCCACGTCATGCCGGCGCAGGCCACGCAGCTCGTCAACGGCAGCCTGCACCGGCTCGACCAGCGGCCTTCCACCGGCCTCACCGTCACGATCATCGGCTTCGCGCTCGCGCTGTGGTCGACGACCGGCGCGATGACGAGCTACATGACCGCGGTCAACCTCGCGTACGACCGCAAGGACGGGCGGAACTTCGTCAAGAAGCGGCTGACGGCGCTGGTCATGGTGGCATGCATCGGGATCGCCTTCGTGCTCGTCGCCGCGCTGCTCATCTTCGGGCCGCTGATCGAGAAGTACCTGGGCGACGCGGTCGGCGCGCAGTCGGCGCTGACGTACGTCTGGTGGGCGGCGCAGTGGCCGATCCTGATCGCGGGCCTGCTCGCCGCGTTCGCGACGCTGCTGTGGCTCGGACCGGACGTCGAGCATCCACGCTGGCACTTCATCAGCGTCGGCAGCGCGATCGCCGTCGCGATCTGGCTGCTCGTGTCGGGCGCGTTCGCCTTCTACACGGCCAGGTTCGGCTCGTACAACAAGACGTGGGGCTCGCTCGCCGCAGTGATCGTGATGCTCACCTGGCTGTGGCTCACGTCGCTCGCCCTGCTCTACGGCGCCGAGTTCAACGCCGAGGCCGAGCGAAGCCGTGAGCTGCGCCAGGGAGAGCCCGCGCGCCCCGACCTCAAGGTCCCGTCCCGGAGCTGAGCGTGGAGAGGATCCAGTCGTTGCCGCCGTTCGCCGGCTACTCGGACGAGGAGCAGCCGCTGGAGGGCTACATGACGCTCGCCGCCGTGTTCGGAGGCGCGATGGCGGTCGCGTTGGCCGCCGCCGCTCGCCGCGGCCGCCTCCCCGACCGGCTCCGGGCCGACGAGATCGCGGCGATGGCGCTCGCAACGCACAAGATCGCGCGGCTCCTGACCAAGGACGCCGTGACGAGCTTCCTGCGGGCGCCGTTCGTGCAGCTCGAAGAGAAGAGCGGGACGAACTCGCTCGAGGAGAAGCCGCGCGGGTCGGGGCTGCAGCGTGCGATCGGCGAGCTCGTCTCGTGCCCCGAGTGCACCGGGCAGTGGGTCGCCGGAGCGCTGCTCGCCGGCACGCTCCACGCCCCGCGGCTCACCCGCTCCGTCACGTCGCTCTACAGCGCGCTGGCGGCGGCCGACCTGCTCCAGTTCGTCTACGCCGGCGTCAGGGCGCGGGCTTGAGGCTGTCCTGCCGAAAGCTCCTCGAGGCTGATGTTTCTTTTTCCGGCAAATCGGGCAGAACAGGTCTCGATGCGGACGATCACGATCGAAGCAGCGAGCCTGAAGTCGGCCCGCGGGTTCTCCTCGGCGCTGACCGGGTTCGAGACCACGCTGGACGTGATCAACGAACGCGTCCTCCTCAGCGTCAAGATCCACGGCGACCGCGAGATCATCGCGGTGCTGCACGCGCTCGAGCGGCACATCAACGAGCGCTCGGAGAGCGCGCTGCTCGAGCTCGACGACCGCCAGTACCAGATGGGCGACCCGGGGATGTTCTCCCCCAGCCCGCTGCCGGTCGACTGACGCTCAGAGCGGCTGCGACTCAGCGCCGCACGCAGAGCCACACGCCGAGACCGCCGCCGAGCGCGTCTTCGAAGCCTTCCGGCGGCTCGAACGCCGCCCCGTCGCGGAGCGGCACGGCAGCGAGCACGTCTCCCCGAATGAACGCGCAGACATCCCGGCCGGCGTCGAGCGCCTCGTAGCCGCCGTCGGCGAACGACTCGCTCCGCTCGCGCCGGAGTTCGAGCGCCCGCCTGATCAGGAAGAGCTTGGCCGTCTCCGGCGTCGGAGCCGCGCCGGCGGCGACTGCCTCGAGCACACGCCGCCGCCGCTCCCAGTCGACCGGGCGCCGGTTGTCCGGATCGACGAGGTTGAAGGAGAGCAGCTCGTCGCCCTGATAGAGATCCGGGAGCCCCGGGCTCGTGAGCTTGAGCAGCGTCTGGCCGAGGGAGATCCGCTCGCCGACCCGGGCGATGCGCTCGGCGAACGGCACGAAGGACTCGAGGAACGACGCGTCGGCGGTCAGCGCGCGGGCGAATGCGGTCACGACGGACTCCCAGCGCTCGTCCGGCTCCGTCCAGCTGCTGTTGACCTTGCCTTCGCGGAGCGCCTTGACGAGGTAGGCGTCGAGCCGGTCGGGCTCGAGCGGCCACGCACCCACCAGCGTCTGGTAGAGGAAGTACTCCTCTTCGCGGTCGGGCGCGTCGCGCTCGCGCAGGCGGTCTCCGATCTCGTGCCACCGGTCGACGTTGGCCTCCCACTCGTCGGGCAGCCACGAGAGCGCGCACAACCGCGCGCGCACGTCGCCGCTGCGCTTGGTGTCGTGCGTCTGGGTGGTGAGCAGCTGGTTGGGAAAGCGGCGCAGCCGTTCGGCATTGGCGCGGTGGAAGTCGTCGACGTCCAGCGAGAAGCGCCCCGGGTCGCCGCCCACCTCGTTGAGACAGAGCAGCCGGCTGTAGCGGTAGAAGGCAGTGTCCTCGATCCCCTTCGCGAAGACGGGCGCGGTCGTCTGCTGGAAGCGGATGACGAACGCGTCGTGCCCGCGCTCGTCGAGCAGCAGGATGTTCGCGAGCTGCGCGGGAAGTTGCGCGTCGGCGACCGCGCCCCGGTCGAGGCTGTCGACGAGCCCGGCGTCGGGATCGACGTACGTGCGATAGACGCGAAAGGCGGCGAGCGCGCGCTCGAGCTCGACGTCCGGCTCGAGGTCCGGCAGGTCGCGCCGCAGCCACTCGACCTCGGGCCGGAACGTCGTGCGCGCCTGCTCGAGCTTGGCGTCGTGCGCGAGCTCGCCGAACGACCGGCGCTCTCCCGTGAACCGTTGATAGACGTCGGTGAGCCGATCGGCCGCCGAGCCGTCCACGAACAGCGCCGTGGCGTCGTTGGCGAACTCGTAACCGGTCGAGCCTTCGACCGGCCAGTCGCGCAGGGGCTCGTCGCGCTCGAGGATCTTCTCGATCCAGACGCGCGCGATTCCGGACTCGCGGAGGCGCTCGAAGTAGCGAGCCGGGTTGGCCAGCCCGTCGGGATGGTCGATCCGCACGCCGTCGATCACGCCTTCGCGTGCGAGCTCGATCAGCTTCGCATGCGTCGCCTCGAACACCTCGGGGTCCTCGAGGCGGACGCCGGCAAGGTCGCCGATGTCGAAGAAGCGCCGCACGCCGCCGGTGCGCCATTCGACGTCGAAGAACTTGGCGCGCGTCAGCGGATCGCCCCAGAACGGGTTCTCGGCCTCGTCCGCCGCCATGTGGTTCGGGACGAAGTCCAGGATCAGGCCGAGCCCTGCCTCCGCGAGCTTGCGAAACTCGGCCTCACCGCCGAGCTCGTCCGACACCGCCGTCGGATCGACGACGTCGTAGCCGTGCGTCGATCCGCGCCTCGCCTGCATCGACGGCGCGAGGTAGAGGTGGCTGACGCCGAGCTGCTCGAGATACGGCACCAAGCTTCGCGCAGCGGCGAAGTCGAGATGCGGCAGCAGCTGCAGCCGGTACGCGCAGCGGAGGTCGTCCACGGTCACCGCCGCCCACGGTTGCGGGAACGCCGCCGCCGGGAAGACCGGCTTGCGTGACCGCAGCGGCCGCACCCGTCCTCGGCGCGGTGCCCCACGGCGACGCGGGCACGTCGTTCGCCGTGTGGGCGCCGGCCGCCCGCTCGGTCGCCGTCCGCGCCGCCGGCCGCGATCACGCGTTGCGCGCGCGCAGCGGCGGCTTCTTCGAGGCGACGCTGCCGCTGCCGGCCGACACCGACTACCGGTTCGTGCTCGACGGCGGCCGCGCGCTCCCCGACCCCTGCTCGCGCCGGCAGCCGTTCGGGATCGACGGGCCCTCCCGTGTCCACGACCCCGGTTCGTTCGCCTGGACCGATTCCGACCGCCCCGGCCTCGACCTCGACACGCTCGTCGTCTACGAGCTCCACGTCGGGGCGTTCACCGCAGCAGGGACCTTCGACGGCGTCGTCGAGCACCTCGCGGCGCTGCGACGGCTCGGCGTCACCGCGATCGAGCTGATGCCGGTCGCGACGTTCCCAGGCAGCCGCAACTGGGGCTACGACGGCGCCTACGCGTCTGCGCCCCACGAGGGCTACGGCGGCCCCGACGGGCTCGGCCGCCTCGTCGACGCCGCCCACCGTGCCGGGCTCGGCGTGATCCTCGACGTCGTCTACAACCACGTCGGGCCGGGAGCCGACCTGCGCGCGTTCGGCCCCTACTTCACCGCCGCCAGGACGACCTTCTGGGGGGACGCACTCGACTTCGGGCAGCACGGCGTGCGGGAGTGGGCGATCCAGAACGCCGAGCTGTGGGTGCGCGACTATCACGTCGACGGCCTGCGGCTCGACGCCACCCACGCGATCTTCGACGATTCGCAGCCGCACGTCCTCGCAGAGCTCGCCGAACGCGTGCACGCGGTCGACCCGCGCACGCTCGTCATCGCCGAGATGGAGACCGGCGACCTGCGCCCGATCAGCGACTGGGGGCACGACGCCCAGTGGGCCGACGAGTTCCACCACGTCCTGCACGTCCTCCTCACCGGGGAGCGCGAGGGTTACTACGCCGAGTACGAGCCGTCGGTCACCCAGCTCGCCGAGCAGCTGAGACGTGAGCCGAGCAACCGCCTCGTCTTCTGCTCGCAGAACCACGACCAGGTCGGCAACCGCGCGTTCGGCGACCGCCCTGCTTCCGGCGAGCTGCGCCTGCGCGCGGCGGCCCTGTTGTTCGCGCCCCAGGTGCCGCTGCTGTTCATGGGAGAGGAGTACGGAGAGCGCCGGGGGTTTCGCTTCTTCACCGACCACACCGACCCGGCGATCGCCGAGGCGACGCGCGCCGGGCGGCGCCGCGAGTTCGAGCGCTTCACCTCGTTCGCGGCGGAGGACGTGCCCGACCCGCAGGACGTCGCGACGTTCGCGGGCTCGAAGCTCGACCGGGCCGGAAGCGACGGCACGTTGCTGGAGCTCTACCGCAAGTTGCTCGCGCTCCGCTCGAGCCTTCCCCGAGCGGTCGAGGTCGCACCCGACGAGGCGCACCGCTTCCTGCGGCTCCGCCGCGGCGATCACGAGCTGAGCCTCAACTTCTCCGAGCACGAGCACGACGGCGTGCCGCCGAGAGACATCCGGTTGCGGTCATCGTGAGACGAGGGAGGAGCGAGCGCCTCGCTCGAGCGCTCGATCGCCTGCCGACGCCGCCGAGCTGAGCTCCCCGACGGCCCTCGTCCGCCCGACGAGCATGCCGCCGAGCGCCGCGAAGGCCAGCCCGAGCGCGATCGGCACGCCGTCGAGCGGCGCTGTCGACCAGCTCTCGCGCAGGAACAGCGGCTCGAGGACGATCGGAACGTACGTCTGGATCGCCGTGATCATCGGGACGACGGCCGTCGCCCGCCGCCGCTGGAACGCCGTCATGTTCGTGATCGTCGCGGCGACGCCGCCGACGGCGGCGACCAGCGCCCAGGCCGCGGCGTTCCAGTACCTCCCCGCGCCGAGGTCGTCGCTCATCAGCTTCGCCGCGATGTTCGTCGCCGCGAAGCCCATTCCGGCCGCGAGGATGACGAGCGCGGCCGAGTCGAAGCGCGTCGCGCGGAGCGGGAAGGGTGCGAGCGCGAAAACCAGAGGCACGACGGCGACCGCGATCACGACGGCGCCGCCGCGATGCGCCTCCGCGTGGGTCGGCGAGCCGGCGGCGACGAGCGCGATGCCGCCGATGATCGCGGCGACGCCAAGCCACTCCGGCCAGCGGACGGGCTCGCCGAGCGTCCGCGCTCCGGCCGCCAGCACGAGCAGGAGCCCTGCGGAGAGCGCCGGCTGGACGACGGCGAACGGCGCGAGCGCGAGCGCGAGCAGCTGCGGCGCGACGCCGACGAGCCCGAGCGCGAGCCCGAGCACCCAGCGACGGCGGCGAAGCAGGACGGCGAGCAGCGACAGGCGCAGCTCGAGCGACTTCGGCTCGCCGCGCGCCTCGAGCGCCTGGAGGACGACCCCGACGTTGAAGCAGGCCGATGCGACGAGAGCGGCTGTCAGCCCCAGCAGGAACGGCATCGTTCCGGCACTTCCCTGCGGCCGCCGTGCTGCAACCTCGGCTCAGGCGCGGGCACCGATGCCGCGCAGCACCGCCGGGAGCACGCTCCGGACCCCCGCCTGCCAGGCCGAGGCGGCGAGCGCGGTCACCGCGAGCACCACCGCGACCACGCCGACGGCGTGGGAGAGCGAGACGACCTGGTCGAGGACACCCGCCCCGATCACGGCAGCGGCGACGAGTGTGTAGATGCACGAGACGAACGCGGCCGTCACCTCGCCGCGGCGCTCGTCGGGCGCGATGGTGTTCAGCTCGTCCTGCGCGTCCAGGAGCGCGAGGCCCTGCCCGGCGCCGGTGAGCACGGCGCCGACCAGCAGCACGGCGAGTTGCTGCGTCGGCCCTGCCGCCGCGAGCGCGAGCAGGCCTGCGGCGAGCATCGCGAGCCCGGCCGCCTGGTGCCGCCGCGGCGAGTGCGGCAGCCGCCGCGAGAGCACGAGCGACACACACGATGCGCCGAGTGCGAGCGCGCCGATGCCGCCGAGCACGGCCAGGTCGTGCGTCTGCAGGATGTGCCCGGCGTCCGAGGGCACGATCGAGAGGTAGAGCGCGACCGCTGCCCAGACGAGCCCGCCGGTGACACCGACCCGCACGAAGTCGCTTCGGATCCCGGCCGGCACGCGCGGCCACTGCGGCCGCCACGGCTCGCGGTCGCGCGCGCCCGGCTCGGGCACGAGCGCGGTGAAGAACGCCGCGACGACCGTCACCGCGAGCACGAGGAGAAAGCAGAGAGCGCGCGGCGCCGGTGCCCACTCGGCGAGCACGCCCGCGATCAGCGGACCGAGCGCGCTGCCGCCGGCCTGCGCCAGCCCGGCGAGCATCGCGGGCCGCCGCTTCGGCCCGCCGGCGTCGGCCTCGACGAGCGCGGCCGTGGCGGTGCCGCTGATCATCCCGACGGCGAGCCCCTGGCAGGCGCGTGCGGCGAAGAGCCAGGCCGTCGATCGCGCCGTCGCGAACAACGCGAGCCCCACGGCCGCCGCCGTGAGCCCGGCGAGCAGCACCGGCCGGCGGCCGATGCTGTCCGACAGGCGCCCGAACAGCACGAGCGACGGCACGAGCGTGGCGGCGTACGTCGCGAACACCAAGGTCAGGACGAGGCTCGAGAACGCGAAGCGCTGCGCGTAGACCGCGTACAGCGGCGCGGCGAGGTTGGCGCCGGTCATCACGGCGAGCCAGCCGAGCCAGATGGTGAGGACGACGCGATTCACCCGCCGCTGCCTTCCCGGTGAAAGCCTACGAAAACCGCGATCGGACAACACTCATTGTGCAAGAGTAATTGTATAGTATCTCGACATGCCGAAGCCCGACTCCTTCCAGACCGTCACCGACTCGCGCGTCCTCGCCGCGATGTCGCACCCGCTCCGCCGCCGCCTCCTCGACGCCCTGGCGGTCGACGGCCCGTCCACCGTCTCGATGCTCGCCGAGCGCACCGGCCAGGCGAGCGGGAACGTCAGCCACCACGTCAAGGTGCTGCACGAGGCCTCGCTGGTCGAGGAGGCGCCCGAGCTCGCCCGCGACCGGCGGGAGCACTGGTGGCGGCTGCGTGCGGGCGGGATTCGCTGGTCGAGCACGTCGTTCGCCGAGGACCAGGCGACGATCGCCGTCGCCGACGCTGCCGCGTCGCTCAATCTCGAGCACCAGGTCGGGAAGGTGCGCGCGTGGCAGGCACAGTCGGAGACCGCCGACCGCGAGTGGGTCGACGCCGCCTTCTCGACCGACTACTGGCTCCAGCTGACGCCCGGGGAGCTGGCGGAAGTCTCGCAGCAGATCATCGACCTGCTGAACGGGTGGTACCTGCGCAAGCTCCCCGACGACGGCGCCAAGCGCGAGCCGGTCTTCGTGTTCGCGCGCGGCATCCCGGCCGCGCCGTGAACGGGCTCCTCCGCCGTCACCGCGAGTTTCGCCTGCTCTGGATCGGCGAGACGACCAGCCGCCTCGGCAGCAGCGTGACGACGATCGTGCTGCCGCTGATCGCGGCGACGACGCTGCACGCGAGCGCGTTCACCGTCAGCTCGCTCGCCGCGGCGGAGTGGCTGCCGTGGCTCCTGTTCGGCCTCGGCGCCGGGCCGTTCGTCGACCGCTATCACCGTCGGCGCCTGATGCTCGTCGCCGACCTCGTTTCCGCCGCGCTGTTTCTCAGCGTCCCCGTCGCGCACGCGGTTGGCGTCCTCGCGAGCCCGCAGCTGCTCGCGGTCGCGTTCGCAGCCGGCTGCGTGAACGTCGTCTTCTGGACCGCGTACTCCGCGTTCGTCGTCGACCTGATGACCGTGCCCGAGGAGCGCGCGACCGCGAACGGGATGCTGCAAGGCAGCGCGTCGGCGGTGCAGATCGCCGGGCCCGGCCTCGGCGGGCTGCTCGCGCAGCTGCTCGGCGCGGTCACGGCGCTGCTCGCCGACAGCCTCAGCTTCCTCGTCTCGTTCGCCTGCCTGCTCGGCATCCGCGACCACGGGCCGCGCCGGCGGGGCGACTCCGATACGTCGCTCCGGCTTCAGATCGCCGGCGGCCTGCGGTTCATCCGCCGCGACCCGCTCATCCGTCCGCTCACGCTCTTCGGCGGCACCGCCAACCTCGCGCTCGTCGGCTACCAGTCGCTGCTCGTCGTCTTCCTCGTGCGCACGGTCGGGCTCCAGCCGGGCCGCGTCGGGATCCTGGTCGCGCTCGGCAGCTGCGGCGGGCTCGCCGGCGCAGCGGTCGGCAATCGCCTCGCGCGGAGGCTCGGGTCGGGCCGGGCGCTGCTCCTCACCAAGGTCGGCGCGTGCCCCTTCGCGCTGCTCATCCCGCTCGCCGCACCGGGGCCTCGCTCGCTGCTCGTCCCGATCGGAGGCATGGGCGTCGGCCTGGGCATCGTCGCCGGCAACGTGATCTCGAGCAGCTTCTCGCAGGCGTACACGCCGCCGGAGCTCTTCAACCGGGTCAACGCGACGACGAACGTCTTCAACTACGGCACGATCCCGGTCGGAGCGCTGCTCGCCGGCGTCGTCGCGACGAAGCTCGGCATCCGCGAGGCGATGTGGGCGATGACGGCGCTGCTCCCGCTGACGTCCCTCTTCCTGGTCGCGAGCCCGCTGCGGCGCCTGCGGGTGCTGCCGGTGAGGCCCGGGTCGCCGCAACCCGGGCCCCACACGGTCGGTCCGTCGACTCGGTCAGTCGCCGAGGTCGACCCGGGTCGAGACGAGCCGTCTCGTGGAGATGCCGCCGAGCAGGCTGTCGCCCGGCTTGCGGGCCCGCACGAATAGGGCGAGGAGCTGCTGGCGCCTCGCCGCCGGGAAGCCCGACTCGCGCGAGAGCGTGACGGTCGCCCAGCCGTTCGCGTCCGTCGCGACCTCCGACGGGACGCTGAACTGGTTGTAGGGGACCGCCGTCACGTACACGAGCGCACCGTGAACGGGCGCGCCGCACGCGCTGACGTGGAACCGTGCCGTCACATTCGAGGTCGAGCGCGTCACGACCGACGGCGTGAACTGCAGCTGGTCGACGAGAAGACGCGCGGGCGCCGTGATGTTCGCAACCGCGAGCGCGCCCTTCACCCCGACCGGGCAGCCGTTCACCGTTCCGGTCACGACAGCCGTCGGCGCGCTGTTGACGTTGAGCGACCCGCCGCTGTTCTTCGCACCGACGAGCACGCGCAGCGCGTGACCGGCGTCAGCGGTCGTCAGCGTGTACGAGGGCTTCGTCGCACCGGTGATCGGCGTGCACGTGTTGCCGGGCTGGTCACAGCGAAGCCACTGGTACCCGTAGGTGATCGGGGCCGTCCCCGTCCAGCTGCCGGCCCTCGCCGTCAGCGTCTGACCGACGGTGAGCTTGCCCTCGATCGACGGCGGCGCAGCGTTGCGCGGCGCCTGCGCCGCTGCCGCGACCGTGTCGGTCTCCGCAGACGTGGCGGTCGTCTTGCCCGCCGTGTTCGTCGCGGTCACGGCGACCTTCATCGTGTTGCCGACGTCCGTCGACGTCAGCGCGTAGCTCTGCTTCGTCGCGCTCTTGACGTCACCGCACGTGCCGTCTTTCTGGCACCGCTGCCACTGGAAGGCGTACGTGATCGGCGTCGTGCCGTCCCACGTGCCCGGGTCGGCGGTCAGCGTCTGGCCGGCGACCGCGTTCCCCTTGATCGCCGGCGCAGCGGTGTTCTTCGGAGCCCCCGTGGCGGCGGATCCGCTCGAGAGGAAGGCGAGGCTGACGAGCACCAGCGAGAGCACGCTCCCCGCCCCGGCGACCGTCCCCTTGCGACGGCGACTCGATCGCAGCTTTGACATCGATTGACCCCCTGCTGGTTGGCGTGTACCCAACAGGCTGTCTCCATCATGTGATGATGCAAACTGCAAGATGATGGAAGTTCACGACTTCCTTAGCGGCTGCTAACACTCGCTCGTGGCGAAGACGGTCACCGGCCTGCCGAGCGAACGGCGCATCGCGGATGCCGCCGCGCTTCGCAACGCGTTGCGCAGGTTCCTGCGCAGCAGCGAGAGCGTCGTCCGGGAACACGGCCTGACGCCCGAGCAGTACGAGCTGCTGCTCCTGATTCGCGTCGCGCCCGGACGACAGACGACGATCCGCGACCTGCAGCTGGCGCTCGACCGCCGGCAGAGCGCGGTGACGCAGCTCGCACGCCGTGCCGAGAACCTCGGGCTCATCTCACGGACGTTGTCGAGCGACGATGCGCGCGTCCGGTACCTCGGGCTCACCGCCGCCGGCGAGCGGGCGCTCCTGGAGGCGGTGGCGGGACTCGGTCCCGAGCGGACGCGGCTGCTCCGGATCCTCCGCGAGCTCGCGGACTGAGACCCGAACGCGGGCCATCCGGGTTTGTGCGCCCCGCCCGGTGGTAAGCGCTACCCGTGCGTGAGCTGGTCGCCCGGCCGGTCCCTTCCCTCGTCGAATCGCTGTTCGGCGGCGTCGATCGGCACGTGCTGCCGGTCGTCCCGATCACCTTTCTCTACAACGTCGCGTTCTCGACGTTCTGGGTGTACGTCGGCGTGTTCGCGGTCGAAGGGCTCGGGTGGCGAACCGGCGAGATCGGCCTGTTGTTTCTCGCGACCGCACCGCCGGCCGCCGTCGCCAACTACCTCAGCGGGCGTATCTCCGACCGAGTCGGGCGGAAGCGGCCGATCGTCGCCAGCTTCCTCGCCGCGGCCGCAATCGTCGTCGCGCTCGCGCTCGATCCGGGACGCGCCGCCGTCTTCGGGTTGATCGTCGCGCTCGGTGTCGCCGGAGCGCCCGCGTACTCGCTCGACCGAGTGCTGGTCGCCGACCTCGTCGCGGAGGCCGATGCCCGCGAGCGCGGCTACGCGGCGGTCCGCGTCGCCGGGAACCTCGGCGCGTTCGCCGGGCCGCCGCTCGCCGCCCTGCTGATCGCCCTCGGCGGCTGGAACGCGTTCCTCGCGGCGGTCGCCGGCGTCGGCATGGTCGGCGCGGCCGTGACGATCGCGGTGCTTCCGGACCAGATGCCGACGGCGAGACGCGAGACGCGGAGCGGCGTCCGGGTCGTCCTCCGCGACCGCCCGTTTCTCCTGCTCCTACTGTCGAGCCTCCTCGCGTTCGCCGTCTACTGCGGGTTCGAGGCGGTCCTGCCGGTGATCGCCGTCTCGAGCTACGGCCTGGCGCCGGCGACCTGGGGGCTCCTCGTCGTGATCAGCCCCGTCCTCGTGGTGCTCTTTCAGCTCCGGCTGACTCGAAGCGCGGCGCGGATCTCGGTCGGGCGACGCCTGCCCGCGTCGATCCTGCTGATGGGGCTCCCGTTCCTCGTCCTGCTGGTCGACACCGGCATCCCCGCGATCGCCGCGGTGATCGTCGTCTTCGTGCTCGGCGAGATGCTCTGGTCGCCGACCTCACAGACGATCACCGCCGAGCTCGCCCCCGAGCCGGCGCGCGGGGCGTACTTCGGCGCCCTCGCCGCGATGACCGGCCCCGCCTGGACGCTGGCCCCGTTCGCCGCGCTCGAGCTCCGGGCACACAGCGGCGTCCCCGCCGTCTGGGTGATGTTCGCAGCGATCGCCGTCGCGGGCGCCCTCGCCGGCGTCGCGGCGATCCGCTCGTCGGAGGCCGGTTCGGCGACCCGCTACGAGCCGGTCCAGCGCCGGAAGACGACGGCGGTGTTGTGACCGCCGAACCCGAACGAGTTCGACACGGCGACGTCGACCTGCTTCCGCCGCGCGCCGTCGACGATGTAGTCGAGGTCGCACGCCGGGTCGGCGACCTCGTAGTTGACCGTCGGCGGGAGCACCCCGCGTTCGAGCGCCATCACCGTGAACACCGCCTCGACCGCACCCGACGCGCCGAGGGTGTGCCCGGTCGAGCCTTTCGTGGACGAGACCGGCGTCCGGCGCGCGTTGTCCTCGCCGAGCGCGAGCTTCAAGACGCGCGTCTCCCCCGCGTCGCCGATCGGCGTCGAGGTTCCGTGCGCGTTCACGTAGCCGACCTCGTCCGGCTCGATGCCCGCCTCCGCGAAGGCCATCTTCAACGCGCGCGCCGGGTTCTCGCCGGTCGGGTCGATGTCCGAGACGTGGTTCGCGTCCGAGGAGACGCCGTAGCCGCTGACCTCGGCGTGGATCGTCGCGCCGCGGCGCACCGCATGCTCGAGCTCCTCGAGCACCAGCACCGCGGCTCCCTCGGCGATCACGAAGCCGTCGCGTCCGGCGTCGAACGGACGCGACGCGCGCGACGGCTCCTCATTGCGGGTCGACAGCGCGCGCATCGCACCGAAGCCCGCCATCGCCACCGCGGTCACGGGCGCCTCGGTACCGCCGCAGAACATTACGTCCGCGCGGCCGAGGCGGATCGCGTCGCGCGCGTCGCCGATCGCCATGTTCGATGCCGCGCAGGCGGTCGACTCGGCGAGCAGCGGCCCGCGCGTCCCGAGCTCGATCGAGACCCAACCGGCGGGAAGGTTGGGAAGCGTCTGCACGATCGCGAACGGATTGACCCGGTCGGCGCCGCGCTCGTCGAGCCGCCGGACGCAGTCCTCGAAGGACCCGACGCCGCCGAACGCGCTCGCCACCGCGACGCCGACGCGTGGTGCGTGCGCGCTCACGTCGAGCCCGGAGTCCGCCTCGGCCTGGCGCGCGGCGGCGACGACGAGGTGGGCACAGCGGTCCATCCGCCTTTCCGACTTGCGGTCGACGTAGTCGCCGACCTCGAGGCCCTTCACCTCGCATGCGAAGCGGGTCGAGTGGCCGCGGCTGTCGAACCGGGTGATCTCCGCCGCGCCGCGCGTGCCGGCGAGCAGCGCCTCCCACGACGCGTCGACGGAGTTCCCGATCGGGCTGATCAGCCCCAGGCCGGTGACGACGACCCTGCGCGAACCGTTGAGCATCGCTAGACACTACGCGTCCGGCACATGGATTAGACCTTCGGCGGGCACGTTCCCGCCGAACCGCTCGTCACTCGAACGAGGGAGTGGCGCAGAGTGCGCTCATGGCAGGCGACGGTCAATCCCGCTCCGAGGAGCTCGATCAGGTCAGGAGGATGCTCTTCCCCGATCTTCCGCCCGACGAGGGCTGGGCGCGGATCGACGCCGCGATCGCCGGGGCGGCCGCCGAGCAGCGGGCACCGGCGCCGGACCTGCCGGACGACCTGCTCGAGCTCCTGCGCCGGCTCCTCCGCGAGTCGGACTAGTGGCCGCGTCCATAAGTTTGTTCGTGCTTGGCCGAGCGAAAAGCAAGCAGGCCAAGGACGCAGGGAGCCCTCGTATCTAACAGGTACGAGGGCGACTGAGGACGCGGGCATGCGCCGCTTTGCAGCCGGCCAAGCACACAACCGAACTTGTGGACGGGGCCACTAGGGCTGGATCAGCCCACGGCGGATCGCGTAGCGGGTGAGCTCGACGCGGTCGCTCATCCCGAGCTTGTCGAGGATGTTCTGCCGGTGGCGCTCGACCGTCTTGACGCTGATCACGAGCTCGGCGGCGATCTCCTTCGAGCTGTGCGCCTCGGCGATCAGCTTCAGGACCTGGAGCTCGCGCGGCGTCAGCACGTCGAAGCGCTCCCCGTCCGTGCGGCCGCGCTCGAGCGCGTCCTTCACCAGCGTGGAGACGGCGGAGGGATAGAGGAACGACTGGCCGCGCATCGTGCGCCGCACTGCCTCGACGATGTCCTGGTCGGCGTCGGACTTGAGGACGTAGCCCGCCGCGCCCGCCTTGAGCGACTCGAACAGGAACTGCTCGCTGTCGTACATCGAGAGCATCAGCAACTTCAGCTCCGGCTTGCGCTTGCGCAGCTCCGCCGCCGCCTGGATCCCGGTCGTCTTCGGCATCGACACGTCGAGGATCGCGATGTCGACGTCCTCGGCGAGCCCCTTCCTGATCGCCTCGGCACCGTCCTCGGCCTCGGCGACGACCTCGAGATCGGCCTCGGCGTCCAGAACCTGCTTGAGCCCCGAGCGCACGATCGGGTGGTCGTCGGCGACGAGGATGCGCGTGACGAGTGGGATCGGCATCAGGCTGCCGGCACCTCCAGCCGCACCTCGACGCCGCCGCCGTCCGCGCGCTCGACCGCGAGCGCGCCGCCGACGAGGAGCGCGCGCTCCCGCATGCCGCGGAGGCCGCCGTGCCCGTTCGCCTCGAAGGTGTCGACGTCGCCCGACCCGTCGTCGACGACGCGAAGGACGACCGTTCCCGCGCCGCGCTCGAGGCTGATCGCGACCGCGGTTGCGTGTGCATGCCGGCCGACGTTCGTGAGGCTCTCCTGAGCGACACGGTAGACGGCGAGCTCCGACTCGTCGGAGAGGCGCGGCAGGTCGTCGGCGAACGATCGCTCGATGCGTAGGCCGCTCTGGTCAGCGAAGCGACGCGAGAGCTCCGTGAGCGCGCTGACGAGGCCGAGGTGCTCGAGCATCTCGGGCCGCAGCTCGCGGGCGATGCGGCGCACCTCGTCGAGCGCCTGCCGCACCGCCTGCTTCGTCTCCTGCACGGCGGCGGGCCGGTCGCCCGCTTCGACGCGCGCGAGCGAGTCGAGCTGGAGCAGCACGCCCGTGAGCACCTGCCCGACCTCGTCGTGCAGGCCGCGCGCGATTCGCAGCCGCTCGTCCTCCTGCGCGCGCAGCGCGCGCCGCCCGCTGTCGCCACGCTCGGCTTCGAGCCGCTCGAGCATCTGGTTGAACGCCTGCGCCAGCACCGACACCTCCGGCCCGCCGTCCGCCACGAAGCGCTCGCCGGGCCGGAGCAGGTCGACCGTCCGCATCCGCTCGACGAGCCGATCGACCGGGCGGAGCGCGCGCTGCAGCAGCACGAGGTTCGCCGCGAGCATCACGCCGAGCGCCACCACGAGGTCCGCGACCTCGACGAAGGCGACCGAAGCGTGGATCGTCACGGGCGTGAGCGCGAGCAACAGCGTCGCGGCGACCAGGAGCGTCGCGTTGATCGCGAAGACCCGCCACAGCAGCGGTAGCCGCGAGAAGCTCATCGTTCGTCTTGTAGCGCAGAGGGACGGCCCACCGGCTGCTCATTGGGCAACCTTCGGTTGCCCAATGTTCTCCGCTCCGGCGCCGGCGAAGCCGGCACCTCCGCTCCCGATGAGCTCCGTCAAGCCTACGCTCATGCCGGCATCGCGATCCGCAAGACCTTGAACCGGCGCCGGCCGCGTGGCGCGTCGACGTCGACCGTCTGCCCTCGTCGCACGCCGAGCACGGCTCTCCCGAGCGGCGCGGCGACCGACAGCCGCCGCGCGAGCGGGTCGGCCTCGTGCGGGCCGACGAGGTCGAACTCGAACCGCTCGCCGGTGTCGAGGTCGCGGACGCGAACGCGCTCGCCGACGTCGACGCGCCCGTTGGCCGGATCGGGCTCGACGACGCGCGCGGAGCCGATCCGCTCGCGCAGCAGATGGATGCGCTGCTCGAGTAGCGCCTGGTCCTCGCGCACGCCGACGTAGTGGGCGCTCTCGAGCGTGTTCGCCTCCAGCGCAACCGCGAGCCGCAGCCGCTCCGCGATCTCGCGTCGGCCGTCCCCGGTCAGCCTGTCGAGCTCCTCGGTGAGCCGCGCGAGCCCTTCCGGCGTGATCACGGCGGTTTCCATAGTGGTTCGCTCCTTTCACGCGTCGAACAGGTGGTCGACCCCAGGGTCGCGGAGACGCCCGCCGTGTGCGATCGGGTCGAGACACCATCTTTCGCCACGCGAATTGGGGTGATCGCCCCATGGCGCACGCTCGGCCGGGCGGCGACGCTGGAGGTGTCAACACGAGCAAAGGAGGCTCACGATGATCCCGACAATCGTCTGCGGCGTCGACGGGTCGCGCAACGCGACGGTGGCGCTCGGCGCCGCAGCACGGCTCGCCGACCAGCTCGACGCGCGCCTCGTGGTCGCCCACGTCGTGCAAGGGGGGCTCGCGTCTCGCACCACCGGAGTCGGGCGAGACATCGAGGCGGAGCTCGCGGCAGGCGAGCGGCTGCTGGACGACGTGCTCGACGGCGAGGAGCTGCGCGGCCTGGAACGGCAGGTCGTGCTCGGCTTCCCGGCCGACCAGCTCGCCGACCTCGCGGACGCCGAGGAGGCGGAGCTGATCGTCGTCGGCTCGCGCGGGCGCGGCGCGCTCAGGGCGGCGTTCCTCGGCAGCGTCTCGACCGACCTGATCGGCGTGGCGCGCTGTCCGGTGCTGGTCGTCCCGCCGGGAGCCGTCACGCCGAGCCCGACCGGTCACGAGCCCGCGCTCGCGGGACGCGAGCGGCGATGAGCTCGTCCACGATGCCGGCCGGTCCTCCCCTCGGACCGGCCGGCGCGCGGCGGCGGCCGCGGCCGACGATCGACCTCGTATGCGCCGTGTGCGGCTACGGCGTCGCCGGCCGGGTGCCGCCGCCGCCGCTGTGCGCGATGTGCCACGCGGAGGGCGCGTGGCTTCCCGCGTGGCGACCATTCGCAGGTCAGGTGCCTGGCACGTAGGTGCCAGGCACCCAGGCTCTACACCCCTCGCGCGAGCACGCGGCCGACCGCGCTCGTCAGCTCGGCTTCGGGCTCGGCGTGCGCACCTCTCGCCCGCCACGCGACGAACCCGTCCGGGCGCACGAGCACGGCCCCGGCCTCGCCGGTCCCGTACAGCTCGCCGAAGCGCCCGGCCGGATCGAGGTCGCGGGTGACGCGATGCGCCGCGACCGTCACGCCGAACGACTCGCCCGCCGCCGCGGCGGCCGTGCACCACGGCTCGCCCTCGGGACCGGCGACCAGCACGAGATCGCGCCCGAACAGGTCGACGGTCGATTCCTTCCCGTCCAGCGAGATCGGAAGATGCGGCGCGCGAAAGCCGGGCCGGCCGGTCGGCGCCCGCGGGTCCTCCCACAGCGCGCCGTCGTCGTCGGGATCGACCGCGATCCCGTCCGAGCGATAGCGATACCCGAGCTCCACCGTCGCTTCCTCGACGATAGGCATCAGGTTCTCCTTGCCGAGCGTCGGATCGAGCCGGAGGACGTAGCGCGTGTACGCCTGCTCGGTCGTGAACGCGCCGACCGGCTGGCGCTCGACGTCATACGTCTCGAGCAGCGCCTCGCCCGCGCGGCCGTCGATCACGTGGGCCAGCTTCCAGGCGAGGTCGTAGCCGTCCTGCACGCCGGTGTTGCCGCCGAACCCACCGGTGGGCGGCATCACGTGCACGGCGTCGCCCGCAAGCAGCACGCGCCCTTCGCGCAGCCGCTCCGCATACTCGGCCGAGGCCGACCAGCGCTGCACGTTCTCGATCTCGACGGCGATGTCGGGATCGCCGAGCGCCTCGCGCACGTGGCGCACGCACGTCGGCTCGGTCATGTCCTCGCCGATGTCGACCGACCGCGACCCGGATTCGTCCGAGGTCGAGTTGACGACGAGGAAGCCCGCCTGGAGGTCGATCGAGAAGCGGAAGAAGCCCTGCAGCCGCGGGCCGAAGACGTAGATGACGCTGAGGTTGCGGTCGCCCATCAGCGCGCGCACGTCGGCACGGAAGTAGATGGTGATGCTGTCCGAGAAGCTGCCGTGGCCGAGATTCCGAATGCCGAGCCGCTCGCGGATCGGGCTGTGCGCGCCGTCGGCCGCAACGAGGTACCGAGCGCGAACCGTGCGCTCGGGCCCGCCGTCGCGCGGCCGCACGATGGTGGTGACACCGTCGGCGTCCTGCTCGACCGAAACCGCCTCGGACGCGTACTCGATGCGGGCGCCGAGCCGCTCCGCCGCCCGGAGCAGCACCGGCTCGAGCCCGATCTGCGTGACGAACAGCCGCGGCGACGGGCTGATCTCCTCGACGCCCTCGTTGATGAAACGGAAGTACCAGTCGAGCTCCTTGCCGCCCAGGCTCTCCGCGGACAGGATCGCGCCGTTCTGGACGAACTCCCGGGCAGCCGCCTCCTCGACCTCCGCCTGCAGCCCGACGGCGCGGTAGGTCTCGATCGTGCGCTGGCTGACGAGCGCGGCACGCGGATGGATCGCGGTGCCCCGGTGCCGCTCGACGACCAGCGAAGGCACGCCGTGGTGACCGAGGAAGACCGCGGTCGAGAGCCCGACCAGGCTGCCACCGACGATCAGGACGGGAACGTCTTCGTCAACCACGCGCACCTCCGCGAACGATCGGGCGACGCTACAGCACCGCGTGCCGAAGGTACACCGCTACCGCGATTGCTCCTCGTCGACGTGGCGCCCGGTGCCCTGCGTGCGGACGAACAGGAACACGAAGAACGCGGCGGCGAGGGAAAGCACCAGCGCCGCACCCCAGGACACGCCGACGGCTGCCATCCCGAGCACGAGATAGCCGAAGAAGAGAACTGCCCAAAGGAAGCTCGAGATGCCGGGGTCGACGATCCCGGAGCGGCGCGACGCCGGCGATACGAACGCGTGCGGCCGACCGGGCGTGTCGGACGCATCGATCGCCACCTCGACCTCGTCGGCGACCTTCAGCGCGCCGAACAACGCCGAGTATGGCTTCATGCCCCAGTCGGACTGCTTCAGCACAGTGCTCCCGCGAAGCTCGCCGTCGGCGCCGACCGCGACGTCGAAGACGAGGGCGCGTGTCGCACCGGCGAGGGTCAGCTCGCCCTGCACGCGAAGGCTCTTGCCATCCGCGGCGACGTCGACCACCGTCGAGCGAAACGCGATCCCCGTTCCTCTCAGAACCTCGTCGTCGATCGTTTGCTCGATGCTCGCAATGTCGTCGTCCTCCAGCGGTTGCACGCCGCCGGTGCCCTGCCGGACGCGGAGCGAGGTCGAGTCGGCGTCGAGCGAGACGGTCGCCGGGTGCGACCCGTCCCCGACCTCGAGCACTGCCTCCCACGCGGTGACGTGGAACAGCAGGTCGTGGCCGGCCATCGCCGCCGCTCCCGCCCGCCCGGTACGCACCGAGAGCGTCGCGTTCTCGGGCCCGAGCACGTGGCGGCCGGGTGCGATCGGCATGCGCGGAGCCTAGGCTAGTGTCGCGGGATGGCCGTCGAGCTCGAGCACGCTTTCAGTACCACGAAGCCGATCGACGAGAGCTACGCGACGATCCTCGACCTGATGAAGGTCGTGCCGTGCGTCGAGGGCGGCTCGGTCGTCGAGTCGATGAGCCCGACCTCGGCCAAGGCGGAGATCAAGATCAAGATGGCCGCGATGTCGATGACGTTCGCCGGGACAGTCGAGGTCGTCGAGCAGGACGAGGCTGCGCGCTGCGTCGTGATGACGGTCAAGGCGAAGGAGGTCGGCGGCCAGGGGTACGCGAACGCGACGGTCACCTTCGCGCTCACGGACGGCGGCGGGACGATCTCGACCAGCGCGCAGATCGCGGGCAAGGCCGCGTCGATGGGCGAAGGCGTGATGGTCGGCGTCCTCGACGCGCTGATCACCGACTTCGCCGGCAAGATCGGCAACGCCTGAGCACGTAGCGCGTTGCGCGGGCAGCGCCGCACCACTATCCTTTCGGAAGCGATGACCGACGCGCGTCTCGACCAGCCGGCAGCTTCCGCCTTCCCCGGCCTGTCGGCGCTCGGGATCCTCCTTCCCCGCTAGGGGAGGCGTTCGGACGACATACCCGTACCCGCGCTCCCGCACCAAGGGAGTCGTCCGTCCAAACCGGAGGAGCCGACCCATGCCGATGCCCTACTGGAAGTACCGCCCGTATCCGACCGTCGACCTGCCCGACCGCACCTGGCCGAGCCGTATCGTCGACCGTGCGCCGATCTGGTGCTCGACCGACCTGCGCGACGGCAACCAGGCGCTGGTCAAGCCGATGGACGCGCAGCGCAAGCAGCGGATGTTCGAGCTGCTCGTGCGGTTGGGCGTCAAGGAGATCGAGGTGGGCTTCCCGTCGGCGTCGCGCACCGACTTCGAGTTCGTGCGCAGGCTCGTCGAGGAGGACCTGATTCCCGCCGACACGACGATCGCCGTGCTGACGCAGGCGAGGCCGGAGCTGATCGAGCAGACGTACGAGGCGATCGACGGCGCCCGCCGCGCGATCGTGCATCTCTACAACTCGACGTCGACGACGCAGCGGCGCGTCGTCTTCCGCCTCGACGAGGACGGGATCACCGAGCTCGCCGTGCGGGCGGCCGAGCTGTGCAAGGAGCTCGCCGCTGACGCGAGCGGCGAGATCGTGTTCGAGTACTCGCCCGAGAGCTTCCACGGCACCGAGCTCGAGTACGCGCTCGAGATCTGCGAGGCCGTGATCGCGACATGGCAGCCGACGGTCGAGGAGCCGATGATCGTCAACCTGCCGACAACGGTCGAGGTCTTCCCGCCGAACGTGTACGCCGACCGGATCGAGTGGTTCCAGCGGCACGTCTCCGCGCGCGACCGGATCGTGCTGAGCGTGCATCCGCACAACGACCGCGGCACCGCCGTCGCGACGGCCGAGCTCGGGCTGATGGCCGGCGCCGACCGCGTCGAGGGGACGCTGTTCGGCAACGGCGAGCGGACGGGCAATGTCGACCTGGTCACGCTCGCCCTGAACCTCCTGACGCAGGGCGTCGACCCGCAGCTCGATCTCTCGCGCATCAGCGAGGCGAAGCGGATCGTCGAGGAGTGCAACGAGCTGCCGATCCACCCGCGCCATCCGTGGGTCGGCGACCTCGTCTACACCGCCTTCTCCGGCTCGCACCAGGACGCGATCAAGAAGGGGATGTACGCGCAGCAGCGCAGCGACTCGGAACGGTGGGACGTGCCGTACCTGCCGATCGACCCCGCCGACCTCGGGCGCGACTACGAGGCGATCATCCGCGTCAACTCACAGTCGGGGAAAGGCGGCGTCGCCTACCTGATGGAGACAGTGCACAGCCTCGAGCTGCCGCGCGGCTTGCAGATCGACTTCGCGCAGAAGGTGCAGGCGATCACCGACCTCCGCGGTGACGAGCTCAGCGCCGACGAGCTGCTCGCCGTCTTTCACGAGCACTACCTCGCGCACACCGCGCCCTACGCGCTCGAGTCGTACGTGCATTCGAGCGGCGAGGAGGACTCGATCGTCGCGCAACTGACCGCGGACGGCGAGCCGCGCGAGATCGGCGGATCGGGCAACGGCCCGATCGCGGCGCTCGTCGACGCGTTCGACCGCAGCTTCGGGATCACGATCAGGCTCCGCGACTACCACGAGCACGCGATGTCCGCGGCCGCGGACGCGACCGCGGCCGCCTACATCGAAGCCGATGTCGACGACGACCCGATCTGGGGCGTCGGCATCCATCCGAGTATCGTGACCGCGTCGCTGCGCGCGCTCGTCAACGCCGTCAACCGCGCCGTCGCGCAGCGACGCGCGCTCGAGGGGACGGCGGCGCTGTTCGACTAGGTGCGGAGGTACGCGTCCGACCCGTCGAGCCAGTCGGCGCGCGGCGGGCAGAAGATGTCGACGTCGAGCGTGCGCTCGAGCGCCTCGGCGCGGTGCGGCAGCCACGAGGGGATCTCCAGCACCTCGCCGGCGGCGACGTCCACGCACTGCGACTCGTCGTCACCGAGCCAGAAGCGAAGGGTGCCCTCGAGGATGTAGGTGAGCTGCTCGTTCTCGTGCGCGTGCGTCGGGACGACGGCGCCCGGCTCGAAGTAGACGTGCGTGAGCATCACCCGCTCGGTCGAGATCATGCGGCGGTCGAGGCCCGCCTTGAGCGCCTCCTTCGGCATCTCCTCCCACCGGTGGTGGATCGCCCTGGCCGTCTCCATCTGCACGCTCCTTCCGTCGGGTGGCCGATCGTCGCAGATCGCGGGCGGCTCAGAAGCCGCTGAGCCGGTTCGTCGACGAGTCGTTGAGCGAGAGGACGAAGCTCGGCGCCGGGATCGTGTGATCCTTGCTCATCGGCGTGACGGCCGTGCCGACGGCGAAGTACTCGATCACGTGCGAGTCCCAGCCGTGGCTTCCCTCGTTCAGCTGCACGCCGACGATGCCCTCGGCCTCGACCGCCTCGGCCTCCGCCTGCATGCGCTCCATCGCGAGCTCGCGCGCGTCGTACAGCGCCTGCGTGAAGTTCGTCATCTCGGCGTTGCGGCCGACGCGCCGGAACCAGCCGCCGAGGCCCTGGTGCGCGACGTGGTAGACGCACGTCCCCATCACGAGCCCGAGCGGGCGGTATCCGGCCGACAGCAGCGTGTAGAAGTCCTGGCCGGTGAGGTCGCTCGTGAACGGACGGCCGTTCGGCGCGCGGTGGAGAACGCCTTCGCGGTGGCGCACGGCGGTGCCGATCGCGATGAACTCGGCGAGGTCGCCGCTCCACTCGTAGCGGCTCACGTCGAGACGCACGCCGACGACGCCGTCCGCACCGAGCTGGTCGGCCTCCTCCTCCATGCGCGTCATCGCCAGCTCGCGGGCGTGGTACATCGCCTGCGTCAGCACGTCCATCTCCTGATTCGTGTTCCAGCCGCCCATCTGGAAGCCGATGTGGTAGATCGAGCTGCCGACGACGAGGCCGAGCGGCTCGAACCCGGCCGCCTTCACGAGCAGGAACTCGTTCACCGACAGGTCGCTGGTGAAGAAGCTCCGCTCCTTCATCCGGGCCAGCCGTTCCTTCCCGTGCTCGGGAACGCCCGCGGTCGAGGTCGGGTCGTACTGCTCGCTTTCCTGGTCGGTCATCGCTGCTCCCCGTTGAGTGGTAGGCCGATGTAGACGGGCGGAGGCTCGTCGCGGTGTTCGAGCTCGACGATCGCCGTGCCGAGCACGTGCATCGTCAGGATCAGGTCGCGGTAGTGCGTGCCGCCGGCGTCGCGCTCGTGCTCGTGGTGCTCCTGCTGGAGCTCGACGCCGACGACGCCGTGCGCGCCCAACTCGTGCGCCTGCCGATTGATGCGCTGGATCGTCTGCGACCGCGTGTCGTAGACGCCCTGCGTGTAGTCGGTGAGCTCCTGGTTCTGACGGCCGGACAGGAAGCCGCCCGCGCTGAACTGCTGCCGCCAGCCGGTCATCACGTAGCCGACGGTCGTCGCGGCGACGAGCCCGACCGGCCAGTAGCCGTGCTCAAACAGGGCCGCGAACTGCTGGCCGGTCAGGTTGGAGAGCACCGGCTGCGGGCCGAGCTCGTACCGCTGCGACACGACGGCCGTCCCGACCGCGACGAACTCGATCAGGCCCGCGGCCCAGTCGAAGCCGCCGCGCTGCAGCCGCACACCGACGACCGCATCCGCTCCGGCGCGCTTCGCCTCCTCGGCCAGCCGACCGACCGCGAGCCGCCGCGCCTCGTTCCAGGCCTCGGTCTGCGTCTCGAGCTCGACCGTCTGGCCCTCGCTGTAGCCGCCGCCCCACTGCCCGTACATGCCGGAGCCGGGCATCCACTGCCAGCCGACGTTGTAGAAGCAGCTCCCCATCACCTGCGTGAGCGGCCGAAAGCCGGCCCGCTGCGCGAGCAGGAACTCGTTGGCGCTGAGGTCCGACGTGAAGAACCCGCCGCCGCGGCTGCGCAGGTCGTCGAGCCGCGCCTGCGCGGCAAGCGGGATGCCGCCCGACTCGAGCGCTTCGATGCTGCGCGCCGCCCAGTCGTCCGGCTGCGGTCCGCGCGGCGCCATCAGCTCTCGAGCAGCCGCTGCAGGGCGGCGCGTCCGCGCTCGGTCTCGCCGGCGACCTGCGTGAGCACGTGCGAGAGGTCGGCGATCCATTCGTCGAGCGTCAGCTCCTCGCTCTTCAACACGATCCCGCGCACGACGTTGCGCCGGCGGCAGCTCACGTCGGCGTGGTCGTGCTCGAGCTCGAAGCTCCGGTCGGCGAGCGTGACCGTCATGCGGGCGACGTGCTTCCGGCCGCCGAGCCGGCCCCCCTTTCGCTCGACGTCGACACGGTCGGGAAACGAGACCTCGAGCTTGGTCGCGAGCGCCTCGACGAACGCCTCCACGTCGCTCGCGTCGGCTCGCAAGGAGGCGGCGAGCAGGTCGAACTCGTCCGCCTCGCTCACACGCCGATCGTAGCGGCGGGGTCAGGCCGCGCCGTGGGCGATCGCGAAGAACTCGAGGTAGGACTCGATCTCGGTCAGCAGGCTGCGGGCGAGCCGTCCCGACGCTCCGGCCTGCTCCTCGGCAAGCCGGGCCGCTGCCAGCTCCTCGTCGGTCAGGTGGCGCTCGCGCACGTCGAGGTTGTGGTTCATGCCGTCCTCCCCGCATCGAGCGCGCGCCACGAGACCGGCCATGCTGCCGGCGCTGCGACGCGGACGAGGTCGTCGTCGAAGCGGCGGTTGATGCTCGAGCCGAGCACCGAGATGTCGTCGCCGTAGACGTGCACCGAGATCGCGAGCCCGCTGCCGTGCTGCTCGACTCGGTGGATGTCCTCGTCGGGCGGCACGAGCACGGAGACGTCTCCCGGGCCGGTGACGGTCGTGGCGCGCGGGACGAGGTACGTCGCCGTCCCGTCGCCGTGCAGGTCGTACGTCGTCTCGCGCTCGAGGCCGCGCCAGACCCCGACCACGCACCAGCAGCGGTGGTCGTGGATCGGCGTGGCCTGTCCCTGCTGCCAGACGAGCGCGACGATCGAGTAGAGCCCGGTCGGATGGACGTGGACGAGGTGCTGGCGGTAGTTGTCGTCGGCAGGCTCGCGATGGCGCGCCTCGAGCAGCGTCGGGTCGGCGAGCGCCGGGCGCAGCAGCATGCCTGCGCGCGCCGCGATCGCCGTCGGGTCGGTCTCGGTCGCGACGAGCGTGTCGAGGCCACGGGTCAGCCGGCGGAGCGCACGGGTGCGCCCGAACGGACGCACTTCCTGGAGGAGCTGGTGAGCCTTCACTGCCATGCGCCGAGTCTGCTCCACTCGGGGGCGCGTGCCATCGGCCGCAGGCCGGAACGTGCGTCGTCCGCGGTGACGAGTTCGCGGTCGTCCGGCGGGACGACGCTGTGGCGGTCAGGACAGCCGGTAGAGCGCGCCGCTGCTCACGGACATCAGGTAGAGCTCGCCTGCAGCGTCCTCGGCGAAGCTCGAGAGCCCGGGCACGGTGAACGGCTCCCGGCGCACCGACGCCGCCTTGCCGCGCGCGATCCGCAGGCTCCACACGGCTCCCGAGCAGTTGTCGCCGAAGTAGTAGCGGCCGGCGTTCGCGCGCAGGCGCGCGCCGCGGTAGACGTAGCCGCCGTCGACGGCGCAGCCCTCGGCGTGCGAGTACTCGTGGACCGGGCGCACGTAGCGACCCGGGCCGGCAAGCTGCTCCGACGCGTCGTAGACGTGGTTCCCCTCATACCGGCTCCAGCCGAAGTCGACGATCTTGGCGGTGCCGCGGGGCAGGTAGTCGATCTCCTCCCACTTCTCCTGGCCGACGTCGCCGACGTAGAGATCGCCGGTCGCACGGTCGAACGAGAAGCGCCAGGGGTTGCGCAGCCCGTAGGCGACGAGCTTCCAGTGTGCACCGGCGGCACGCACGTTCAGCTTCTCGATCTTCGCGAACGGCCGCGTCAGGTTCTGGCCGTTTCGTTGCGGATCTCCGCCGCCGCCGCCGTCGCCGTTGCCCCAGTAGAGCCACCCGTCGGGCCCGAATTGCAGCTGGCCGCCGTTGTGGTTCGCCGCGAAGTCCTTCACGAAGAGCAGCTGCCTGGCGGACGACGGGATCGCCGCGGTGCCGTCCGACCGGTAGCGCACGACCCTCGTGTCGCCGTTCGTGTCGGTGTAGTCGACGTAGAAGAGGTGGTTGGTCGCGTAGGCCGGGTCGAACGCGATCGAGAGCAGTCCCTGCTCGCCTCCGCTCCGCACCTTCGAGCGGATGTCGAGGAACGGCCGTCCGCGCACGGTGCCGTTCTGCCAGACGACGATCCTGCCGGCCTGCTCGACGACGTACAGCACCCCGCGAACGCCCGGCGGCGCCGTCGCGTACACCGGAGCGTCGAACCTCCCCACCTGGACGAGGCGCCCGCTCGCCGGCGTCGCGCGCCCGGCGCTCGCCCCTGCGAGCGCGGTCAGCCCGAGCGCGACCAGCAGCCATGCGACGTGGCGCCTCCCCACCGCGGTCCAGTCTACGGATCCGTTTCTCACATCGGCCGCGACGCCGTAGGCTTCGTGGTCCGAAGAACCTGCGGTCGTCGTCAAGGAGGCAAGCCGAGATGAGTCAGCGAAGCCTGGCCGAGCTGTTGCAGACGGTCGACAACCCGGTCGACCTGGTGCGCAACTCCCAGATCGGGCCGTACGTCTACCCGGCGGTGGCCGCCGAGTTCACGAATTGGCGCGACGAGCAGGTGGCGTGGCGGGAGACGTGCGCGCTCTTCGACCAGTCGCACCACATGACCGACCTCTACATCGAGGGCCCGGACGTGATCAGGCTGCTCTCCGACCTTGGCGTCAACACCTTCAAGAACTTCAGGGTCGACAAGGCGAAGCAGTTTGTCGCCTGCAACGAGGACGGCTACGTGATCGGCGACGGCATCCTCTTCTACCTGGACGTCAACAAGGTGAACCTCGTCGGCCGCCCGTCGGCGCACAACTGGGTGCAGTTCCACGCCGAGACGGGCGACTACGACGTGACGATCGACCGCGACGAGCGCACGGCCGTCAATCCGACCGGCCGGCGCAAGCTGTACCGCTTCCAGACGCAGGGGCCGACCGCGCTCGAGGTGCTCGCGAAGGCGAACGGCGGCTCGCTGCCCGAGATCAAGTTCTTCAACATGGGCGAGCTGACGATCGGCGGCCACAAGGTGCGAGCGCTGCACCACGGGATGTCGGGCGCGCCGGGAATGGAGCTGTTCGGGCCGTGGGAGGACGCGGAGGACGTGCGCGCCGCGCTGGTCGAGGCGGGGAAGGAGTTCGGCCTCCGCCAGGTCGGCTCGCGCGTGTACGCGACCAACACGCTCGAGTCGGGCTGGATCCCGTGCCCGATGCCGGCCGTCTTCACCGGCGACGCGATGCAGGCGTACCGCGAGTGGCTGCCCGCGAACTGGTACGAGGGCACCGGCTCGCTCGGCGGGAGCTACTACTCGGACGACATCCGCGACTACTACCGGACGCCGCACGACCTCGGCTACTGGCCGTTCGTGAAGTTCGACCACGACTTCGTCGGACGCGACGCGCTCGAGCAGATGACCGAGCCGAAGCGCAGGAAGGTGACGCTCGCGTGGAACGGCGAGGACGTCGCCGACGCGATCGGAACGCTGCTGACGAAGGGCGACGGCCCGGCGGTGAAGTACATCGACCTGCCGCTCTCCAACTACTCGACGTGGCCGAACGACAAGGTGCTGCTCGGCGACGAGATGGTCGGCGTGTCCACGTTCTCGGGCTACAGCTACAACGAGCGCACGCAGCTGTCGCTCGCCGTTCTCGACGTGGACGTCGACTACGGCACCGAGGTGACCCTCGTCTGGGGCGAGGAGGGCGGCGGCTCGCGCAAGCCGGTCGTCGAACGGCACGCGCAGGCGGAGATCCGCGCGATCGTGAGCCCGTGCCCGTACTCCGAGGTGGCGCGGACGACCTACGCGGAAGGGTGGCGCACGAAGACGCCTGCCTGACGGCTAGCCGAGCGGGAGCAGCGCGCCCTCGTGCTCGAGCAGGAAGCGCTTCACGTGCAGCCCGCCGCCGAAGCCGGTCAGCGAACCGTCGGCGCCGATCACGCGGTGGCAGGGCAGGACGAGCGGCAGCGGGTTGCTGCCGTTCGCGGCGCCGACCGCCCGCGCGGCGTCGCTGCCCAGGCCGAGCCGTCGCGCCTGCTCGCCGTAGCTGACCGTCTGGCCGTACGGGATGGTCGCGAGCGCGAGCCAGCAGCGGCGCTGGAACTCGGTGCCGTCGAGCTCGAGCGGCAGGTCGAACTCGACGAGGTCGCCGGCGAAGTAGGCGTCCAGCTGGCGCTCGGCCTCGGCGAGGACGGGCGAACGCCCCTCTGGCCGGATCCGGCCGCCGTCGAACCACACGCCCTGCAGGGCGGTCTCCGAGGCGACGAGGCCCAGTGGGCCGATCGGGCTGTCGACGACGCTACACGGCATCTCTGCAATCTAGAACGCGCCTCGGCCACGATTTGTGAGACTCGATCGGGGGACGGCGGGCGGTCTTGCCGTCGTCGAAGCAATCACCCGATGCCGCCGGAGGCCGGCTTGGCCGGCCGGGAGGCGAAGCCCGCGTCGTGACGGCGGGCGAGGAGGAGGGATGGGCATCGGGAAGGGAACCTAAGGTTCCCTTCCCGAATGATGGTCGCGGCCGAGGAAGGTGTTCGCCCAGGCGCTCGTGCCGGCGAGCGCGTTGTCCTTGACGACGACCGGGCCGTCGAGCATCCCCTCCTCCTCGCCGTAGGCCTTGAGCCGCTCGTACGCCTGCGACCAGATGCACTCGGTGTCGTAGACCTCGCACAGCCCGTCGCGCGTGCCGCCGCACGGGCCGTTGCGCTGGTTCTTGGCGCACAGCGACTCCGGGCAGACGTACGCGATGTCCGGCAGCGAGCAGTCGCCGCAGTCCCGGCACCGGAACATCGACACCTTCGCGGCCTGCTCGAGCGCGTGCGCGACCTTTGCAGCGGCCGGCGAGCGGTCGACCTTCCGGTAGAAGCTGCGGCCCGCCGAATGGAGCGGCGCGTCGTCGGCGAACGCGAGCGTGTGCAGCCGGCGGCTGAAGCGGTACTTGACCGGGACGCGCAGGTCGGTCCGCCGCCGCCGCTTCGACTCGAGGTAGGCGCCGTTCACCTCGTCGGAGCAGAGCCCCGTCGCCGCGTCGCGCTCGAAGAAGTAGAACTCGTCGGGGAAGCCGAACTGCACCTCGCGCGCGAAGCCGCGCCACTCGTCGGGGCCGAACGCATCCGCTTGATCGAGGATCTGGCCGAAGCGCTCGGCCGGCATGTGGCCGCCCATGTAGACGCCGTCGAAGCCGAGGCCGCGCGCGATCGCGACGTGCTTGGCCGCGAGCTCGACGAAGAACGCGCGGCCGCGGTCGGCGCCGGCGCCGTAGCGCTCGGCAAGCGCGAGGAGCTCCTCCGTGACGACGACGCCGGGAATCTTGCCCTGGTGGAACGCACGAGCCGCGGCCCGCGACAGGAGGTAGACGTTCGCGATCACGGAGACGTCGAGCCCGTCGCGCCTGATCCAGCGGAGCAACTCGTCGTCCTTGCGCACGTTCCAGCCGATCTGGTTGATCACGAACCGCGCGCCCGCAGCGGCCTTCTTGCGCAGCTTGAAGTACTGCGGCATCACCTCACGCTCGTGCCGCTTGTGGTTCGTGACGACGCAGCCGATCAGGAAGTCGGTGCGGTCGAGCCGTACGCCGGGCTTACGCGTGTCGCGCAGGCCTCCGTTCATCTCGGCGAGCAGGCTGATCAGGCCGACCGAGTCGATGTCGAACACGGGAGCGGCGAGGCCGCGGTGGCCGGTGATCGGATAGTCGCCGGACAGCGCAAGGACGTTGTGGAAGCCCTCGGACGAGAGCTTCCACGCGCGGCTCTCGAGCGCGTTGCGGTTCCAGTCCTTGCAGGAGAGGTGGATCACGACCTCCTGCCCGCGCGCGACGAGGTCGGTGCCGAGCGTGTCGGGCGCGAGCATCGCGTGGCCGCCGGGGTTGTCGGTGATCGAGAGCACGTCGATGCGCGGGTCCTCCGCGAGCGCGCGCGCGACGCCGAGCAGCTCCCGCCCGGTCTCGGCGGTGATCAGGCCGCGGCTCGTGACGAGCTCGGCCGCGACCACGAACGACCCGGGCTCGGCGAGCCGCTCGCGAAACGCGGTCACGGCTGCTCGTCGCCGATCGGCGGCGTGCCGTAGGTGTGGAAACTCTCGATCGTCTGCACGCCCCAGAACTGGCCGCGCGCGCGCTCCTCGCGGGTCCAGATCGTCGGCTCGAAGTCGGGGTCGTAGACGAAGTAGCCGCCGGTCGTCACCTCGACCCGGTTGCCGCCCGGCTCGAAGCCGTAGAGGAAGAAGCCCTGCGCAACGCCGTGCTTCGACGGCGCGGCCTCGATCGGCACGCCGCTGTCGACGAAGATGTCTGCCGCACGCAGGCACTCCTCGCGCGTATCGACCCAGAACGCGAGGTGATGGAGCCGGCCGTGCGCGCCGCGCGCGTCGGCGACGTAGATCAACTCGTGTGCCGCGATCGACAGGCTCATCCACGCGCCGACCTCCCGGTCGTCCTCGACGCGGATCGCCTCGTACAGGCGGTAGCCGAGCACCTCTTCGGCGAAGACGCGGCTCGGGCGCACGTCGGCGGCGAGCAGGTTGACGTGGTCGAGCCGCTTGACGGAGGCGCCGCGCCCGACGTAGCGCTGCGGCTGGTTGCGCCACGACGGCTTCAGGTGCTCCGGAGCGACGTAGCGCTCCGCCTCGTAGAACACCTCGAACGCGTGGCCGTCCGGATCGGTGAACCGGTACGCGGGCCCATGCCCGACGTCGCCGTCGATCCAGCCGACCCCGAGCCCCGCCGCCTCGATCGCGGCGACCCGGCGCTCGAGCGCCTCCGGGCTCCACGCCCGGAACGCGAGATGGCCGAGCCCCGATTGCGCAGACTCGGTCAGCTTGAGGCTGTAACGCAGGTAGTCACCCCAGCCGCGCAGGTAGACCGAGCTGCCTTCGCGCGCCTCCTCCTCGAGCCCGAGCACGTCGACGAAGAAGCGCAGGCTCTCCTCCGGCCTCGGAGTGAGGAGCTCCGCGTGGCCGATCCGCGCCAGCTCGTGCAGCGGTGCCGTCAAGTCTCGACGCGCTCGCGCAGCCCGTCCAGGTCGTACGAGAGCGCTCCCGCCTGCAGCTTCGCGCGCTTGTCGACCTCGCGCTCCGCGCGCGCCCGCGCGGCCGCGAGCACCTCGTCGACCCGCTCGCGCTCGACCACGACGACGCCGTCGGCGTCGAGGACGACGGCATCGCCCTGACGGATCGCCGCCCCGCCGACCTCGACGGCGTCGCCGATCGAGCCGGGCACGTTCTTCTCGGCGCCGCGTACGCGCACGTACCGCGCCCAGATCGGCAACCCGAGGTCGCGGAGCTCTTCGACGTCGCGCACCGCGGCGTCGACCAGGATCGCGGCAAGGCCGCGGCGCTCGGCCTGCGTCGCGAGCAGCTCGCCGACGAGGGCGATCGGAGCCGGCTCCGGCATCGTCAGCACGAGTACCTCGCCGGGCTCCGACTCGGCGATCGCCGCGTGCACCATCAGGTTGTCGCCCTGCCCGCAGACGACCGTGCGCGCGGGCCCCGCGGCCCGCGAGCCGGGAACGACCTGGACGAGCGGGAGGTCGACGACGGCGCTGCGGCCTGCCGCCTCGTGCACGGTGGCGGCTCCGAGCCGCGCGAGCTCGTCGTAGGTCCCGCTCACAGCTCCTCCACGACCTGCGGCGTGACGCGCTGGAACGCCTCGGCGAAGCGGATGCCCGCAGCGCCCGACGAGCGCCGCGCGTGGTTGCCGCGCTGCTCGGCGCGCTGGCCGTAGTACGTCTGCAGGTACGACTGCGCCTTCATCTCCTCCATCGCTGCGCGCTTCTGCTCGATCACCGGTGTGATGTCGACGAACGTCGTCGGCGTGAAGTTGCAGAGCTCGGGCTGGTGCGGCTCGAAGAGGAAGAGCTCCGGCGGCGTGATCGTCTCGAACGCGCTCGCAACCCCGGCGCCCGCGGCCAGCGCCCGCGCGCGCTCGACGGCGAAGAACGCGACCGCATGGTCGGGGTTGAAGGGATCGCGGTCGGTGTGCGTGATCAGCACGTCCGGCTTGAAGGCGCGGATCGCGTCGACCAGCTGCTCGAGGCCGTCGCGGTCGATGTCGAGCGGGTAGTCGCCGAGGTCGAGGCTTGCGAACGTCGCGCCGAGCGCCGCCGCGGCCCGCTCGGCCTCCCCGTGCCGGATCTCCTTGACGCGCTCGACCGTCTGGTCCGGCTCCTTCCAGAGCTCCCCCGACTCGCCGCGCTCGCCGTAGGACAGCGCCAGCACCTTCGCCTCACCGCCGCGCGAGGTGGTGACGGCGATCGTCCCGCCCGCGCGCCAGACGAAGTCCGCCGAGTGCGCGCCCACGACGAGCAGCCGCGTCATTCGCCGACCAGCTTCCGCGACTGTCCGACGATCAGCTCGTGCACCTCGTCGTCGCCGAAGCCGGCCTCGAGCAGCCGCTCGGCCCAGAGCGCGAGCCCGTCCTCGACGGCCGGGTAGTCCGGGTTGCCGAAGTCGCTCGAGAAGAGCGACCGCTCGGCGCCCACGGCGCGCACGCCCTCGAATACGTGCTCGTACGTCGTCTTGCCGCTGTGCGGCGTGCTCAGGCAGCGCTCGAGCCAGCAGCCGCGCGCGGCGAGCTCGACCTGCTCCTCGATCGAGAAGTTCTGGCAGGGAAACTCGGGGTGCGTGACGACGACGTGCTCGACGCCCTCGGCGAACGCGGCGTCGACGACGGCGAACGTGTCGTCGCGCGCGAGATGCGCGGTCGCGAGGATCAGGCCGTGGCGCGCGATCGCGCGCAGCACGTCGCGCGTCTCCGGCAGCAGCTCGCCGTTCTCGTCGGTGACGTGCACCGGCTCGATGCTGAGGCCGAGCGAGTGGAGCTCGTGCTGCAGGCTCGCCCACAGCGGCACCTTGTCGCCCGGCTTCGGCTCGGTGCGTCCGGCGGTCTCGGCCGGCGAGTCGACCGTCGGCATCCAGACGATCCGTGCACCCTCGCGCGCGGCGATCTCGACCGCGAGCGCGTTCATCCCGCCGACTGCCTGGTTGAGCGTGATCGTCCCGATTGCCCGAACGCCCGGCTCGACGTCGGAGACGATCCGCGCCCGCTCGGCGGTCGAGGTGTAGTGCGACTTCAGCCCGAAGCCTGCGAGCCCGAGCTCGGCGCAGCGGTGCGCGAGCGCGACGTCGTCGATCCGGCGGCGCGGCACGTCGGGCGCGACGTGGACGTGCAGGTCGTAGCCGCCTTCGACCAGGGCGCGCGCCCGCTCGCTCGGCGGGGAAGCCTCCGCAGGGTGCGCCACGCTCCTACCCTAACCGTGCGAGCCGCGCCAGCACCTCCGCGCTCGCGCCGGCCACGTGCGGCTCGACGCCCAGCTCGTCGAGCAGCTCCGATGCGGCGCGCATCTCGTCGACACGGCGCACTGCGTGCGCGCGGCTTCCCTCGACGAGGCGACGCAGTAGGTCGGCACCGATCACGTCGGCGATCTCGGCTTCGAGCCACGCGGCTTGCCCGGCGGCCGCCGCCGCGTCGAGGCTCTCGACGGCCGCAGCCGCGAGGCCCTTCATGAACACCGACCGCAGCAGCTTGCGGGCGGCGGCATCGCCGGCCTCGGCCGAGACGACCTCGACGGGCATCCCGAGCGGCACGAGCGCGTCCGCGAACGACCGGGCACCCCCGCCGGAGGCGAGCGCCGGCGTCCCGAGGCCGCGTGCGGGCACCGGCCCGAGCAGCGCGACGTCCACGAACGCAGCCTCGCCGACGAGCGCCGCGAGCTCGCGCTTGAGCGACGGCGCCGCCGTGTTCAGGTCGGCATAGACTGCTGCGCCGCCGAGCCCCGGTCGCGCGCCCTCGGCGGCGGCGCGCGCCGCCGCGGCGCTGTTGACGCTGAGCACGACGTCGCAGCCGTCGACCGCCGCCGCCGCGTCGGGCGCGCGCCGGACGCCGTCGGGCTCGGCGGCCGAGACGGGGTCGAAGCCGCGCACGTCGGCACCGGCGGCGGCGAGGTCGGCGGCCAGACGGCCGCCCGCTTCTCCGAGCCCGAGCACGGCGATCTTCGGCGTCATCGCGCTAGCGTAAATCGCGTTCAGGGGATGCCCGCCTCCCATGGCCGTGTCCCGTAATACGTATCGGCAGAATCGTGATACACTCCGTTCATGAGGAGCCTGCGTCTCGATCCGGAGCTCGACCTCACCGTCAGGCGGGCGGCCGCCGTGGCCGGCGAATCCGTGTCCGAGTTCATCCGGGTCGCGGTGGCGCGCCGGGCCGAGGACACGTTGGCGGGGAGCGGCCGAGCACACCTGGCGGATGTTGCCGGCGTGATCGACAGTGGGTCGAGTCACGCCCGCCGCACCGGAGAGGCGTTCGCCGACCTCGTCGCCGAACGCCGCGCGCGCCGTTGACGCTGACCGACGCCGGACCGCTGATTGCGATCATCGACGCCGGCGACCAGGATCATCAGGCCTGCCTCGAGGCGCTTGATCGAATCTCGTTTCCGCTCGTGACGTCCTGGCCGGCGTTCACGGAAGCGATGTACCTGCTCTCACGAGCAGGAGGCGGTACAGGGCGAAACGCGCTCTGGCGGCTGGTCCTTACCGATCGGCTCCACGTCGTCGACCTCTCGCGGCCGGCCGTCGAGCGCAGCGCTCGCTTGATGGAGCAATACGCCGACCGGCCGATGGACTTGGCGGACGCGACGCTCGTCGCTCTCGCCGAGGAGCTCGAAGAGCAGACGATCTTCACCCTCGACGCCGACTTTCACGTCTATCGGCTGCAGGGCCGAAGGCGCTTCACGCTGATTCCAGGCTAGACGTCGACGATCTGCGTGTCGTACGCGAAGGAGATGTTCAGCCCATCGCCTCTCAGCTGGTCCGAGAGCTGCACGAGGTCGTCGTGGCTCAGCGCGTCAGGCTCCTCGATGTGGGTCATGACCACTCGCCGAGCGTCGAGCTTCTCGACGATCGCGAGCGTCTCCTCGAATGTCGCCTCTTCGTCGAGCACCGGATGGTCGGCCGGCATGCGGCGCTCGCCCGTCAGTGGGTGGAGCTCGGCGAGCCCTTTGGGTACGACCGCGAGATCGACGCCGCACGCTTCCGCCGGCGGGTCCCATCCGTCGATCTCATCCATGACGACCAGCAGCCTCTTGTCGCTCTCCTCGAAGAGGAACGCGTAGACGAAGTCTTGCGCGAGCCGAAGTGGTCGAATCGTGACACCGCCCAGTTCGACCGCCTCGCCGTCGGCCAACGTGCGGATCTCGAGAACCTGCTCCTGCTCCTCCAGGTATTTCAGGTGGTCCCAGATGCCCAAGTACCGCCGCGAATCGGACGCGACCTGCTGCGGGAGATAGAGCGGCGTCGTACGCCGCGGCCGATAGGGCCGGGAGAGGAGGTCGGCGTTGAGCAGCGAGAAGATGTGCCGGCCCATCGTGTGGTCGGGATGCCAGTGCGAGTAGAAGCAGGCGGCGATCTCGTCCACCGTCGACCGGTTCAGCTGGTTGTTGATCTCGCCGGGCGTGTCGATCAGCACGTCCGGGCCGTGAACGAAGACGCTCGGGTTGTTTCTCGCATATGGGATGCCCAGCTCGCGAGCCTGCACACAGACGGCGCAATTGCAGAGCGCACGCGGGATCGGCATCGAGCCACCTGTCCCCAGGAACTCCACCCGAAGGGTCATCGCGCGACCTTGCGCAGAGTGCGGCGTGGCGGGTCAGCCGGCATGCGAGTACCGCGTGAGCAGCCCGACAGCCTCGAAGCCGAGGCGCTTGTAGAGAGAAGCACCGTCGGCGGTCGAGTGCAGAAAGGCCCGGCGCGCTCCCAAGGAGGCGGCGCCTCGTAGCGCCTCTGCGGTCATCGCAGAGCCGATGCCTCGGCGACGCCAGGCCGGTTCGGTGCTGACGAAGAAGACCTGCGCGTAGTCGCCGAAGACGTGGCAGGCCGACGTCGCTCGCGCGACCCCGGTCTCGTCGACGGCTGCAAACAGTCGAACAGAAGGCGGCAGAGCGCGCAGGTATCCGGCGACGCGGTCGGCAGACTCCGTAATGCCGGGATCGGACGCAATCGCAGTAGCGACCGCGTCTCTCAGCGGGACGGTGTCCGGCGCTCCGGAACCGACCCGGTCCACGGGCCGGAGCTCGAGACCGTCCGGAAACGCCGCATCCGTCACCGCCTCGATGTCGCGGAGGACCATGGCCATCTCCGTCCCGTTTGCGCTCCAGCCGGGCTGGTCGCCCAAGAACCGGTCACATCGCGAAGCTCGATCGAACACGAACACGACGCCGGGCTGGGCACTCGCGACCTCGGCGACGAGTCGGCCGTAGCCGGAGTCGTCGCTGACGAGCAGACGGATGTGCGCAACGCCACGGACACCCGGCGCGACGTGCACGACAGGTTCGCTGTCCAACTCGTGACGGTCGCGCGCGACGAACGCGTCGCAGTAGATATCGATCGCAGCCATCCGAGCTGTTACCGGCGTGAGAGTTCGATGCCCTTCCCGGCGCTGTCCCAGGCGGAGAACGACGTCGGATGGGTACCACGCGGAAGGGGCACGACAAAGAACGAGATCCCTGGCGAGAGGCCGCACCGTGGCGCGATCGTTCGCACAGTGCGCACGCCACCGTTCGAAAGGCGTACGCGTATCACCTTCGCACGTTCCGTGACCACGCCTGCGGCGAATGGTCGCCGCGTGCCCACGATGCTCCACGTCCGCCCGAAGTCGATCGGTACGCCGTCTCGCCCCGGTACGTAGAAGCGACCGGACAGGTGGGCTCGGCGTGAGCCATCCACGACAACCGTCAAGCCATAGCGGCCGTCACCGCTGTCAACCGCCCGCAACTTCCACGGAACGCCGTTCCAGCGCCCCGAAGCCAACGTGAACGGACGCAGCATCCCCAGATCGCACGACGCAAAGCCAGTCCTTGCCGAAACGAGAACGACAACGACAGCCACGACGGTGCTCCGCAGCACCCGGGAAGTATCGCGCTTGATCGATCGCCTTTCGCCAACCGCCGCTAGAAGACGATCGTCCGGTTGCCGTCGACGATCACGCGGTCCTCGAGGTGCCACTGCACGGCACGCGCGAGCACGACGCGCTCGAGGTCGCGGCCGATGCGGGCGAGCTCGGCCGGCGTGTCGCGATGGGTGACGCGCGCGACGCCCTGCTCGATGATCGGCCCTTCGTCGAGCTCCTCGGTCGCGTAGTGCGCGGTCGCGCCGATCAGCTTGACGCCGCGCTCGTGTGCCTGCGCGTACGGCGCCGCACCGGCGAATGCCGGCAAGAACGAGTGGTGGATGTTGATGACGGGCGCGCCGACCCGGCGCAGGAAGTCGCCGCTCAGGACCTGCATGTAGCGCGCGAGCACGACGAGCTCGACCTCGCCGGCGAGCAGGTCGAGCGACTCCTGCTCGGCCGCCGCCTTCCGCGCGGGGTCGACCGCCACGTGGTAGTAGGGAACGCCGAACGGCAGGACGTGCTGCTCGAGATCCGGGTGGTTCGACACGACCGCGACGATCTCGGCGTCGAGCTCACCGCGCTGCCGTCGCCAGAGCAGGTCGAGCACGCAGTGGTCGTCGCGCGAGGCGAAGAGAGCGACTCGCTGCCGTGCTTCCGCGACCGTCAGCCGCCAGTCCATCGCGAAGCCGCCGGCGACGGCGGCCAGCTGCGCCTCGAGGTCCGGCCGGCGCCCGGCGAGCTCCTCGAGGTGGATCTCCATGCGCAGGAAGAACCGCCCGCCCTCGGGGTCGGTCGAGTACTGGTCGGACGAGATGATGTTCGCGCCGTTCTCGGCAAGGAGCCGCGAGAGCGCGGCGATGATGCCCGGTCGGTCGGGGCACGCGACGATCAGCCGCGCCACGTCGGTCCCGTCTCTCATCGCGCCGCTGCGGGCCGAAAGACTCGGTGCCCGGCACCCAGGTGCCAGGCACCAGACCTCGGAGCTTCGGGCACTACGCGGCGACGGGCGAACTGCCCAGCACCTGCTGGACGGCGGCCACGATCTTCTCCTCGTCCGGCAGGAGGTACTCCTCCATCGGCTGGCTGTACGGGATCGTCGCGTCGAGTGCGGTAACGAGCCGGACCGGCGCCTTCAGCGAGCCGAAGCCCTCCGACGCCACCTCGGCCGCAATCACGGCGGCCGCCGAGCCGTGCCGCGTCGCCTGGTCGGCGACGACCAGCCGTCCCGTCTTCTCGACGGACGCGAGGATCGTCGCGGTGTCGAGCGGCGCGAGCGTGCGCGGATCGATCACCTCGGCGCTGATCCCCTCCCCCGCCAGCTGCTCGGCGGCGGCGAGCGCCTTGTCGACGAGCCAGCCGATCGCCACGATCGTGACGTCGCTGCCCTCGCGCCGCACCGCAGCCTCGCCGAGCGGCACGACGTACTCACCCTCCGGCACCTCGCCGTGCTCCAGCGTGAGCAGGTAGTGGTGGAAGAAAACGACCGGGTTGTCGTCGCGGATCGACGCGGTCATCAGTCCCTTGGCGTCGGCGGCCGTCGCCGGCACCGCGACCTTCAGCCCCGGCACGCCCATGAACATCCCGTAGATCGAGCCGGTGTGCTGCCCCGACCAGCCGGCGGTGAACCCGTAGCCGGCCTTGAGCACGATCGGCACCTTCACCTGGCCGCCGGTCATGTAGTGGAAGCGCGGCGCCTCGTTCACGACCTGGTCCATCGCGACGAGCATGAACTCCGCCATGTAGAGCTCGACGACGGGCCGGTAGCCGGCGAACGCCGCGCCGACCGCCATCCCGATCTCCGCGGTCTCGGAGATCGGCGTCACGCGCACGCGGTCGCCGCCGAACGCCTGCAGGAACGGGTCGTTCTCGGTCGTGCCGAGGTTCTGGCCGAAGTAGAGGACCTTCTCGTCTCGCGCCATCTCCTCGCTGATCGCCTCGCCGATCGCTGCGATGTAGGGAAGCTCACGTGCCATAGCTCGATCCTCCTACGCGTAGACGAACTTGGTTGCCGCGTCGCCGGCCGGGAACGGGCTCTCGACGCCGAAGGTCACCGCCGCAGCCATCTCATCGCGCGCGGCGGCGGCGATCCCGTCCGCCTCCTCGGCGCTCAGCGTCCCGTCGGTGACGAGCCGCGCCCGGAAGCGCGGGACCGGATCGCCGCGCTTGGCGGCCTCGTATTCCTCGGGCGCGCCGAAGACCTCGATCGCCTCGTGCTCCGGGAAGTGGAGCGGGACGCCGGGTGGGGCGATGATGTTGCCGTGGGCGCTCAGCCGGTAGACGAGCGACTCGACCAGCGTCGGCCCACCGCCGGAGCGCGCACGCTCGACCGCGGCCGAGACCTGCTCGTGGACGGCCACGGGATCGGCGCCGTCGACGGTCACGCCCGGCATGCTGAACGCCTTCGCCTTGACGGCGAGCGGCTCGCCGGCGGCTGCATTCGCGTCCTCCTGCTCGACGCGCGTGACGACGTTGTAGCTGTTGTTCTCCATGACGTAGACGACCGGCAGCTTCCAGAGGGAGGCGACGTTCAGCGATTCATGGAACGCGCCCTGCTTCGACGCGCCGTCGCCGAAGAACGACAGCACGACGCGTCCCTTGCCCTCGATCTGCGCGGCGTACGCGGCGCCGGTCGCGTGCGGGATGCCTTGGCCGACGATCCCCGACGTGCCGAGGAAGCCGCGCTCGACGTCGGTCAGGTGCATCGATCCGCCGTAGCCGCCGCAGAGGCCGGTGCTGCGCCCGTAGATCTCGGCCATCATCGACTTCGGGTCGGTGCCGAGCACGATCGGGTAGCCGTGGCAGCGGTACGTCGTGAGCACGTAGTCGTCCGGCCCGATCGCGGCGAGCGAGCCGACGATCGACGCCTCGGCGCCGTCGGCGAGGTGCGTGTGGCCGCGGATCACGCCCGGGTGCTCTTCGAACGTCCCCTTCACGCGCTCCTCGAACTCGCGGATCCGCACCATCTGCGTGAACATCCAGATCAGCCGGTCCCGGTCCAGCGTCTGCTCAGACACCCGCGCTCCTTTCCGCCCGCAGTTGCGACGACGTCGTGTCGTACGCCCGGTCGAAGATCTGCTCGATCGGCAGGTTGCGAAGCTCCTCCGACAACACCTCCACGCCCCACGGCCCCGCGTAGCCGACGTCGCGGCAGGCAGCGACATACTCGGGGATCGGGAACTCGCCCTCGCCGGGCAACCGGCGGTGGTTGACCGTCTCGTCGACCAGGTCGTCCATGTTCTCGTAGAAGCCGTCGGACAGCTCGACCCAGCCCAGGCGCGAGCGCGGGATGCGTCGCAGATCGTCCGGCGTGATGCCGAGCTTCGCCATGTGCCACGTGTCGATCGCGAGCCCGCTGTTCGGCGCGTCGGCGCCGTCGACGAGGGCGAGCGCCGTGTCGAGGTCGCGCACGTTGACGTCGAACGGCATGAACTCGTAGACGATCCTCGCGTCGGTGTGCTCCGCCGCGTCGGCGCAGAGCTCGGCGTACGCCTCGGTCAGCCGAGAGAGCTCGCACGGCGTGCCCGGGATGTTGCCGACCTTGATGTGGTGCGCCGAGAGCGCGGCCGCCGCCTCGAACAGCAGCGCACGCGTGCGGTCGGACGCCTGCCTGCGCTCGTCGTCCGGGTCGAGGAACCACTCCCAGAGGAACTCGAGCTCGAGGTGCCCGAGCCCGTGGTCATCGAGGAGCGTTCGCACCTCGGGCAGCGTCCGCGACTCGAGCACGTGCTCGAGATCGGCGTGCCAGATCCCCGTGCCGCTCATGCCGACGCGCGCGGCGTGCGCGCACCGGTCGCGCAGGTCGAAGAGGCTCCACTCGCGGCCGACGTGCACCTCGACGGGACCGGAGACGGTCCAGTACAACCCGAGCAGCTCGTCGTGCGACGCCATCCGCTGCGACCAACCTAACGGGTGCGCGCAGGTCACGCCAAGACTAAGCTGGCCTGTCAACCCACGACCGAGGGCGGTGCTCGATGGCGGCTGACTACGTGATCGTCGGGGCCGGGACGGCAGGCTGCGTGCTCGCCGGGCGGCTGAGCGAGGACCCGGATGCCAGGGTGCTGCTGCTCGAGGCGGGCGGCCCCGACTCGGTCGCCGAGCTTCACATCCCGGCCGCGTTCCCGGCCGTCTTCAAGTCGAGCCTCGACTGGGACCTGCTCGGCGAGCAGGAGCCCGGCCTCGGCGGGCGCAGGCTGTATCTGCCGCGCGGCCGCGTGATCGGCGGCTCGGGCTCGCTCAACGCGATGATCTACCTGCGCGGCCACCGCGCCGACTTCGACGAGTGGGCCGCGTCGGGCTGCGACGGGTGGTCGTACGACGAGGTGCTCCCGTACTTCAAGCGCGCCGAGGACAACGAGCGCGGCGCCGACGAGTTCCACGGCGTCGGCGGCCCGCTCTCCGTCTCGGACAGCTGTTCGCAGACCGGGCTCGTCGACACGATGCTCGATGCAGCCGTGCAGGCCGGCTACGAGCGGATCGCCGACCTGAACGTCGACCGGCCGGAGGGCGTGAGCCGCTTCCAGCTGACGCAGCGCGGCGGCTTCCGCTGCAGCACCGCCGACGCCTACCTCAACCCCGCGCGCGAGCGGGCCAATCTCGAGGTCTTCTCCAACGTGTTCGTGCAGCGCATCGTCTTCGAGGGCGACCGCGCCGTCGGTGTCGAGGTCGTGCGCGAGGGCAACGTCGAGACGATCCGTGCCGAGCGCGAGGTGATCCTCTCCGCCGGCTCCTACCAGTCGCCGGTGCTGCTGATGCTCTCCGGCATCGGCCCCGCGGAGGAGCTCGCGCCGCTCGGGATCGCCGTGCGCGAGGAGCTGCCCGTCGGCCGGAACCTGCAGGACCACTGCATGGCGCAGCTCAACTACACGACCGACGAGCCGACGCTGTTCGGGACGTTCACGCCCGAGAACTTCGAGCTGTTGAACACCGAGGGCCGCGGCCCGCTCACGTCGAACATCCCCGAAGCGGGCGGCTTCATCCGCACACGGCCCGACCTCGAGGCGCCGGACGTCGAGTTCCATTTCGCCCCGTCGATGTTCTTCGACGAAGGATTGACCGCACCGAGCGAGGGCGGCTACTGCTTCGGCCCGGTCGTGATCAAGCCGACGAGCCGCGGCCGCGTGATGCTGCGCGCACCGCTGCCGGACTCGAAGCCGCGCATCCTCTGCAACTTCCTCACCACCGACGAGGATCGCCGCACCCTGATCGAGGGCACGCGCATCGCGCTCGAGATCGCTGCACAGCCGGCGCTGAAGGCGGTCGAGAAGGCACCGTTCAGCGTCCCCGCCTCGCACTCCGACGAGGACATCCTCGCGTGGGCGCGCGACGTCGCCGGGCAGTCGGTCTACCACCCGACGTCGACGTGCGCGATGGGCGCCGTCGTCGACTCCGAGCTGCGCGTCTTCGGCGTCGACGGGCTCCGCGTCGCCGACGCGTCGGTGATGCCGACGATCACGCGCGCGAACACGAACGCGGCGACGATCATGATCGCCGAGAAGGCTGCGGACCTGATTCGCGATCGCACTCCCGACGAGGCGGCAACCCTGAAAGGAGCATCATGAGCGCGACGACCGAAGCGGTTGTCGAGAGCCAGGTCGAGGACCTGCTCGACGAGAGCGCGTGGACGGGGAAGATCTTCAGCGACGGCTGGATCGACGCGCCGGCGCAGATCGAGACGGTCGAGCCGGCCACCGGCGACGTGCTCGGCACGGTCGGCGCCGGCGACGCCGAGACGATCGCGCGCGCCGCGGCGTCCGCCGCGAAGGCGCAGCGCGCGTGGGCGGAGACGCCGTTCGTCGAGCGCGTCTCGATCGTCAAGAAGGCGGCCGAGCTGATGGAGCGCCACCGCAACGAGCTCACGGGCTGGCTGATTCGCGAGTCCGGCTCGATCGGCGGAAAGTCCGCGGTCGAGATCACCGCGTCGATCGGGCAGCTCGACATGGCGGCCGCGCTGATCTCGCATCCGCTCGCGATCACGCTTCCGTCGATGACGCCGGGCAGGACGAGCACGGCACGGCGCGTGCCGGTCGGCGTCGTCGGCGTGATCACGCCGTGGAACTTCCCGTACGTCCTCGCGATGCGCTCGGTCGGCCCGGCGCTCGCGCTCGGCAACGCGATCGTGCTCAAGCCGGACGTGAACACGCCGGTCACGGGCGGCGTCGTGATCGCACGCCTGTTCGAGGAGGCCGGGCTGCCAGAGGGCGTGCTGCACGTCCTGCCGGGCGGCCCCGACGTCGGCCAGGCGCTCGCCGCCGACCCGAACGTCCGGATGATCTCGTTCACCGGCTCGACCGCTGCCGGGCGCCTCGTCGGCGAGACCGCCGGGCGCATGCTCAAGCGGATCGTGCTCGAGCTCGGCGGCAACAGCCCGCTCGTCGTGCTCGACGACGCGGACATCGAAGCAGCGTCGTCCGCGGGAGCGTGGGGCGCGTTCCTGCACCAGGGCCAGATCTGCATCGCGGTCAGCCGCCACCTCGTGCACGAGAGCCTCGTCGAGGAGTACACGGCGGCGCTCGTCGAGCGCGCACAGCGGCTGCCGGTCGGCAACCCTGCGACCGACGAGGTCGCGCTCGGGCCGATCATCAACGAGAAGCAGGTCAAGCGTGTGCAGCGGATCGTCGACGAGAGCGTGTCGCAGGGCGCCGACCTGCTCGTAGGCGGCACGCACGACGGGCCGTTCTATGCGCCGACCGTGCTCGGCGGCGTGACCACGACCATGCCCGCCTACGCCGAAGAGATCTTCGGCCCGGTGGCGCCGGTGATCGCCTTCCGCGACGACGAGCACGCGATCGAGCTCGCGAACGGAACCGAGTACGGGCTCGCGGCCGCGGTGCACTCGGCGTCGCCGCAGCGCGCGCAGGCGGTCGCCGACCGGCTGCGGGCCGGCATGGTGCACGTCAACGACCAGACCGTCAACGAGGAGCCGCCCGCGCCGTTCGGCGGCGTCGGCGTCTCGTCGAACGGCGGACACTTCGGCGGCGTCGCGAACCTCGAGCTGTGGACGGAGTGGCAGTGGGTCACGTCCCGCGACAAGGCGGCGCCGTTCCCGTTCTGAAAGACAGCGGTGCCTGGCACGAACGTGCCAGGCACCGTCACTTCGAACGCACAACGCTCACGAAAACCTTGTGCCTGGCACCTTCTAGGTGCCAGGCACTGGCACGTTCAGCTCGATGCGCACGCCGTTCGGGTCGGTGAGGTAGAGCTGGCGCAGCACGCCCGGGACCTCGTTCGAGACGGCGTCGACGCCGGCGGCCTCGAGACGCTCGACGAGCGCGTCGTAGTCGCTCCCGCCGAAGGCGACGTGGTCGACGGCGGAGCCGACGGCCAGCCGGAGGCGCGCGGCTTCCGCTTCGTACTCGGCCCGGTCGGCGACGTGCAGGCACGGCGCGCCGTCGAGGTAGAGCCAGTAGCCGGAGAATGCGAACGGCGGACGGTTCCCCACCTCGAACCCGAGCGCGTCGCAGTAGAAGGCCTTCGTCGCCTCGATGTCGTCGGTGAGCACGAGCACGTGGTCGAGCCGCTCGAGCGGCATCAGTCGACCTCCGCCGCGACCGCCTCGCGCGTCCGTGCATAGGCGACGAACGCGTCGATCGCGCCGGGATCGACGAGCGCGTCGGCGCTCGCAACGTCCTCGGCGCGCG
>DATBIC010000155.1:0-3254 GCA_036557145.1 Gaiellaceae bacterium
CCCCGTGCCGCTGTCGTCGCACGGCAACGCGCGGGTTCGGCAGCACGTGACTGTGCCGCAGCGGTGCCTGGCACCGGTCCTGCTGGTGCATCCGAACGGATCGGCCGCCGCGTACATCGCGGCGACCGGCTTCACCTCCTAGGCAGGAAGGCGGACGAGCTCGTCCTCGACGAGGACGAGCTCGTCCCGCTCCAATGCACGCACGGCGTCGGCGTCCAGCGCGGCGAGCGGCCGCGGCCGCTCGGCCACGAGCCGGAGCGTCCGGGCGCGACGCTGCCTGAACGAGCCCTCGAACGGGCCCTGCTTCCGCAGCGGCTCGAAGCGCCGGCCGCGCGAGGGGCACGCGTCCGCGAGCGGGCACTCGCCGCAGCGCGGGACGCGGGCGATGCAGATCGTGGCGCCGAGGTCCATCAGCGCCTGCGCGCACGTGTGGTCGAACCGCTCGCCGGTCCGCTCCTGCACGCGGCGCACGTTCACGTCGACGGGCAGCACCGCCTTGCCCAGGGCGAAGCAGGCGACCGCTGCCGCGGTGTACGGGCCGACCCCCGGCAGCTCGGTCAAGTCCTCCGGCCAGCCGCGGTCGGCGACCGCGCGCGCCGCGCGCTGGAGGCTGAGCGCCCGCCGGTTGTAGCCGAGCCCCTGCCACTCGCGGATCACGTCGCCGGCAGGAGCGGCCGCCAGCGCCTCGACCGTGGGCCAGCGCTCGAGCCAGTCGACCCAGCGCGGCGCGACCCGCGCGGCCTGGGTTTGCTGGAGCATCACCTCCGAGACGAGGATCGCGTACGGGTCGCGGGTGGTGCGCCAGGGGAGGTCGCGGCCGTTGCGGGCGAACCAGACAGTCAGCGCCGCCTTCACCCGCGCGATGCTAGACCGTCGGTCTTACGCCGCTGCGCGGGCGCGGCGCCGGTTGAAGCGCTCGACGCGGTCGCCGCTCGCCAGGCTGCGCGCACGGCCGGTGTAGGCCGGGTGGCACTTCGAGCAGATCTCGATCGAGATCGACTCCGCCGTCGTGCGGACCGCGAACTCCGCGCCGCACGAGGCGCAGCGCAGGTCGACGAGGTGCAGATTCGGATGCTGCGTCATTCGGTACTCCTTCTCTCAGAAGGGGCGCGCCTGTCCCGGCGCGCCGCCAATCATGTAAACGAAAGGACCCGCGCCGGTGTTCCCGGCTAGCCGTCGACCAGCAGCCCGTTGAGCGGCCCGAGGATGCCCTTCGCGCGTCGCGACACGTGCGGCAGGAGACGCAGCTTCTGCGTGCCGTGCCCATCACGGGTGGCTCGATCCAGCTGTTCCTCCGCCAGCGGGCGCCACCGCTCGTCGACGACCCGGGTCGGGTCGCCGTCGATCTCGGCCCCGGCGCACTCGAGGTGCTCGGCCCAGAGCTGCAGCCGCAGGTCGCGCGCCAGGCCGGGATCGTGCGTTACGACGTTCACCTCGGTGTCGTTGAAGAGCGAATGATCGTTCAGGTTGGCCGACCCGACGGTCGCCCACCGGTCGTCGACGATCCCGATCTTCGCGTGGACGTACACCGGCCTGCCGCCGGGACCCGGCTGCCAAAGCGTGCAGGGTAGGAAACGGCCTGCGCCTCCATCCGCATCCGCGAGCACGCCGAGCTGGCCTCGGGTGTCCTCCTGGCCGTTCTTCGCCTTCGCGGGCAGGAGCACGACGAGCCGGAAGTCGTCGCCTGGCGGGTGGCGCAGCTTGTCGGCGAGCACCGCTACGAGCTCGGGTGACCAGAGGAACTGGCTTTCGAGGTAGACGAAGCGCTCCGCGGAGCGCAGCGCCCGCAGGTAGCTCTCGAGGATCCTGAACTCGCCGTTCGGGAGCGCGTCGTACACACCGTTCGGGACCGTGCGCACCAGCTGGAGCTCGACTTCGCCGGCAGGCTCGAACGCCGTGTCCGGCTCGAGCCGCTCGCCGGCGACCTCGTGCCAGCGCAGCGCGAAGTGCTCAGCCACGTCGCCGACCAGCGGGCCTTCGATCCGCGTGGCCGCGTCGTGCCAGCCGAGCTCCCCGCGTTCCGGGTGCGCCGGGTCGTCGCGGCGGTCGCCGCCGAGGAGGCTCAGGTCGATCCCGCCGACGAACGCGACCTGTCCGTCGACGACCGCGAGCTTCTCGTGGTGGCAGTGCAGCGGCCGCTCGCGGTTGTCGAGCGCGCAGGCGATCCGGGTCCCCCGAACGAGCTCGTCGCGCACCCTCAGCACCTCGCTGCGGGCCGGGTGGAAGAGCGGCAGCGGCGCGCCGGCCCACGCGAGCATGCGCACCGGGACCCGCTCGGCGGTCTCGGCGAGGAGCTCGCGCAGCGCAGTTCCCTCGAGCTCGAGCTCGGGCGTGAAGTGCCAGCCCGCGAGGTGGACGTGAGAGCGGGCGTCTCGGATCGCGTCGACGAGGGCCGGCAGCGCCGAAGAGCCGTCGACGAGCAGGTCTACCCGGTTGCCGCCACGTGGCGGCGGTGGTCCGGACGCCCAGCCGCCCGCCGGGGCGTCGAGCGCTGCCAGCCTGCCGAGCCGGTGCAGGCGCCGCCGGTGATGCGCGAGCACGATCCGGTCGAGGCCGTCGCCGAGCAGCTGGTCGATCCGTTCCACGTCCACGGGTCGGGCTTACCCGTTCCTGCGAGGATGGATCGGCTAGCCGCTCTGCTGGCCGAGGTCGAGCTCGAAGTGCGTCGCAGTCGTCGTGTCGCGGTACTTCTGGCCGTCGACGAGGTCGCCGAGGGACGGGAACGGGTAGTAGGTCGGCCAGCCGTCGCGCTCGTACGGGAGCTCGACCCTGTCGCAGACCACGGGTCCCGACAGGTGGAAGTTCTCGTGGATCAGGCAGTCGCCGCGGGCCGAGACGACACCCTGGAACCCGGTGACCGAGTGGCCGTTCGGGCAGTTGGTCGTGCCGCTCGGCCAGCAGAAGTCACCGCCCTGGTCGTACTCGGAGTCGCCGTTGGAGAGGATCACCATCATGTTCGTCTGCGGGTCCCAGTTCGACATGTCGCCGATGCAGCCCGTGGTGCCGCTGCCGCCCGCGCAGACCTGCTCGTCGAACTCGACGTCGCCCGCGGCGTAGATGATCGCGCGCCCCTGGTAGTGGACGATCTGGCCGTCGCCGTCGAAGCGGACGTCCCCGTCGAAGAAGATCGTGCCGTCGATCGTGAGCACGTGGGTCGAGTGGTTCCAGGAGAGCTCGCCGACCCGCACGCCGCTCTCGACCACCTGGCACGTGTAGTCGTGGCCGGTCGGCGTCATGTCGTCGTCGCTGTCGTT
>DATBIC010000156.1:0-11889 GCA_036557145.1 Gaiellaceae bacterium
GTAGGTGTTCCAGCCGCGCTCGCCGAGCACTTCCGCGATCGTCGCGCACTCGAACGGGATATGGCCGTTGGCGTTCGGGTAGCCCGTGGTCGCCTCGGCGATGCACGCCATCCCGTTCGTCGTGTGGTTGCGGCCGGTGAGCAGCGACGAGCGCGTCGGCGAGCAGAGCGCGGTGGTATGCCAGTTCGTGTAGGTGAGGCCGTTTGCGGCGAGCCGGTTGATGTTCGGCGTCTCGATCAGGCCGCCCCACGGCTCCATCGCCGAGAAGCCGACGTCGTCGAGCACGATGTAGAGGACGTTCGGGGCGCCTTCCGGCGCGACCGGCTGGAGGTACGGCTCCCAGTCCGGCGTCGAGTCCCGCTCGTCGATCGCGATCACACCGTTGAACGGCTTGGTCATGCAGCGGCCTCCTTCGGGCGACGGGTACGCCGATCAATACCAGCCCCGGCATCGCCCGGCCGGGGTGAACCTGGCTACGTCAGCAGCCGCAGAAGCTCCGCGACCGACCAGGCCTGGAACGGGCAGCCGGTCGCGCCGTGCGGCGCGGCGCCGTCGGCCGTCTCCGAGACCGAGCCGAGGCCGACCTCGGCGAGGTGCGCCTCGATCCCGTCGAGGATCCCGTCCGTCGCGATGCCGACCGCCTGGGCGGCGTCCACGTACGGGCCGAGCAGCCAGGGCCAGACCGTGCCCTGGTGGTAGGCGGCGTCCCGTTCGGCCGGGCCGCCGCGGTGGTACGGGCGATAGCGCGCGTCGTCGGGTGAGAGCGACCGCAGCCCGAGCGGCGTCAGCAGCGACCGGCTGCAGACGTCGACGACGCTCCGAGCCGCGTCCGCGTCGAGCGGGCCGCCGGGAAGCGAGACCGCGAGCAGTTGGTTCGGGCGCACGGACGCGTCGTCGCCGCCCGGGCCGTCGACGACGTCGAGCAGCCCCTGGCCGTCGGCGCGCACGAACCGCCGCACGAACGAGGCGGCGGCCGTCTCGCGCAGCCGCTCGAATCCCGAGGCGACGTCGAGCGCGCGCAGCCACAGCGCATTGACCTCGACCGCCTTGCCGGCGCGCGGCGTCACCGGCACACCGTCGATGCGCGCGTCCATCCACGTCAGCGCCGAGCCCTCGGCGCCCTGCGTGAGCAGCCCGTCGCCGGGGTCGACGCGGATCCCGTACCGCGTGCCGTCGACGTGGTGCTGCACGATCTCGGTCAGCGCCGGCGCCAGCTCGGCGTGCAGGCCGTCGTCGCCCGTGACCGCGACATGACGGCCGACGGCGTGGACGAACCACAGCGTCCCGTCGACGGTGTTGTACTCGAGCGACCCGGTGTCGGCCGTGTTCGCCAGCATTCCCTCGGAGAGCGTCGCGGCGGCCGCGCGAAGCACCTCGCGGCCTTCGTCGTGCCGGCCGGTCGCGAGGTAGAGGCCCTCGTACGACGTCATCAGGTCGCGCGACCACTCGCCGAACCACGGATACCCCGCGACCGCGGTCGGACGGCCGCCCGTCTCGATCGCGAACCGGTCGGCGGCGATGACGAGCTGCCGCGCCGTCTCGCCGGTGACCCAGGAGCCGGAGGCGCGCTCGCGGGCCCGCCGGCGTGCGGCGGCGACGATCGTCACGGCGCCTGGCGGCAGCTCGCGCACCGAGGTCGCGGCCGCCGTCACCTCGTGGCACTCGCCCCGCTCGAGGTCGACGGCGAACGTCCCGGCGGCCCACAGATCCTCGCGGTCGGGGAGGCCGCGCGCCGTCTCCTCACGCGCGCGGACGTCGCAGTACCACTCGCCGCCCGCCGAGTAGCCGGCGCCGTCGACGCGGTAGGCGTTCTCGAACACGAAGCCGCCGGCGATCGTCTCGACGTCGGGTGCGCCGTTCGCGTGGCGCTCGCCGTGGACGTTGCGCCACGTGCAGAGGGGCGTCAGCTCGAGCCGGACCGGACGGTCGGCCGCGATCAGGCGGTGCACGACGCCGACCACGGGCGCGCCGTGTGCCATCGCCAGCTCGCGCTCGAGGACGACGCCGCCGATCTGCCAGCGCCACCGCGGAACGCCGTCGACGAGCTCGAACGCCGCCAGCAGCTCGTGCCCGGCGGGGTCGACGGCGCCGCTCCCCCACTCGTCCGTGGCGAGCCGGAAGCGCGCGTCGCCCGACACGAGGACGGGGTCGAGCGCGGCGAGGCCGAGCATGCGGTTCGCCGGGCCGTCGACCGCCACCACCAGCAGCCCGTGGTAGCGGCGCGTGCGCAGGCCGGCGACGGTACCCATCGCATAGCCGCCCACACCGTCGGCGACGAGCCACTCGCGGGCGGCCGACTCCGCGAGGCTCCCGCAGAGCTGCGGCCCGAAGCGGATCACCGGCGCGCGGCGTCGACGGCCATCAGCTCGCCGAGCGTCGGCAGCGGGCCGCCGCGAGCGCGCAGGATCAGCTCGGCGACGAGGCCCGTCCAGCCCGTCTGGTGGCTGGCGCCGAGGCCCGCGCCGTTGTCACCGTGGAAGTACTCGTTGAAGAGCAGGTTGTCCTTCCACGCGGGATCGGACTGGAGCCGCTGCACCCAGCCGAAGCAGGGGCGGCGGCCGTCCGGCCCGACGACGAACAGCGCGATCAGCCGGTCGCGCAGGTCGGCGGCGATCTCTTCGAGCGTCAGCTGCCGGCCCGACCCGGTCGGGTACTCGAGCCGGAGCTCGTCGCCGAAGAAGCGCGCGTAGCGGCCGAGCGCCTCGACCAGCAGGAAGTTCACGGGCATCCAGACCGGCCCGCGCCAGTTCGAGTTGCCGCCGAACATGCCGGTCGTCGACTCGGCCGGCTCGTAGTCGACGCGCGCCGACGTCCCGTCGACGTCGAGCTCGAAGGGATGGTCGAGGTGCCAGCGCGAGATCGCGCGCAGGCCGTACGGGGAGAGGAACTCCGACTCGTCGAAGAGGCGCGCCAGCAGCCGCAGGACGCGCTGCACCGAGACGACGCCGAGCAGCATGCGGCGCTCGCCAGGCCGGCCGCGAATCGGATGCGCGCCGCTGAGCAGCGCGGCCGCGTTCTTGTTGAGCGTCTCGGCACGGTCGACCACGTCCTCGTCGATCGCGGCGACGCCGAGCAGCGGGAGGACGCCGACGATCGAGCGCACCTTGACCGGGAACGAGCGGCCGTCGGCGAGCTTGAGCTGGTCGTAGAAGAACCCGTCGGCCTCGTCCCAGAGGCCCTGCGACTCGAAGGAGGCGGTGATCAGCGCGAAGTGCTCGAGGAACTTGAGCACGAGGTCGGCGGCGGGTCGGCCGCGGCGGTTCAGGATCGACGCGATCGTCCCCATCGTCAGCGCGTAGAAGCCCATCCAGCCCGTCCCGTCGGACTGCTCGAGCAGCTGGCCCGCCGGCAGGTGCGAGCGGTCGATCGGACCGATGTTGTCCAGGCCGAGGAACCCGCCCTCGAACACGTTCGACCCGTCGCGGTCCTCGCGGTTCACCCACCACGTGAAGTTGACGAGCAGCTTGTCGAAGATGCGGGTCAGGAAATCCATGTCGCGCCCGCCGTCGATCGCAAACACCTCGATCGCCGCCCACGCCTGCACCGGCGGATTGACGTCGTCGAACGACCACTCGTACGCCGCGAGCGCGCCGTTCGGATGCTGGAACCACTCGCGGCAGAGCAGCAGCAGCTGGTACTTGGCGAACGCCGGATCGACGCGCGCGAGCGCGATGCAATGGAACGCGAGGTCCCACGCGGCGAACCACGGGTACTCCCACTTGTCGGGCATCGACATGATGTCGAAGGCGTCGAACGTGCGCCAGCGTGCGTTCCGGCCGGAAAGGCGTGACGCCGGCGGCGTCGGCTGCGTGGGATCGCCGTCGAGCCACCGCGCGACCTCGTAGTAGTACAGCTGCTTGCTCCAGAGCATCCCCGCGAGCGACTGGCGCAGCACGAGCGCCTCGTCGGCGGACGCCTCCGCCGGCGTGAGCTCGGCGTAGAACTCGTCCGCCTCCGCGAGCCGCTCGCGCGCGGTCGCGTCGAAGTCCGCCCACGGATCGCCGCCCCGCGCCGCGGGACGGAGCCTGACGCGCACGGTCGCCGTCTCGCCGGCGCCGACGGTCAGCCGGTACCAGAACGCCGCCTTCGTGCCCGAGCCGGCTGCGACGGTATCCGCGCCGGCCACGATGTGGTCGCCGATCCCGTCCTTCGGCGTTGGGCTCGCCGACGCGCTGCCGAACAGCCGCTCCGCGTTCGTCTCGTTGTCGCAGAAGAGGACCTGCGGGTCGCCCTGCGCGACGAGCTCCAGCGCACCGAGGAACGGGTGCTCGGTCACGACACGCGCGGCGCCGCCCGAGCGCAGCTCCGGCCTCGGCTCGCCCTCTTCCCACGCCCACGTGTTGCGGTACCAGGCGGTCGGGAGCACGTGCAACGTGTCCGCCTCGGGTCCCTGGTTGGTGACGCGGATCGTCATCAGCAGGTCGTGCGGGTCGGCCTTCGCGTAGTCGACCTCGACGATCCAGTAGCGGTCCTCGTCGAAGACACCGGTGTCGAGCAGCTCGTACTCGGGATCGAGCTTCCCCCGGCGGGCATTCTCGGCCTCGAGGTCGGCGTACGGGAACGGCCGCTGCGGGTAGTGGTAGCGCCAGCGGTTCCACGCGTGGCTCGGCAGCGCGTCCAGGTACCACCAGTACTCCTTGGCGTCCTCGCCGTGGTTGCCCTGGTTGCCGGTGAGACCGTAGATCCGCTCCTTCAGGATCGGATCGCGACCGTTCCACAGCGCGAGCGCGAGGCAGAGCCGCTGCTCGACGTCGGAGAAGCCCGCGAGCCCGTCTTCGCCCCACCGGTACGCGCGCGAGCGCGCGTGATCGTGCGGCAGGTACTCCCAGGCGGTCCCGCTCGGGCTGTAGTCCTCGCGCACCGTGCCCCACTGGCGCTCGGAGAGGTACGGCCCGAGGTGGTACCAGTCGCCGGCCTGCCGCAAGCCGTCCTCGAGACGGCCGAAGCCGTCGACCCGCTCGCGCTCCACGCTCACGCCGGCGAGGCTATCCGTTCGCCGCCGCGACGACGGGCAAATCACCCTCGGGGGACGATGCCCCCGCGTGCGGAACGAGGTTTGCTAGCGCTACGTGTCGTTGCTCGCGCTCTCGACGGTCGACCTCGCCCGCGGCCAGTTCGCGACGACGACGCTGTACCACTTCCTGTTCGTCCCCCTGACGCTCGGGCTCGGCCCGATCGTCGCGATCTTCCAGACGCAGTGGCGCCGCACGGGCGACGAGAACTGGCTGCGCCTGACGAAGTTCTTCGGGACGCTCTTCCTGATCAACTTCGCGATCGGCGTCGCGACCGGGCTCGTGCAGGAGTTCCAGTTCGGGATGAACTGGTCGATCTACTCGCGGTTCGTCGGCAGCGTGTTCGGCGCGCCGCTCGCCGTCGAGGGCCTGGCGGCGTTCTTCCTCGAGTCGACCTTCCTCGGGCTCTGGATCTTCGGCTGGGACCGGCTCTCGCCGCGCCTCCACCTGGCGACGCTCTGGATCGCCGTCGTCGGGACGTGGCTCTCGGCGTACTTCATCCTCGTCGCGAACTCGTGGATGCAGGATCCGGTCGGCTACAAGCTCGTGAACGGGCGCGCCGAGCTGACCAGCGTGTGGAAGCTCGTGTCCAGCGACTGGGCGCTGTGGGCGTTCGGCCACACGATGCTCGCCGGGCTGACGACGGGCGCCGCGGTCGTCTTCGGCATCTCGTGCTGGCACTTCGCGCGCGGGCGAAACGTCGAGACGTTCATGCCGGCGGCCAAGGTGGCGCTGATCGTGCTCGTCCCGGTCGCCTGCTTCAACATGTGGTTCGGCAGTCACTTCGGCATCCTCGTCACGCGCCTGCAGCCGATGAAGATCTCCGCCGCCGAGGCGCTGTGGACGACCGAGCAGCCGGCGTCGTTCTCGCTCTTCCAGATCGGCGGCTTCACGCAGAACGACCAGACGCCGTCGTTCAGCATCGAGGTCCCGGGCCTCCTCTCTTACCTCTCGACGGGGTCGTTCCACTCGAAGGTCGTCGGGCTCGAGGAGCTCAACAAGCAGGAAGAGAAGCAGCACGGGCGCGGCAACTACATCCCGCCGGTGCGCGCGATCTACTGGAGCATGCGCGTGATGGCGTACGCGGGGTCGCTCGTCGCGCTCGTCGCGCTCGCCGGCGCGTTCCTGTACCGCCGCCGCAAGCTCGAGCACGTCCGTTGGTTCCTGTGGAGCGCGGTCGGCGCGATGTTCCTGCCGTTCGTCGCGTGCCTGGCCGGTTGGTGCCTGACGGAAATCGGCCGGCAGCCGTGGATCGTGCAGGGCCTGCTCGAGACGAGCAAGGCGAACTCGCCGAGCGTCTCGACGACGTGGCTCGCGGTCAGCCTCGGCGTCTTCATCGGCCTGTACCTGCTGCTGATCGTCGCCGACGTCTGGCTCATGCGCCGGTACGCCGGCATCGACCCTCAGGTCGAGGAGGACCGGCCGCTTCAGCCACCGGCCGCCGCCCCGGAGTTCTCGACGTGAACCTCGAGATCACCTGGTTCGTCGTGATCGGCGTGCTGTGGGCCGGGTACTTCCTGCTCGAGGGGTTCGACTTCGGCGTCGGCATGCTCCTGCCGTTCGTGCCCGCGAACGACCGGGAGCGCGGTCAGCTCCTCGAGACGATCGGGCCCGTCTGGGACGGTAACGAGGTGTGGCTCGTCGTCGCCGCCGGCGCGACGTTCGCCGCGTTCCCGAACTGGTATGCGTCGATGTTCTCGGGCTTCTACATCGCCCTCCTGCTCGTGCTCGTCTTCCTGATCGTCCGCGTGATCTCGTTCGAGTGGCGATCGAAGAGCGAGAGCCCGCGCTGGCGCGCGGTCTGGACCGGCGCGAACACGGTCGGGAGCTTCGGCGCACCGCTGATCTGGGGCATCGGTCTCGCGAACCTGCTCTACGGCGTCCCACTCGACTCGAACGGCGACTACACCGGCACGTTCGGAGACCTCTTCCACCCCTACACCGTGCTCGCCGGCGTTGCCGTGGTCGTGTTCTTCGCATTCCACGGCGCCGCGTTCCTGACGCTGCGCACGTCAGGGCCGCTCCACGAGCGCGCAGTCGGCGCCGCACGGCGCCTCGCGCTTCCGGCGGCGGTGCTCGCAGGCGCCTTCGCGGTGTGGACGGTGATCGTCGCGACCGGCCGCAACGACAAGAGCGTCTTCCCGCCGGTGCTGCCGGCCGCGCTCGCGATCGCGGCGGCCCTGCTCGCGGTCGTGCTCGTCGTCCGCGGGCGGACGGGCTGGGCGTTCGCGGCAACCGGGCTCGGCGCGGTACTGCTCGTCGCCACGCTGTTCACGAGCCTCTATCCCCGCGTGATGGTGTCGAGCCCCGACTTCGGCAACAGCCTCACGATCCAGAACGCCTCCGCCGCCCACTACACGCTCGGCGTCATCTCGGTCGTCGCGCTCGTGGTGCTGCCGGTAGTGCTCCTCTACCAGGGCTGGACGTACCACGTGTTCCGCCACCGGCTCGAGGGCGAGCCGGCCGGCGTGTAGCTCGTGCGCGCGCTCGACCCGCGTCTCCTCCGCCGCGCGCGCGCCGTGCGGGTGCTGCTCGGGGTGGACGTGGCGATCGGCGCGGCGGCGACGCTGCTCGTGCTCGCGCAGGCGACGCTCTTCGCGTGGGTCGTCTCGCAGTCGTTCGACGGCGCCTCGCTCGGCCGGGTCCAGTGGGAGGTCGTCGCGCTCGCGGCGGTGTTCGTCGCCCGCGGGGCGCTCGCCTGGGCCTTCGAGGTCGCCGGCCGCCGCGCCGCCACCTCCGTCCTCTCGGGTCTGCGCTCCTCCCTCGTCGAGCAGCGCTTGCGCGTCGCGCCGGCTGCCCTCGACGGCGTCGAGACGGCCGAGATCGCCACCGCAACCGTCTCGGGGATCGATCCGCTCGCCGCCTACTTCGGCCGCTACCTCCCGCAGCTCGTGCTCGCGTGCATCACGCCGCTCGCGATCGTCGTCTGGGTCGCCGCGATCGACCTCGCCTCGGCACTCGTGATGCTGCTGACGCTGCCGCTCGTGCCCGTGTTCATGTGGCTGATCGGCCGCTCTACCGAGGAGCGGACGCGCGAGCGCTGGCAGGCGCTGCGCCTGCTGTCGTCGCACTACCTCGACGTCCTGCGTGGGCTCCCCACGCTGCGCGCGTTCAACCGCAGCAAGAGTCAGGCGGCGAAGATCGCCGAGGCGAGCGACCGCTACCGCGCCACGACGATGGGGACGCTGCGCGTCGCGTTCCTCTCGGGATCGGTGCTCGAGCTCGCCGCGACGATCGGCGTCGCGCTGGTCGCGGTGGTGGTCGGCGTGCGCCTGGTCGACGGCGGGCTCACGCTGCAGGCGGGGCTCGTCGTGCTCGTGCTCGCCCCGGAGCTGTACGCGCCGCTCCGGCAGCTCGGCGCCAGCTTCCACACCGGCGCCGACGGGCTCGCCGTCGCCGACGCCGTCCTCGCGCTGCTCGACGAGCGGCCCACGCGGAACGTGTCGCGGCGTCTCCCGACGCCGAGCCCGGCCGATGCTCCGGTCCGGCTGGAGAACGTGAGCTTCGCCTACCCGGCGCGCCCGGCGCTCGTCCTGGACGGGCTCGACCTGACGCTCGAGCCGGGTGAGACGCTCGCGCTGCTCGGGGAGAGCGGCGCCGGCAAGAGCACCGTCGCGAACCTCGTGCTCGCCCTCGCGCAACCCACGGCCGGAACGGTCTCGGCGGGCGGCGTCGACCTCGCCGAGTGCGACCTCGAGCGGTGGCGCGGGCAGCTCGCGTGGGTGCCGCAGGCGCCGACGATCTTCCGCGGCACGGTCGCCGACAACATCCGCATCGGCCTCCCACACGCGCGCGACGATGCCGTCCGCGCTGCAGCGGTTCTCGCCGGCGCCGATGCGTTCGTCGCCCGCCTCGCTGACGGCTACGCGACGACGATCGGCGACGGCGGGCGCCCGCTCTCGGCCGGCGAGCGACGCCGGATCGCGCTTGCCCGCGCGCTCGTCCGCGACGCCCCGCTGCTCGTCCTCGACGAGCCGACCGCCGATCTCGACCCCGAGAGCGCCGCGCTGGTCGCCGAGGTGATCCAGCGCCAGCGGGGCGAGAAGACGGTTCTCCTGATCGCCCACCGCCCCGAGCTCGCGCGTCTTGCCGACCGTGCGATCCTGCTGGCGCAGGGGCGGGCCGCCGAGCAGCGCGAGCCGGTGGCGGCATGACGCGGCGGCTGCTCCGTCTGACGCGCGCACCTCGCGGCCGGGTGGCGCTCGCGGCGCTACTCGGGACGGCGACGGTCGTGTGCGGGATCGGACTGATGACGACGGCCGGCTACCTGATCTCGCGGGCCGCCGAGCATCCCTCGGTGCTCGCGCTCACCGTCGCGATCGTCGGCGTCCGTTTCTTCGGGCTCGCACGACCGGTGGCGCGGTACTTCGAGCGTCTCGCTTCCCACGATGTCGCGTTTCGGTCGCTGCAGCGCATCCGCGTGCAGGTCTACCGTCGCATCGAGCCGCTCGCCCCCACGCAGCTCCGCTTCTACCGGCGCGGCGACCTCCTCTCCCGCTGCGTCGACGACGTGGACGCGCTGCAGGACGTGCAGCTGCGCGGCGTCGTCCCCCTGCTCGCCGCCGTCGGCGCAGCCGGGGCCGCGGTCACGGCGGCGACGATCATGCTTCCGGCGGCGGGAGCCCTGCTCGCGGCGGGGCTCGTGCTCGGCGGCGCGGCGGTGCCGGTGGCCGCCAATGCGCTCGACCGGCGCGCGGCGAGCCGCCAGGCCGAGGCGCGCGGCCGACTGTCGTCGGAGCTCGTCGAGCTGCTCACAGGCGCCGCCGAGCTCGCCGTCTTCGGGCAGGAAACAGATCGCATCGACCGCGTCCGCGCCGCCGACCGCGCGCTGACGCGGCTGCAGCGGCGCGCGGCGCTCGCCGACGGCGCGGCCGACGGTCTGCTGCTCGCGGTGACCGGACTGACGGTCGCCGGCGTGCTCGCGACATCGGTCACCGCGCACGCCGGCGGCCGGCTCGACCGGACCGCGATCGCGGCGCTCGCGCTGCTCGCGCTGGCGTCGTTCGAAGCCGTGCAGCCGCTGGCCCAGTCCGTCCGCCGCCTGGCCGCGACCGCGGCCGCGGGACGACGGGTACTCGAGCTCGTCGACCACGAGCCGGCCGTGACCGACCCCCTCGAGCCTGCTCCGCGACCGACCGGCCGCGTCTCGATCGAGCTCGACCGCGTGCGCGCGCGCTACGCGCCCGAGGACGAGCCCGCACTCGACGGCTTTACGCTGAGGCTCGAGCCGGGAGGCCGCGTGGCGCTGGTCGGCCCGAGCGGCGCCGGGAAGTCCACGGTCGCGAACCTGCTGCTCCGCTTCCTCGATCCCGAGGCCGGGCGAGTCCTGATCGCGGGCCGCGACGCGCGCGAGTACCGGCAGGAGGACGTGCGGCGCCTGGTCGCCGTGGCCGGACAGGATTCGCATCTCTTCTCGACCTCGATCCGCGACAACCTCAGCATCGCCAAGCCGGAGGCGGACGACGGCGCGCTCGAGGAGGCACTGCGGCGCGCCCGGATCTGGGACTGGGTCGCGGGCCTGCCCGACGGCCTCGACACGCTCGTCGGCGAGCAGGGACGGGAGCTGTCTGGCGGCCAGCGCCAGCGGCTGGTCGTCGCGCGCGCGCTGCTGGCCGACGCGCCGGTGCTCGTGCTCGACGAGCCGACTGCCCACCTCGACCCGGCGACGGCGACCGCGCTGATCGACGACGTCCTCGACGCCGCCGGCGACGCGACCGTCCTGCTGGTCACCCACCGCGGCGAGGGGATCGAGCGGATGGACGACGTCATCGAGCTCGCCGTCGCTTAGGTCGAAGGGCTTGTGCCTGGCACCTCGGTGCCAGGCACCGTGGTCGCGTGCGCGAGCCGCCCGACGAGTGTGGGCGGTCCGCCGATGCCCTGGCGGTCGGCGACGCGCGCGAGCTCGTGATCGACGCGCTCGCCCCACCGGTCCGCGACCGTCGCCTCGAGCCGTGCGAGCTGCTCGTCGACGAGCGGCACGTACTCGTCGAGCACCGACTCGCGCAGATCGTCGAGCAGTGCCCGCAGGCGCCGCATCACCTGAATCGACCCCGCTCCGTACTCGCGGATCTCCGTCACGGCGAGCGACAGCATGTCCTCGAAGCGGTGCGCGGGCATCAGCACGCGGACGCGGCCCTCGCGGTCGCCGAAGGCGGTGATGCCGGTGAGCTTCGGCACCCGGCCGAGCGCTCCCAGCGTGTCGCCGAGCTGGTTGAGCACCTGGACCGCCGTGGTCGGGTCGTTGATCGCCGCCGACAGCGCCTTGTTCGCAACGTCCACCATGATCCGGATGGCGAACGCCGCGTCCTGCTCGATCGTCCGCTCGACGCCGAGCGCGACCATCCCGAGGAGCTCGCGCCTCGCAGCGTCGGGAAGCTCGTCGCCGTGAGCCTGGATCAGCGTCGTCCCCCTCGACACGAAGTCGCCGACCGCGTGCGGCAGCACGATCACGATGTCGTGCCGCTCGGCGAAGCGCACGAGCCCGTCCCGGTCGAACGCCTGGATCACACCCGGCTCCGTCGCGGAGACGGCGAGCGCGGGACGCTCGCCGGCGATCGCGAGATCGGCATCGGTGACGGCTGCGGTCGAGCGCTCGAACGTCGAGCGGCCGGCGGCGGCGACGATCGTGGCGACGGCGACGGGCCGAAGGCGATGGACGAACCGGTCGAGGAAGAGCAGGAAGAGCGTCAGGCCCACGATCACCAGGAAGCCGGCGAGCGACACCCCGAGGTTGGGGACCTTGCCCGTGTCGGTGCGGCGGAGCAACGCGTAGGAGAACGTGAGCGTGCCGAGCAGCCAGGCGAGCACCGCCTTGAGCACGCGGTCGCGGTACCAGAGGCGCATGTAGCGGGCTGAGAACGTCCCGGTCGCCATCTGC